>JBOHXL010000047.1:0-50369 GCA_050736975.1 Chthoniobacterales bacterium | reverse complement strand
GCTTTTGGTCAGGACATACCAGAGAGGACCGAGTCGGTCCTCGACGGCCTTTTTGTATCGCTCCCCGGCCGGAGAAAGTTTCGCGGGTGGTTTGGGTGGAGGCGCGCTCGGAGGTGCGGTCCGGCATGAGGGAAAAGAAAGCGCCAGGAGAAGAATCAGGGCCGGCTGACGGGACACGATCGACTGCCTCATGGGTCGAAAGTGTGGTCAAGCAGTCACTACTGTCGAGTTGGGAGTAGCTCGAGAGCGCTTCAATCTTTTTGTTGCGCCTCGCGCAACTCGCCCCTTAATCTCCTCCCGCATGTTTCGTTTTCGGTTTTCTCCGCTGGCGGCGCTCGCCGGTTTGCTTCTGGTATTCAGTTCCTGCGAACGGCATCACCTCGGAGAAATGCCCGAGCTGCAAAAGGAGCACCTCCATCCGCTCAAGCCAGCCGGGGAAGAACCGGCCGACGCTCGCCCTGCCGTCGCGATCGTTTCGCCCACACCCGCAAATTTTTTCCCGAAGCAGCAGCCCTGAGGCGTCGATCGAGCTCTAACGGAAAGCAGCGCCATGGCTAAAACGCAGTACCTCACGACGCCGCCCAAGATCAGCACCATGCCGCCGGGCGTGCCGTATATCGTCGGCAACGAGGCAGCCGAGCGCTTTTCCTACTACGGGATGAACTCGATCCTGACCGTGTTCATGACCAAGTACCTCCTGGACAAGATGGGTCACTTGAGCACGATGCCGGCGGCGAACGCGGAAGCCTGGTATCACACTTTCGTTTTTTCCCTCTATTTTCTTCCCATCTTTGGAGCAGTGTTGGCCGACGCTCTCTTCGGAAAGTTTTGGGTCGTCTTTTGGATCTCGATTGTCTACTGCGCCGGACACGCCGTCCTGGCGTTGATTGGTTCGCCGGTCGCGCATGCGATCGAGCCTCGTTATCTCCTCGCCATCGGCCTCTTGCTAATCGCGATTGGCGCGGGTGGAATTAAGCCGTGTGTCTCGACCAACGTGGGCGATCAATTCGGCGAAACGAACAAGCATTTGCTCACGCGCGTCTTTAACTGGTTTTATTTTTCCATCAACGCCGGCTCATTCATTTCCACCCTGCTGATCCCGTGGCTGTTGGATCCCTACAAAGTCGATCCGACGGGAATGGTCGCCAAGCTTCCGCCCGCGATAGTTGGTTTCTTGGAAAGTCCGCACCTGCACAGTCCCGACATCGCCTTTGGCCTTCCGGGTGTTTTCATGGCTATCGCGACGCTCATTTTTTGGCTGGGGCGCAAGAAATTCGTCCACATCCCGCCGGTCGGCCTCCGAAACTATGCTCGTGAGATTTTCAATAAGGAGACCGGAAAGATTATTCTGAACGTTCTGATGCCGGTGCCTTTCGTGATGATTTTCTGGGCACTGTGGCAGCAGAACTTTTCTTCCTGGATTGTCCAGGCGGAATCGATGGACCGGCATTTGTTCGGGATCGAGTGGTTGTCGTCGCAAATCCAAACCGTCAACCCGATCTTTATTTTAATCATGCTGCCGGTCTTTTCCTACTGGCTCTATCCGTTTGTTGAGAAGTTCGTGCGTTTGACACCGCTCCGAAAAATCGGCGCCGGATTATTCGTTACCGCCGCGTCCTTTCTGATCATCGCCATGATTCAGAGGCGGATCGACGCCGGCGCTCGGCCGAGCATCATCTGGCAGGTGTGGGCGTTTGTCGTTCTGACCGCGGGCGAAACCCTGGTCTCACCCACTCACCTCGAGTTTTCCTACACCCAGGGGCCGGTGAAACTGAAATCACTGATCATGTGCACGTATCTGCTTGCTGTCTCGCTCGGAAATGCCTTCACCGCCGTCGTCAATTTTATTATCCAGAATCCGGATGGCAGCGTGAAGCTTCAGGGCGCGAGTTACTTCATGTTTTTTATCTGGGTGATGCTGGGCACAGGCGTCTTATTCGCAATCGTTACGCCATTTTATAAGGGTCGAACCTACCTGCAGAACCAGACACAGGTTACGGGCGAAGCGGAACCGGGCGTCGGGTTCGTGATCCAGCCGGAAGCCTAGCCTCCTCCTCGCGCTCGACCGGCGGCAAGATCACGCCGGATATCGTGTTGTCGGGCGCCTGATCAGCCTGAAGAAGGCGGTGCGGTATCAACGCACTTCGCGCTTTCCTTTTCGCGTCCTGATCGCCATCATCTTCTGCGCGTGCCCCCACCTAACGAAGAGCCCATTCTCAATCTCCTGCGCGATCTCGGGCTCGTGACCCACCAGCAGATCGAGGAAGCCCGCGCCAGCCGCGACGGCGAGAGCAGCGTGATCGAGGCGCTCGTCAGCCAGGGCCTGATTTCGGCCGACGACGTTTCCCGAGCCGTCGCTGCCGAGGCCGGGATGAGTTGGATCGATCTTGCCGGTATCGTCGTAGCGCCGGACGTGATCGGCGAAATCAGGCCGCAGGAGGCTCGCCGTTTCAAAATGATCCCGATCGCGCGCAACGAACGCGGGCTCGTCGTTGCCACCGGCGATCCGCTCGATATCTACAGCATCGACAGCCTTGGTTTCTTGTTAAGACGCGAGATCGAGCTGGTCTGCACCGCACCGGAAAAAATCCACGAGGCCTTGCTCAAGTATTACGGCAGTGCAGAGGAAGCGGTCGATGTCTTAAGCCGGAAAGTCGGCGACGCGGCACTCGCCGAAATCGACATCACGGAGGGCGCCGAATTGCCGGAAGGCGAGGCGCCGATCATTCGCCTGGTCTCGATCCTCCTGCTTGAGGCGCACAAGCTCGGCGCGAGCGACATCCATCTCGAACCGCTCGAGAAAAGCTTCCGTGTCCGGCTCCGGATCGACGGCGTGCTGCACGAAATTCCATCGCCGCCGAAAAAGTTGCAGTCTGCCATCATTAGCCGGCTCAAGATCATGACCGGCTCGATGAGCATTGCGGAAAAGCGTCTCCCGCAGGACGGCCGCATCCAGGTAAAGATGGGCCGCAAGCCAATCGACCTGCGGGTCTCGACCGTCCCGGCTAACCACGGCGAAAGCATGGTGCTGCGCCTGCTCGACAAGACGAGTCTGCTCCTTGGTTTGCCCGAGCTTGGATTCCTGAGCGATGACCAGGAAACTTTCGAGCGCCTTCTGCGCGCGCCTGACGGTATTCTGCTCGTCACGGGCCCAACCGGCTCCGGCAAGACGAGCACGCTCTACGCCTGCCTCCATGACATCAACAAGCCTGATCGCAAGATCATCACCGTCGAGGAGCCGGTTGAATACCAGATGAATGGGATCAACCAGGTGCAGGTGAATGCCGAGATCGGCATGACCTTCCCCGCCGCGCTTCGTTCCATCCTGCGTCAGGCCCCGAACGTCATCATGATCGGTGAAATCCGCGACCTGGAGACGGCGTCGATCGCGACCCACGCCAGCCTTACCGGCCACCTCGTTTTCAGTACCCTGCACACCAACGACGCACCTTCCGCGGTCGCCCGCCTGATCGACCTCGGGGTGCAACCGTTTCTCGTCGCCAACTCCCTCCGCGCCATCGTGGCCCAACGACTCGTCAGGCGACTCTGTCTCCATTGCAAGGAACCGGGCGATCTCTCCGCCTCGGAGTTGCGCGCCCTGCGGATTGAAGCCTCGCAACTGAGCGAAGCCAGTGTCATGCGGCCGGTCGGGTGCGAACAATGCTGGCGGACCGGTTACAAGGGTCGGATGGGCGTTTTCGAAATCTTCGAGATCGACGACGAAGTGCGCCACATGGTGAATGCGCGCGTCCCCACTGCGCCCTTGCGGCAGTGCGCCCGCCAGCTCGGGATGCGGACCCTGCGCGAAGACGGCCTGCGCAAAGTGTTCGCTGGCCTAACGAGCGCCGAGGAAGTGATCTCGATTACAATCGGAGATGCCAATTAAGAAAATCCGAAATCCGAATGACCAAGCCCGAAACAAACTCGAAAGTCAAAATTCAAAGCACGAAACGTTGGCGCGCCCCGTTTTGGATCTGGTCGTTTGCGCGTTTGCCGTTGGGTCATTGCTTCGGATTTAGAAATCCGACATTCGAATTTTCTTCCAATGAATAACGAGCGCCTCGCCGACCTTTTTATCGAGCAAGGTTTGATGGATCGTGCCCAGGCCGATGACGTTCTCTTTGAGACGGCAGAGAATGGCAAGGCGATCGAACAGGCGATGGTCGATCACGGGATCGTCGACGAAGCGCAATTTTATCGTGCCATCGCCGACGCGCTCGGGACACAAATGATCAATCTCGATGCGGTCGAATTGACCCCCCGCATCCTGCACCTGATCCCGGCCGGACTGGCCCGTTTGCATCGCGCCCTGCCAATCGGCGAAGAGGGCGCTGCGATTCGCGTCGCGCTGGTCGACCCGCTCGATACCCAAACGGTCGAAGACCTCCGTTTCACCCTCGGCCGCGACATCGAAGTCGTGCTCGCGCCCAGCCGGCAGATCGAGGACCGCCTGCGCAAACACTACGGGGAGGACGCTTCCAGCATGGAGGATATCCTCAGGCAGCTCGGCGAAGCCGGCGAGTTGATGACGCTGGCGGGCGAAAAATCGATCGCCGGGAATGTCGAAGTGGAAGCCAACGCCACTCCAATTATTCGCTTCGTCGATCTCATCCTCTACCAGGCCATCCAGGACCGGGCGAGCGATATTCACTTTGAGCCGTTCGAGAACGAATTCAAAGTCCGCTATCGCGTCGATGGCGCGCTTTACGAAATGGCGCCCCCGCCGCGGCATCTCGCGCTCCCGGTCATTTCGCGGGTCAAGGTGATGGCGAACATGAACATTGCCGAGCGGCGACTCCCGCAGGATGGCCGGATTCAGAAAAACATCGCGGGCCGCGCGGTCGATCTGCGCGTCTCGACTTTGCCGACTCAGTTCGGCGAGAGCGTCGTCTTGCGGGTGCTCGATCGCTCGACGGCGAACCTCGATCTCGAGCAACTGGGGATGCCCGATTACATCCTCAATGACGTCCTCGAAGTGCTCGAGCGGCCTAACGGAATCTTTATTGTGACCGGCCCGACCGGTGCGGGTAAAACGACGACGCTTTACTCCTGCCTGCGCAAGATCAACACGATCGATTCGAAGCTCCTGACGGCCGAGGAACCGGTCGAGTACGATCTCGAAGGCATCATGCAGGTGCCGGTGAACGACGCCATCGGTCTGACCTTCGCCCGCGTCCTGCGTGCCTTCCTTCGCCAGGACCCCGATCGCATCATGATCGGTGAAACGCGCGATCTCGAGACGGCGCAGATCGCCGTTCGAGCTTCCCTTACCGGGCATCTTGTCTTCACGACCCTGCATACGAACGACGCGCCCGGCGCCATTGCACGCCTGATCGACATGGGAGTGGAGCCATTCCTCATCTCGTCAACCCTCGCCGCGGTTCTCGGCCAGCGCTTGCTCCGCCGCATCTGCCCGGATTGCCGGACAGCCTATCGGCCTAACGAATCGATTCTGGCCGAGTTGAATCTTTCCCTCAGCGAAATCGGGGAACGCCGTTTCCACTACGGCAAAGGCTGCGAAAAATGCAACCAGACAGGATACCGGGGTCGCAAGGGCATTTACGAATTGATGAAAATCACCGACCCGCTTCGCGCCTTGATCGACGAGCGCGCCCCTTCCATCCTCTTGAAACAAAAGGCAATCGAGCTTGGTATGCTTAGCCTGCGCCAGGACGGCATGCGGAGCGTCTTCGACGGCGACACGACAATCGAGGAAGTGCTGAAATATACTTGAGGCGTGCGATCCGGACTCGACATCGCGCCTGACGTTCAGTCAGAATCACTCGACCGAATCCTGCCGCTTTTCCATTCTCCCCATCGTCTTTCCCGCCCATGCCGCGCTTCAATTACGTCGCCCTCGATGCTCGAGGTCAGGAATTGACCGGCTTGGTTGAGGCCGCCTCGACAAACGACGCGATCGGCCAGCTGCGGCAGGCCGGTTATTTCCCGACCAGCGTCTTCGAGGAAGGCCTGGGCGTCGCAGTGGGAAAGAAAATCCGCGGGCGCGGGGCCAAAGCCGCTCCGGCTGCCCAGAATAAACGCAAGGGATTCGTTCTCTTGGAAAGGAAAACGGTGAAGGCGAAAACGCTAATGGTTTTCACCCGCCAGCTTGCAACCCTGATCGACGCCGGTCTGCCATTGCTCCGCGGCCTCAATGTGCTCTCGAAGCAGGAACACGACATCGTCTTAAAAAAGACGATTGATCAACTCTCCGGCGCGGTGCAGGGCGGGAGTACTTTCTCTGAAAGTCTCGCGCTACATCCGCGTATCTTCGACAGGCTCTACGTCAATATGGTGAAGGCGGGCGAGCTCGGCGGTGTGCTCGATCTTGTCCTCAGCCGTCTCGCCGAGTTTCAGGAAAAGGCGCAGAGGGTGAAGAACAAGGTCGTCGCCGCCATGATTTATCCCGCGATCGTGCTTGTGCTTGCCTTCGGCATCATGTCATTCCTGCTCGTTTTCATCGTGCCGAAATTTCAGCAGATCTTTCACGACATGCTGGGCGACAAACCGCTCCCGGCCATCACCCAGTTCGTCATCAATCTTAGCGACACCTTCAAGGACCACTGGCTGATTCTGGTCGGCGTCCTGGTCGCGCTTGTCGCTGGCTACAAATTCATTTCGCGCACCACCCGCGGACGCACCGTGATCGACAGCTTGAAATTGCGCGCTCCGCTTTTTGGCGACCTGAACCGCAAGACCGCGATCTCGCGTTTCGCGCGAACGTTAGGCACGCTGGTCACGAGTGGCGTGCCGATTTTGCAGGCGCTCAACATTACCCGTGAAACGGCTGGCAACGTCGTCATCGGCGATGCCATCCTGATGGTGCACGATTCAGTCAAAGAGGGCGAATCGATCGTGCAACCATTGGAAGCAAGCGGTGCTTTTCCGCCCATGGTCATCAGCATGGTCGACGTCGGCGAGGAAACCGGTCAGTTGCCCGAAATGCTGCTCAAGATCGCGGAAGTCTACGACGATGAAGTCGACAACTCGGTCGCCGGACTGACCTCGATGCTGGAGCCGATCATGATCGTGTTTCTGGCCCTGATCGTCGGCACGATCGTGATCGCGTTGTTCATGCCGTTGATCAGCATCATCGGCGGATTGCAACAGCAGAGCTGATGCGCGGTTCAGCCGCTTTCACCATCATTGAGGTTCTGGTCGTGCTCGCGATCATTCTTGTCCTCGCGGGATTGGTTTTGGCGACGAGCAGTTACGTCTACAACAAAGGCGCACGCTCCCGCGCCGAAGCCGAGATCGCCGCCATCTCAGCCGCGCTCGAGAATTACCAGGCGGATCATGGGATTTATCCGGTCGACAACTCAGTCAACGCGCGGACGATGGGAGATCCGACCCAGACGGCTTACAAAAGCGCAAGTCTAACCTTGTACAAGGCGCTGAGCGGCGACAACGACCTTAATCGCCAGTCCGATCCAGGATCGACTTCCTACATGATGTTTAAGCCTAACCAACTCAGCCCTGCTGATCAATCAGCTCAGGTTGGATACCTCAAAGATCCTTTCGGGAACAGTTATGGATATTCCACGATCTATCAGACGGATTCGAATAAGGGGTATAATCCAACTTTCGATCTTTGGAGCACCGCCGGGAGTGTGGACCAGGAAAGCACGCCTGCTTCATTGGCGTGGATCAAGAACTGGTGAGCGTTCTGGCGGCGCTCTATGACCGCCGAACCGCACGTCCAGCATCCCCTTGCAGCGCTCACAGCGCGTCGCCAGAACGCTAATGTACCACGACCACGACGCGGCGATTGATCTCCTGCTCTTCGATCGACGCATCCGGCGACGTTAGCAGATTGGTCTTCCCGTAACCGTGCGTCTCGATCTGCGCTGGGTTGATCCCGAGGACGTTTACCAGATACGCTTTCACACTTTCCGCCCGCCGATAACTCAGATCGAGATTGTATTCCTCCGAGCCATAGGAATCTGTGTAACCCTCGAGCGTGAATGTCGCCTTCGGATTGCGTTTGATCAGTATTGCCACCTTTTGCAACTGCTCGACCGCGGCGCCGCGCAATTCTGCGCTGTCGTATTCGAACAGCTGATTGTTAGGCATCTTGAATCTCGTGCCGGATCCGAGCGGACCCTTTTGCGAGAGGAGCGACTCCAGATCGCTGAAACCCGGTGCGTGATCGGTCCGCGGGCCGGCGCTATCACCGGCCAGGGCGTTGAAATTATTGGGTTGTTTGATTGCCGTGCTCGTCGCCAGTTCCGTTCCAGTCATGGCGGGCTGCGGCCGCCCGGAATCGGCCACGTTGTTCAGCAGGGCCTGCTCGCGTTTCGCGCTGGGCGATTTGTCGAGCGACTGCGCGGTCGTTTTTTCAATCTCGTTGATGACCGAATTCAGGTTCGTCTGCTCGACCTTCGGTTTGTCCGGCAAGACGTCACGTGTGTCGTCCGGCATCGCCGCGGTCGCGTGCACTTCCTGCAGAAGCTTGTCGAACGACTTCTGGTCGTCCGGCAGCTGCACGTTGGTCTGGTCCGGCTTCGGTTTGGCTGCTTCCGCCGCGGAGCTGGCTGCGGACTGATCGAGCGGCTTCGGCGACATCTCGATGCTCTTTACTTTGAAGGTTGGCGGGGGACGTTTTTCGATTCCGAGCGCGGCCGCAGGTTCAAAGTCGGTGCGGTAAAAGAAGAGGCAAAGGAGCGCGTGGAGCGTCAGCGAGCAAATGAGACCGACGAGGAGCCAGTTGTGCTGTTTGCTTCGGCCCGACCAGACCGGCAACGGCTCGGCAATTCGTGCGGTCGCAGCTCTCATCCCGGGTTAGACAAACGATCCGCGAAAATGTTTGTCAAACTTTGCCGCTCGACCCGGGATCGCTCATCCCGGCGCCCGCTAACGAATCGAGCCGTGGGTTCGATCGATGAAAATGCGCGCAGCGCGCCGAATCTCCTCCCCCACCGAAGCGGCGGGCGAAACGAATTTCGGCGTGAACCACGGGTACAAACCGATCAGGTCGTGCGTTACAAGAATCTGGCCGTCACAATGTTCGCCCGAGCCGATCCCGATCGTCGGGATTGCGATCGCGTCCGTGAGCTGGCGCGCCGTTTCCGCCGCTACGATCTCGAGCACGACGGAAAAGGCGCCGGCCGCTTCCACGGCGCGCGCATCCGCCAGTAATCGTTCCGCCTCGGCCGGGCCGCGCCCCTTCACTTTGTAGCCGCCCTCTAGGCGCACGCTCTGCGGCAACATCCCGATGTGCGCCATTAAGGGGATTTTCTCCCCGACGATCGCTTCGATCTGCGCCACATGACTCGTGCCGCCTTCCAGTTTTACCGCCTGCGCGCCCGCTTCCATGAGACGCCGCGCGTTCGCGACTGCCGCCTCAGGTGTGTCGTAGGTCCCAATGGAAAGATCGGCCACCAGCAACGCCCGTTTCACCCCGCGCGCCGCTGCCCGGGTGTGATGCAACATTTCCTCGAACTTCACCTCGGTTGTGTCGGGATAGCCGAGCACGACCATGCCTAACGAGTCTCCGACCAGGATGATGTCGATTCCGCTTTCGTCGAGGAGACGGGCGGTCGGATAATCATAAGCCGTGAGCGCGGTGATGCGTTCCCGACGATGTTTGCGCGCGCGAAAGTCCTCCATGGCCTGCGACCTTACCATTGCCGCGGCGAGCGCACCACCGACGGTCCATGGGTCAGTTCCTCACCCAGTTCGCCGACCGTTCGGGTTTGTCCCGGCAGCACCAGATTAGGGCGAATTTCCGCCAGCGGATGAATGACGAAACCGCGCAGGTGCATGCGAGGGTGAGGCAGTTGAAGCTGCGGATCATCGAGCAGGCGCGCGCCGTGATAGAGCAGGTCGAGGTCGATCGTCCGCGAGTGATTGCGCGCACGTTCCGACGGGCGCCCAAGCGCGGCTTCGATTTTCTTCAGCTCCTCTAGCAATTGCTGCGAACGACCGGCGTAACCGATTTCCACCACCGCGTTGAGGAATCTTTCCGCGCCGGGCTCGCATTCGACCGGTTCGGTTTCGTAAAGGGCCGAGGATAGAAGCGGTGCCGAGACCCCGGGCAAGGCGAAGATTCGTGTCCGCGCATTCGTTAGGCTGGCGACTCGGTCGCCAAGATTGGCGCCGAGTGCGATCCCGGCTCTCATCGGGCGCGTCCAGTATAGCGCCAATTCATTGGCGGGTTGCGGCGGTCGCGAGGCCCGCAAACTCCTGCCTTGCAGACCGGTCCAGCGAATCGTTCTTTGCAGCCGATCCGGCCACCTCTACAACCCGAGGACATTTTCCATTTTGTAGAGCCCGGCCGGTTGGGTGAGCGCCCAGCGCGCCGCCCGCAGGGCGCCGACTGCGAAAGTCTCGCGGCTCGTGGCGCGATGGGTCAGTTCCAAACGTTCGCCCGGTCCAGTAAAAATAACCGTGTGCTCGCCCACGATATCGCCGGCGCGAATGGATTTCGCGGGGATTTCGCATCGCCCTCCGCGCACCTCCTGCAAGACTTCCACAAGACGTTTCGCCGTGCCGCTGGGCGCGTCCTTTTTGGTTCGATGATGCATTTCGATCACATCAAGATCGAAATCGCCGCCCAACAATTCCGCGGCGCGACGGGTGAGCGCGAAAAGCGTGTTCACACCGACGCTAAAATTCGCCGCAAAAACGACCGGGATGACCCGGGCCGCCGTGGCGACTGATTCCTTTTGGGCCGCGTTATGCCCGGTCGTGCCGAGCACGAGCGGTTTGTGATGTTGCGTGCACGCCGCGCAAACCTCCGCCGTGGCGTCGGCGGCGCTGAAATCGATCACGACATCGCAATCTTCGATCGCGGGCGCCATTGCATCAGCGCGATCCAGTCTGGCTGCAATCGTCAGGCTGGAATCCTTCGCGACTGCCGCAGAGACGGCCTGGCCCATTCGGCCCAGCGCGCCGACGAGCAGCACCCGGGTCGGGGCGTTCATTTCAGTAATTGCTCCAGCTCCTCGATCGTTTTGCGCAGGCGCTCTTCGTTCGCCTTGTTCATGCCGGTGAGAGGCAACCGGCAATCGGCCGCGATTGCGCCGCGCCAGGCCAGTGCCGTCTTTACCGGCACGGGGTTCGGTTCAATAAAAAGATCCTTGAAGAGCGCGAAGAATTTTCGGTGCAACTGGCGAGCCTGCTCTTCTTTGCCATTGAGGAATAGCCTGACGAGTTGCGAAATTTCCGCCGGGAAAAGATTGGAAGCGACACTGACGACCCCAACCGCACCGACCGAAAGAAAAGGAAGCGTCAACGAGTCGTCGCCGCTCAAGACGGTGAAGCTTTCCGGCAGCCGGCGGACGAGCTCACTGACCCGATCGACGCTCCCGCTCGCTTCCTTGATCGCCACGATGTTCGGGCAGTGTTGCGCCAGCCTGACGACCGTGTCAGCCGCGATGTCGACTCCGCAGCGCCCGGGAATGTTGTAGAGCACGAGCTTGAGCGAGGTCGCTTCGGCGATGGCGGCGAAATGGCGAAAAAGACCTTCCTGGCTCGGTTTGTTGTAATAGGGCGCAACGAGCAGCGCGCCATCCACCCCGATCTCCTCCGCTTCCTTCGTATGCATGATCGCGTCGCGCGTTGAATTGGAACCGGTGCCCGCGATTACCTGGCAACGATTTCGCACCACTTTCACCGCCAGCTCAATCACCTGGTGGCGTTCACCGCAGCTCAGGGTCGGCGATTCGCCCGTCGTCCCAACCGGGACAATCCCTGTGACGCCGCCGGCGATCTGAGCTTTGATCAAGTGCTTGAACGCCTCGATATCGATCTCGTCATTTTTGAAAGGGGTAACGAGGGCGGTGAAGGTGCCGTGGAACATGGTGCGAGTTGAAGGGTTCAATCGTGAATCGTGAATCGTGAATCGTTATCGAGTTGAGCACGCTCCGATGCACGAATCAGGAATTTCGATTCGCGTCTCATAACTCAATCGAGCCGTCGAAGACGAAGTCGGCCGGGCCGGTCAGCGTTACCTTGCTAAAAGCGTGGCCCTCGCGGGCAAAATCGACCTGCAAGGTATCGCCGCCGCGGACCAGCACATCGATCGGGCCGGAGACGTTTTCGGTGGCGGCAAAAATAATCGCACTCGCAACCACGCCGGTCCCGCAGGCGAGCGTTTCATCCTCGACTCCGCGTTCGTAGGTCCGAATGGCGACGCGGCGCGGGCCGCGCTGTTCGCTGAAGTTGGCGTTGGCGCCACGCGGCGCAAACATCGGGTGGTGGCGCAGAATTGCGCCCAGTGAGCGAACATCGACCTCCTCGATCCGGGCTACCGGCACGACGATGTGCGGCACACCGCTATCGACGTAGTGGGCCATGAGTTCTTTGCCGTTCACCGGCACTTCGAGGCCGAGCCGAAGGTCGTTAGGCTGGCTCATCTGCAACCTGACCAGGTCGCCGATCAGCACGGCGCCAATCACTCCGGCGGGCGTTTCAAAGGAAACCTTCTCCAGTGGACCGGCGGTGCGATCCGCGAAGCGGGCGAAGCAGCGCGCGCCGTTGCCGCACATCTCAGCTTCGCCGCCGTCGGCGTTGTAATAGCGCATCCGGAAATCGGCTCCGTTGGTCGGGCGTTCGAGGAGAAGGACGCCGTCCGCGCCCACACCACGATGCCGGTCGCAGAGGCGGGAAATCTGTTCGCGGGTCAGCGCGAGGTCGCCGGCACGATTGTCGAGCAACACGAAATCGTTGCCCGCGCCGTTCATTTTCGTGAAACGAAGCATCTGTTTTGGTCGTTAACATACTCTTGTGCGAAAGCCAACTCTCCGGGAGCGCACAGACCGTCCGCCCCTGCGGGCTTCCTCGCGTGCTCTTTTCGATGCCTCGCTGAAGGCCGAACGTCCGGGTAAACGCGCCCCCTCCATCCGGCTCGACAGAGTCTCGCTCACCGGGTGGTCTTGCTCGCGCGACCAATTCCTCTATTGATCTCAAGTGCGTTTTGTCCTGCTTGCCCTTCTCGTCGGCGGTTTCGTGCCTAACGAATCGCCCGCCCAGTTGCCCACCAGCCCGCTGAATGAAGTGATTCTGCAACAGATCAGGCAGATGCCCGTCGGCGGAACATATTCGACCTCGCATGTCGCGACCAGCCGTTTGCAGTCAGCCGCGCACCTTGAGTCGGGCAAATTTTTTGTCCTGCCGGATGTCGCTTCTCCGAGCTACTGCTCCGGAGCGACCTATCTCGTTTTTCTAAAGACGATCGAAGCGTTGCGCGATCGCGGTGACCTCCAACTCAGCTCCCGCACGCTCAATGCCTTGCTGATCCGCGGGCAGCGCGACGGCGCGGGCATCTGGGGCCGCTGGAATGCAAACGGCCCGGGCACAGCGCGACTTTTTTACGAACTTGGGATTGGTCGCAACTTCGACGATTTCCAAGAAGCGCAGCCGGGCGATTTCATGAAGATTTTCTGGTCGCCGGAAGTAGGACGCGCGGAGCACGGGCACTCGGTGATTTACCTCGGGATGGAGGGGAAACTAGGGCGCGATTACGTGCGCTATTGGTCGAGCAACATTCCGTCGGGCTACGGCGAACGAAATGTGCCGCGCGCGAAGATCGTGCACGCGATTTTTTCGCGACTCTACTCGCCCTCGAACCTCGCCCGAATCCAGGATGCGCCTGCGCTCGACAAATACCTCGCCAGCCTGGAGCGCGTTCGTTCGAGCTATGCCGAGGCAAAGAAAGAGTGCGGAATGTGATTTTGCCCTAACGAGCCCGTGGAACATCGGTTTTTGAATAGCGGTCGTTGACGGGCAGGGCGCGGCGCAGAGTCAGTCGAACTTTCTCCTGCCCGCCTGATCTGGCTTTGGGGCTGATCTGCGGTAGCCGTGCTCCCCCGGAAAATGGGATCTTCTGTTCCTCACGAAACGTCGTTTCGATGATACATTCTCCGGCCAGCATGTCCGACCGCGCAAAGAGCCTGACGATCAATGAGATTTATTTTTCCGTGCAGGGCGAGAGCACCTGGGCGGGGTTGCCGTGTGTTTTCGTCCGGCTCACGTTCTGCGATCTGCGCTGCAATTACTGCGACACGGAATACGCCTTTTACGAAGGCCGGAAAGAATTGTTAGGCGAAATCGTTGAGGCCGTCCTCCGATACAATTGTCCGCTGGTCGAAATCACCGGCGGCGAACCGTTGTTGCAGAAAAACGTTCTGCCCTTGATGACCCTGCTGGCCGACGCCGGGCGCACCGTGCTTCTCGAAACGAGCGGGGCACACGACATCTCGGCGGTCGATCCGCGCGTGCATCGGATCATGGATTTGAAAACGCCCGGGAGCGGCGAAGTTGAGCGCAACCTGTTTTCCAACATCGAGCATCTGACCGCGCGCGACGAAGTGAAATTCGTCATCGGCTCGCGCGAGGATTACGAATGGTCGTGCACGCAGTTGCGGACGCATCGTCTCGCGGAGCGCTGCCGCGCGCTCCTTTTCTCCCCCATTTTCGGCCGGATCGATCCGCGCCTCATCGTGGAATGGATCCTGGCCGACAATCTCCCGGTGCGCTTTCAGCTCCAGATGCACAAGTTCATTTGGACGCCGACGCAGCGCGGGGTGTAATAGGCCTGTGTTACGCCTTGCGCACGTTCGGCAGAAACGCGGTCACCAGGCCGATCAGCGGCAGGAATGAGCAGAGTTCAAAAACGTAATTGATGCTGGTGCGGTCAGCCAACTCGCCGAGGACAGCGGAACCGATGCCGGCCATGCCGAAGGCGAGCCCGAAGAATAACCCCGAGATCAAACCAACCTTTCCCGGAACCAGCTCCTGCGCGTAAACCAGAATAGCGGAAAATGCGGAAGCGAGAATGATTCCAATGATGACAGTGAGAATGCCGGTCCAGAAGAGATTGGCATGCGGGAGCGCGATGGTGAATGGGGCGACGCCGAGAATCGAAACCCATATGACCAGTTTGCGCCCGTAACGATCGCCGATCGGCCCGCCCAGGATGGTGCCGAGCGCGACGGCAAAGAGAAAAAGGAAAAGGTGAAATTGCGACCCCTGGACCGAGAGATGAAATTTGCGGATGAGGTAAAAGGTGTAGTAGTTCGTTAGGCAGGCGAGGTAGAAGTATTTCGAAAAAATCAGCACCCCAAGCAGGCAAAGGGCAAACCAGACCCGGCGCGAGAGCTGGCGTGCCGGCTGCGGAGAAGGCGCCAGGCGCGCTTTCGCCTCCTGTAAATGGGTGCGATACCACCGGCCGACCCCGGTGAGAGTGCCGATCCCGAGGAGCGCAACGAGCGCGAACCAGAGCACGCTGCCCTGCCCGTGGGGAACGACGATGAGGGCGGCGAGGAGCGGGCCCAAGGAACTGCCGGTGTTCCCACCAACCTGAAAAAGCGATTGTGCAAACCCGTGCCGGCCGCCGGAGGCGAGATGGGCGACGCGCGACGATTCCGGATGGAAAACCGACGAGCCCATCCCGACGAGCGCGGCCGCTCCCACCACCATCGCGTAGTGGGTCGCGTTCGCGAGCAGAACAAGACCGCCCAAGGTCAAACCCATCCCGCAGGCGAGTGAGTAAGGCTTGGGCTTCCGGTCCGTGTACGAGCCGACGAACGGTTGCAGAATCGAGGCAGTCATTTGAAAGGCGAGCGTGATCAGACCGACCTGCACGAAGCTGAGGTGGAAGCTGGTCTTGAGGAGCGGATAAATCGCCGGGATGAGCGACTGGATGGTGTCGTTCAGGAGATGGGAAAAGCTGATCGCGAAGAGAATCGCGAGCACAGTTGGACTGGCCGGGGGCGAATCCGGCGCCGCATTGCTCGGGGGCAGATGAGATCCGCGGAGAGGCGACGCCATGGCGAAGAGCAGAAGCTATTCAGCCCCGGACCGAATGCGAATCAGCGTCGTCACTCGTTAGGGCAGTTTCTTCTTGAGGACTTCGTTCCAGTTGGCGCCACTGGGGCAGGCTGGATGGTTCGTGACCCGCCTGGCCGATGCATTGGATGACAGGCGCGACGAGCAATGCGATTTTTGTGCCGCGATGCGCGTCCGCCTAACGAAAGATTTTGCCTTCGAAGCTGCCCAGACTCTCCCGTCGGCGCCGGAGGGACACAAGTGCCGCCGGATGCATGGGCACAGTTTCAAGGTCGAGGTTTCGGTGGAAGGCGAGGTCGATCGCGCGCGCGGCTGGGTTTACGATCACGCCGAGATCAGCGCGGCGATGAAGCCGCTCGTCGCGCAGCTTGACCATTCGTATCTGAACGACGTCGCGGGTTTGGAAAATCCGACGATCGAGAATATGGCCGCGTGGTTTTGGGAAAAGCTCGCTCCGCAATGCCCTGGCTTGTGCGAAATCGTGATTCATGAAACGCCGACCGCGCGCTGTGTTTATCGCGGGAAGTGAATCGTCAAAGCGTGGAAGCGTCCTTGTCTGGATCTCAAGCTGGCAGGGAGACCTTTCCCGCTTCAACGCTTCATTTCTTCAACCGTTCCAAAAAAATCCGCAAAGAGCGCGCCGTAGAGCGTGCCGCGCTCGGGATGATATTGCACCGCGAGCCCAAACGGCCGGTCCGACAACCGGAATTGCTCGATCACATCGTCCGTCGCACACCACGATTCCACGGCGCAACCTTCCCCAAGGCGATCGATCGCCTGATGGTGCGCGCTGTTCACCTTTTGGAAGCGGTGCGCAGCCGAGGCATCGCTGCGCAGCGGCTGGACATCGTGCGATTTCTGCCCGGGTAGATTATGACCGGGAATATCGAGTCGGAGGGTGCCGCCGAGAGCCACGTTCAGGAGCTGCATTCCTTTGCAGATCGCCAGGATCGGCAGGCCACGATCGAGTGCGATCCGGACGGCCGCGAATTCCCATTTGTCTCGCGGCAAATCAGGTTTCTCCAAAAGGGACGGATCCAGCACCGGCTGGCGGAGATGTTCCTGCGAAATGTCGTTACCCCCGGTGAGGAGGAGCGCGTCCATCTCATCGAGCGCGACCGCGTGGCGCGCGGCGTTCTGGACTTTGATCCCGGGACGCGTCGCGAGGATTGGATTGAACCATTTCTCGTCGCGACGGCGGATCCAACTGGCCAGGTTTGGCATCGGCGAACTTGCGACTGCTGCCGCCGGGTGTAAAGGGGCGCGGCTGCTTCCCGGCGCTGGCGATTATTTTGTGATTGACGCCGCCGAAACCGGCAGGCTCTCTTGGTGGAAACAAACAACGAAGGATATCCGACATGGCGACCAAACCGACCAAGACGACCCGCAAGAAAACCTCCGGCAAAGTGCGCGACCTGACCGCGCGCAAGAATCCCAGTGGCGGCGCGCAGAAGCGAGAGGGACCGGGAATGAATGCGACCAGCCAGCGTGGGGGCGCGGCTCTCCCTTCTGGCAAGCGCTACCTGGCTTAGTCCGCGTTCCTCGCGGGCGATAGGCTGCGCCGGCGAAATCGAACGGGTCCGCGCTACGCGTGCGCCCGGGCGAGTTCCCGTTATCGTCTCGGATGGATGTTTCGGAAATTGCCGCCGCGCTGAGCACCAGCGATCTCACGCACCGCTATGGCGAACGCGTTGCGCTCGATCACGTCTCGCTCCGGGTTGTCCCGCGCGAGATATTCGGGCTCCTCGGGCCGAACGGTGGCGGCAAGACCACGCTCTTTCGCATCCTTTCCACGCTCGTTAGGCCAACCAGCGGCTCGGCCAGCATCCTCGGGCTCGACCTCCTCCGCGAGACCGGCGCCCTGCGCGGCCGCATCGGCGTCGTCTTCGAGGCGCCCAGCCTCGATAAGAAGCTGAAGGTGCGCGAAAATCTCGCGCACCAGGGACACCTTTATGGCCTGGCCGGCGCCGCGCTGCGCGCGCGGATCGACCATCTCCTGCTCGAGTTCAACCTGCGCGATCGGGCCGGCGATCTGGTCGAGACACTCTCCGGCGGTTTGCAACGCCGGGTCGAGATTGCGAAGAGCCTGCTTCACCGCCCGGAACTGCTCTTGCTCGACGAGCCCTCCACCGGCCTCGATCCCGGCGCGCGGATCGATCTCTGGCAAATCCTCTATCGTCTGCGCGATCAGCAGGGCGTGACCGTGCTTCTCACAACCCACCTGATGGAGGAAGCGGAACGTTGCGACCGAGTGGCGATCATCGATCGGGGCAGAATCGTCGCCTCCGGCACGCCCGAGAATCTGCGGGCCGAGATCGGCGGCGACGTCGTCAGCGCGCGTTCGCGGGATGCGACATTGCTGGGCGAGCACATCGTTAAATCGTTAGGCGTGGAAGTCAGTATTCTGAACGACGAAGTGCGGATCGAGCACCCGGAAGGCCCGAGCTTCATTACCCGGATGGTGGAAACTTTCCCGGGCGAGATCGAATCCATCACCCTGGCCAAGCCAACCCTCGAGGACGTCTTCATTGCCAAGACGGGCCGGCGCCTGATCGAAGCAGACGAGACGGTTTAGGAGCGTCTGGCGACGGCCGTGTCGCCCGCACTCGGTCAGATCGCCCGGCTTGAGGCCCGCGCCTCGGCCAGCGCGGCCTGCTTCCTGCCCAGCCAAAGACTCAGCACGCACCAGATGGCCGCGAGGGGCGCAGCGACAAACGAAATGCCGGTCAACCCCAGCCCGAACCAGGTGAGCAATGGATAGGACCAGGCACCAATCTGATCGCCTGTCCGATATACGAAAGTATCGATGAAACTCTTCGCTTTATACTTGTCCTCGCGTCGCAAGACGGTGAAGAGAACCTCGCGCGCCGGCCGGGTGACAGCGAAGTTTCCCGCCCGCCGCAGCACCTGGAAAACGGCGAGGAGCGCGAGCACGGGCACAAATCCCATGCCGAGAAAGCCGAAGACGCTCAGCACCGGCAAAAACGCGAGAGTGAATCCGACTCCGCACCATTTCAAGAGCCGGCCGGTGAGCAGTAATTGCACAACAATCGTCAGGGTGTTAACCGCCAGATCGAGCTGCGCGAAAAAGGCGGTCCGCGTCGCGCGATCGTGAAACTGGTGACCGGTGATATCGGCCTGCTGAAAATAGACCAGGGTCGAAGTGATGGCATGGAACAGCATGAAGGCGCAGATGCCCAGCAGATAAGGCGAGCGGAAAACGTGCGCGATGCCCGAAATGATCCCCCCGCCGATCGGTTGCTCCGCGCCGACGTCCGGGGCTGGCGGGCGCTGCGTAACTTCGGGATCGGCCAGCTCCTCATCGGCCTTCCGCTCGCCGGTGCTGGTCCGCGCTTGTGGACCTTGGAATTCCGCCGGAAAAGACTTCACGCACCAGGGCAAAATCTCGAGGAGCGCGGCGGTGACCAGGATCAGGTTCGCCGCCCCGAGCCGGTGCACAAGCGAAGCGGTGAAGATTGGCCCCGCGATTGCGCCTAACGATCCTCCGACACTGATGAAAGCAAAGAGCCGCTTCGCCTGCTCGCTGTTGAAAACATCGGTCATGAAGGCCCAGAAAAGCGTCACGACAAAGAGATTAAAAACGCTCACCCACACATAAAAAGCGCGCCCCACCCAGACATTCTGCGCCGGAGTCAGAGTGCGCATGAGCAGGTAAAAAATAACCAGGTTCACGCTGAAAAAGCGGTAGGCGATGGGGAGAAATTTCCGGCGCGACATCCGCGCGACGATGGCGGAGAAGAGAGTGTTGGCGAGCAACATCGCGACCAGCGTGCCGGTAAACATCCAGGACAAACTCTCGAGGCTGCCGGCGGCCGCGATGTCGTCGCGAATCGGGCGAATGACATAATAGCTGCCTAGAATGACGAAGTTGAAAAAGCCGGCGAGAAGCAGGGCGCGCAATTCGTTAGGGTGAACGTCCACCACTTTTTGCAGGAGTCTCTGCGCGCGATTCATCGGGTCCTCAGGAGTTAACCACGAAGGATGCGAAGGAGAAATCTGGAAGCCGGAAATATGAATCGCGAACGGACGCTGCAGTGAGATCGAAGATGAGACTGGGTTTTAAGAGCGAGAGGTGTAGCGCCGGCCGCGTCGCTCGCCGCAGACTTGCACCATTCGTCACCCGTCACGCATCACTTGTCCTTCTTCTCGCGCCAATCCTTGAGCACCTCCGCTTCGCGCTCGCGCGTCAGGCCGGCCCGCAGCTTTTCCTGACGCTCTTTCGGCTGCGCCTTAAACCAGGCAAGCGTATCGCGCGCCGTTTCGGCCAGCGGCCGGAAGGTCAACCCTTTCTCGAGCGCGCGCCGGATGCTGACCGCCCCCATGCCGCCATCTTCCCCGGTTGGCGGCACCCACACTGGCATGTCAGACCATGGCGCGACCTTTTCCTTCTCGAGAAAATCCGCCGGCACCCAGGTAAATTTCGCGTTTGAGCCGAGCGCGGTTTTGATTCCTTCCAGCATCCCGCTGATCGTCAGGCGCGAGGCCGGTCCGGTCGCGTTGTAAACCCCGATTGCACCCATTTCCGCCATCCGGATTGTGCATTCCGCGAGGTCGCGTGCATCAATGAATTGAACGGGATCGCTCGGATTACCCGGCGCGAGCACTTCGCCGCCGCGATCGATCCGTACCGGCCAATAGGTAAAGCGGTCAGTCTCGTCGCCCGGACCCACGATCAGTCCAGGCCGGATGACGCACGCTTTCCCCGGAAACCAGTGTTCCACCTCCTTTTCCGAGAGCGCCTTAAGTGGACCATAGAGCGCGAACTTGGACGCGATCACGGTCTCGCGCGTTTCCTTCATCGCGTCGGTGCCTTCGTATTTGGCGAGCGGCGCGGACTCATCCATGCCCGGCTTCGAGCTGTCGGCGTAGACCGAGATGGTCGAGATAAAGATATAGCGATCGACATTTCCCTTCAGGATCGCGGCCACGTCGCGCACCCATTTCGGGAGCATGGTTGGGTTATCGATCACGACATCCCATTTGCGCCCCTTGAGCGCGTCAAGGTTGCCGGTGTTGCGATCGCCGGTGAGCTGTTCTACCTCCGGCGGGAGAATGCCGGGATGCGTCTTGCCGCGGTTGAATACTGTTACCTTATGCCCGCGCGCCAGCGCATATTTCACCTGATCCGGTCCGGTAAACCCGGTCCCGCCGAGAATGAGAATCTTGAGCGGCCTGGCTGCCTTTTCCATCTCCGCACTGTAGCCGGGAGCTCCGACTCCACTTGCTTCCGGGGAAGGCGAGGGCGAAGACTCGGCCGCGAGGTTAGCGAGCGCGGCGGAAAGAAGAAGCGGGCCGAAAGCGAAGAGACGGTATGGAATCATAATCAATCGTGAATCATGAACGGTTAAATCGAAAAACGTTGCATCGTTTCAGTGAGCTGAGTTTAGCAGCGGAAATGCCAACATGACCAGCGTTGTTTAATCGCCAATTCGTCAGAGAGTTATTCCGATGCTGCCCCTCGGGCGCTGGTCGGACTTGTTCCGATTACGGGAAGCAAGCGTTCCAATCTCACAACTCAGCAACCCTGGCCACAGCGAAGGCCGATTGCACCAGCACACCAGCCTCAGTGTGGTTGCCCAGTCACAAATAAGAAGCGATAGGGCCAAAGCGGAACCCGATTCGTCGCAGTGAAGCCTATGTCGTCAGTGCTGTTCATCCGTACTTCGTAATGAGTAGAGGGCTTAAGCTGATAATTGAGGGTGAAAATCTTGCCGTCAGCCGAGTAGGTGAACTTCGTCGCCCGCAGATCGACCGGCCTTTCATTCTCCCAAAGGTGCAGGCCGTGCTTCCCGGTCGCCATGAACCGATCGAAACTCACGACAACCCCTTTGGAAGCAACTGGGTTGACGTCCTGGGCGCCATTCGGTGGCGAAGTGCCAAGCACGCGGGGCGGGGCATCCTCCGCCCTTAGATTGCCCTCTGTCCGGAAGACCAGGTAAGTCGGTGGAAGAGCGATTCCTTTCTGCGTTTGAAAACCAACCCCCGGTATGTCGACCTCATTCAGTGCAAATACATAAACCTTGCCTGGCTGGAACGTCATAGGGAGAGAGAAGGTTCTGGCGTCAGGACTCGTTGCGCTGTTGCACTGCACATCGGGGACAATGCTGCTTCGGCCAAGCCAAGATGAAAACCCCGGTCTCATTGCCTGGTCGAACGTGAGCGATACCTGCCTCAGGGAAGAAGCATTAACATCGACCCGCCAGAACTGCGGGCTGGTGGAGACGATCTTAGGGCTCTCGAACGTAACCGCCGCTCCGATCGAAGCTATAATAACAATACCGTAAGTGCCCTTCATTCCGTTATCACTCGATTCGTAAGAATTCGATAAGTACTGTCGACCGTGGTGACCGCGTCTAAGTTCGAGCCTCCGGCCTGAAACGTTGCATTTCGCTGCACAAAAGCTTCGCCAAGATATTCTGCCTTTACCTCATTCGCATCGACAATGCCGTTGCCATTTATGTCTTTGATCGCTTGCCCTACGTAAAGAACCCTAAAAATGTTGCCGCGCGTTGTTATCGAGTTGCTGACTTCTCGGAATTCTTGCTCGGCTCCCATATCGCGCTGGAAGTTTGCGTTGACTTCGGTTGTCGCGCCCGGGCTGTTTCTGATCGCGCTGTAAAGAACAGTTGTACGGCCTGGGTTGCCGGTCGTGGTCGTGTCGCTCGAGTTGACCAGGCGACTAAGCATTGACGCCAATTCGCCAATCTGGAAAAAGGGCCGGAGGGGTGTGTTATCCGGGGGCGTCCCGACCGCGATTCTGCGATCGAAGATAGAGCTATAGGCGATATTGCCGGTCGTCGTACTAAAGCGCGCGACCATATCTACCGGAGCTTGAGTAATCGTTTGGGTACCAACAGGCAAACCGAGGAATAGTGGAGCGAGTGTGTGTTGCTGCGTGCCAGCCAGGCGCTGCTGAGTATTGATGTTTAATCCCCCCGTTCTTTTGACATTTGGATCAGTGCGAAAAAGGTCCATCAGGATGTAGTCAACGCTATCGCGGCGCCTCGTTGTGACTTGGGTGATGTTTGTAGGACCGCCTCCGACTGCCGGCCGCTCCGGGTATTGAAGATAAATGGTCCGGAATGGGAATTCGGAGACAGAAATGTTCCCCAACTCGCCGATATTAAGCATTGGACCGTTACGGAAAAAGGCTAGCGGCCGATCGCCCGTGTAATCAAACCAATCGGCGCCATAAATGCGCGGGTTGGTGTCGACTAAATCCAGCCGGTCACTCAACGCGTGATTGTCGGTCAGATTCAGTCTTCGCCACCGACCATCCAGCAGTTCGGGGCGATATCGCGGATCGCCAAAGGTGCGCGTCACCGTTGTATCGACAACGTCTTCCTGCAGGAAAATGGCAGAGACGTCGCGCGGTCCGGGCGTGGCGTCAAGAAGGAAATCCCCGCTTGGGCTAGTTCCCGACCTGGTGTAGCCAGTGCTGGGCGTATCGGCAGTTTGGGCTGCGGTAATGTCAACGCGTTCATTGTCCAGCCCATATACGCTAACCTGAACCTCTCCGGCTTGAAAAGTTGGAAGACCGGCTTGGGTGGAAAAGGTAACGGTTTCATTGGGAACCAGCCAGACCGTCTCGTAACTTCGCGCTCCGCCGTTAGGGGCCGACCCGTCGACCGCAGGAGGAATGTCGTAAATGCCGCCGCTCGTGCTAACCGGGGTGAGAGCGGTAATCGGTATGGAAAACGTGTCACTGTAGTGATTAAAAACAATTCCACCCTTCTTCAAAATGACAGGAACGCCCTGGACGATGACTTTTGACAGCGTGTTTTGCAGGTTGAGCATGGACCCAAACATATTTAGGAAATTGAGACGGATTTTCATCCGCATCTGGGCGGTATTGCCGGATCTGTTCGACGCTTCAAAAACGACGAAAATCGAGCCAAGATGCGGAATTTTCTCAATTCCAATCACTGGCACAGGGTTAGGAAAACCATCGGGCCGGATATCTCCAAGATCGGTTGGGCTATTATCCTGGTCGATATAATCGATAATGTTGGCGGCGAGTTGTAGGCGTAGCCGCTCATTGGCAAAAACCTGCGATTCCTCAAGCCCACTTAGCGCCGGTCCGGTCCATGCGTCGCGAATCCAATTTGAAAGCCGGTGTGCCAGGGCGGCCTTTGCGGTATTATCAACGGCCGCCGCAACGAGTGTATTCAGATCGAGTCTCTGCCATCCTCTGGCTGTGGTATTGTCATCTTGTGATGCGGAAGTCACGAGATGCGAGTAGTCTGAAAAGTTCGTCTGCCACTGCTCGAGAAGCGCGAGAGTGGAGCGGCTGGCAAGGCGGGTTCCGGCAGCTCCGATACTGGTAAGCGCACTGTCCGCGACGGCGCGGTCGATTGTCGGAGGAGGAGGTAAAACGGCCGCGGGATCGACTTCTTGAAGTTGTGTGGCGGGGGTGGGGCTTGGCAGGGGAAGTGTTAGATCATTCACTCGGAGGTTTGATCCAGGGGCAAGGTTATTGCCGGCGACGTTAACGTTTGTCTTCATACTCTCGTCCTCGATGAAGAAAGCGTAGCGGCCGATCAATTCGTTGCTTGAATTCCGGAGACGCACCCATTGGCCATAGGCTGGTGTCGGCAAAGGGTTAACCAGGCGGCCATTGGCATTAGTGCCAAGCCGAACGATTTGGTTGAAGTCGTAGCTGTTACCTGCCGTGAAACCGGGATCGCCAAGGGTGAATGGACCTGCGCCAGGAATCATCATTGGCATGGGGCGGGAATCGACCTGAGGCGTACCCGAGGGCGTCGCGGCGAGGGAAGCGAGGATCTCTCCCGCGGCATTGGTCGGTTGGAGATAATCATCGGCTTTTGCCTGAGTGGTGCCCAATGGGTCGGTCGGGCGATAAACCTCAGTATAAAGTGGCGCCGGTGATGGCGCAGGAGGAGGCATGGCCGTGATATAATTGCCGTAACGGGTATTGTCGCTCAAGAGCTTCGTTGCTGCGGCCAGGCCGCTTTCTGCAACCATTTGGGCACGAAGCCCGTTTGCGTAGACGGACGATGTCGCTCGATCCGTTCGTGCATTTGCCAGATAGGCGAGAATCACGATCACGATCAAGGCCAGCAACACGAGAGTGAGAGCGAGAGCGAAGGCGTTGCCAGGAGCGGCTCGTTTCATGGCGGTGGTAACGACACTTCATAAAAAAAATCACGGCCAGCCCGAGCCACAATCGAATCGTAGGTTGCGCCGGGAGGGATACGGGCGAGTTGAGCATCAGTCTTGGCGTCCACCAGCTTTAAGCGAAGCACAATGCGGCGCGGCGCCACTCCGGTCATCCATGTTGGACTGGACAGTTCAGAATCCCAGCTTGGTGCAAGGGTCGGCGTTGGCGCTGGACTTGGATCAAGATTCGCCTGGGCATAGGATCGGATTTCAAACTCCAGAACTCCGGTCGCAATGGTATGCCAATCGGCAGCGACAAACGGATACTTGTCGGCCTGATATCTGTTGGATATTGACCAAGCGGTGTCGCTGCTGCTAAACGCCCGTTTTAGTTCGTGCGTTCGCCAGTCGAGTGCGTAGGCGATCACGCAAAGATCGCCGGCTCCCAGATTTGGCTGTGGGGCGACAAAGAAAATATTTTCAGCTATTAGGGGTATCGGGCTTGGTATGGGAGCGGGATCAGGCGTCGGAAAGGTCGTGACGTTTTCCACGAATTGAATTTGACTGCCGCTGACGTTCGGGCTCGCCCTGGCGCCCTTCAGTTCGTCGCCCAGTCGCTGCATGATCTGGCGGGCATTCGAACAAGTGTCGAGCCAATTACGACCCTGGTTCCAAACCCCCAGCGTTGCAACGACGACGCCGGCTAGAACAGCGGTCAGGATAACCATGGTGACGACTGCAACCAGCAACTCGATGACTGTAAACCCACCGTATCGCTTCATCACTGGGAGAACATAAGGGTGGTAAAACGTGCCACGCTTTGGTTTGCCGCTGGAGCGTTCGCTGGATAATGAACGTCGGCATTGAGAAGAAACTGTGCCGAAACGATCGGGGGCGGGAAGGGAGTTGGCGTTGGATAAGGCGCGATGGTGATTTGCAGTTGATAAACGGCGTTGGGTCCCAGGACCGTACCCAGGTCCGTGAGGTTGCTATCGTAATATCTCGGAACGTAGGTATCGGTTGGAAAGCTTTGCGAACTCAAAGAGCGAATTCGCTGAAACTCGTTGTGCGCGATCTGAGCGGCGAAGGCCTCGTCGCGGGCGCGCTTGTACGTATCGCTGCCAACCGAAAGGAGACCCAGGACCGCGAGCAGAGCGAACGCGAACACGCCGATTGCAAGGACGACTTCCACCAGCGAAAACGCATCCAATCTGGCTTGGCGCTTGAGTTTCATTTCACGGTTGCGCTGCCCGTCAGCGGATCGATCGTGATTGTGGATTTGAGGTTCAAATTCCTGGATTTGAAGCTGTCGGTTGAATCTACAAAGCCGTCAGCCAGAACCGCAGCCGCCGCCGGCGACGCCGCGGGGTCGAGACTTGAACTGCCGTTCGCAAGAAATTCGATGTAGGGACCGCCATAGCTGTAGCTGATCGTGCCCGTTCCACCGGCATCTATCGGCATTGCGGTTGGAATGGGCGTGGGCGAAGACTGGACCAGCGATTGCAAAGCGATTCCTTGCGGCAGGCGCGTCCATTTTCCTCGCTGTTTCCAAACCGTCTCAGTTGGTCTTTGACTTGTAATGACATAGCCGCGGCGGGCGATCTCGGTTGGCCAGGGCGTCGGCGACGGCGCGGGGGACGGAAAGTTGTCCTGACTGACCGGTAAGAGAACGCGAGTTCGCGTCCGCTCGGCAATCGCAATCAATCGCGCATTCTCGAGATCGGCGGTAAATTGGTGCGTTGCACCGTCAAGGGCCCGGCCTGAGCTGGGCCCAAGCGCCGGGACCAGTAACGCAAGAAGAATTCCGACCACTAGGAGAACCGCCAGCAATTCAATCAAAGTGAAACCGCAGCGAGGGCGAGGGTTTGGTTTTGGGGCGGGCACGGCGGGCGGAAACAAAAATCTGGTCAGGGTATATCCTGAAACCGGGGAAACGGAAAGCCGAAAGGTGAGGTGAGGACGGGAACTGAAGACGAAGGTTGCGCCTCGAGAACCAACTTGACAGGGCGCGTTCGGCCGGGCCGGTAGGAGCGGAACACGCGCTGATCTACTTTGGCCGCACCGCTCCAGAACCAAGCCTGTCCGGTCCGTGCGGGGAGACCGGAAAGAAAATGGATTGCAAATGTCGGGCGCGATCACGAACTGCGGGGATAGTGATTTTGGCAAAAGCGGGAGCGTTGAAGGTATGGGCACGGTTCTAGCTTTTTAGCGCTCCGTGCTGGAACACACTCTATCCGAAGAGGAGCGCAGCCAGATTCTCCAAACGATTGAAATGTTTGAGGTTATCACTCAAACACAGCAGGACGATTATCAATCGCTGGAGATTCTGAAGGTCGCTTATCAGAAGCTCGGCAAGACGCCCGAGGCCGTCCGCATTTCGCGCCGTCTGACGGAGGCCTATTTTAACGTCGGCTCTTTCTCGCTCGCGATGCAGGAATGCGAGGCGGTGCTGGCCGCTGAACCCGGCGCCCCGGAAATGCTCGCCATGCAGGGCGAGATCGAGGCGAAGCTAAAGGAAACCGGCCAGACGAAAGCACAAGCCGGAGCTCGTAATGCGCTTGTCGCCAAGCCTGGTCACCGCTCGGTGGATAGCTCGTCCCAAGGCGCGTTGCTCGAGATCGGCGGGCGTCACGCCGGGAAACCACGCCGGCACATTTCGCCAGAGGATCTCGCGGAGGGTAATGAACAACTCGCCAAGTTTTTGATCGTTCAGCAAATGTTTTCCGAGGACGAGGTCAATACGGCGCTGGCTGAGCTGAAGGAAGCGAACAAAGCCGCCGCTCCCAACCAACTGGCGGCTTCCCTGCTCGATCGTCTCTGCAAGGGCAACGACGAGAAAATGGAGGCGCTGCTCTCGGCGTTAATCGACCGGACGAAGTTCGCCTATGTGCCGCTGGAATATTACGACATCGATCGGCAAGTGGCGCGGATGTTGCCTGACGAACTGACCATGAGTCGGCTTTTCGTGCCCTTCGACTTGATCAGCCGCACCATCATGGTGGCGGTCTGCAATCCCTTTGACGCGGCGGCGCGTGAGGAAGTGCAGCAATCGCTCGATTATACCGTGACCTGGTATCTGGCCAAGCCGGGCACGATCATCAAGACCTTGCAGGAAATTCACCGGCTCGAGCCGCGCGGGTAGGCCTCACGACGATGAGAAGCAAATCCTTCGCCGAACGCATCGCCGATGTCCTGATCGAAGACGGGCTCCTCCTCCCCAACCAGCTCGACGAAGCGATCAATCTCCAAAAACAGCAGGGCGGCCGCCTGCTCAAGATTCTAACCGACAAGCAATTTGTCAGCGATCAGGACATGGCCTTCAGCATGGGCCGGTGCCTGAATACGCCGCCGATCAATCTGGCAAAAGTGAGGGTGCCGGAAGAGATCCTCAATCTCGTCCCGCGCGAAATGGCCAAGGCGCACAAACTGGTGCCGATCGCGCGCCTCGACAAAAAGCTCTTTGTCGCCATGGCCGACCCGACCAATGTGCTGGCGGTCGATGACCTGAAGCGCCGGGTGCAAATGGAGATCGTGCCGATGATCGCGACCGAGCGCGCGGTTAACGATGCCCTCAGCGGCGTGCATTCGGCGAGCACGAACATGAGCGAGGTGCTCAAGCAGGTTTCCGAGGAGACGGCCTCCGATGTCGAAGTGCAGCAGTCCAGGCGCGAGGAGATCGATCTCGACCGACTCGCGACCGACAGCGAAGACGCGCCCGTGATCAAGATCGTGAACCTGGTCCTGGCGCAGGCGATCAAGGAAAAGGCATCGGACATTCACATCGAGCCGTTCCAGCGGACGCTGAAGTTGCGCTACCGCATTGACGGCGAACTGGTGCAGGCGGAATCGCCCCCCAAGGCACTCCAGCTTGCCATTACCTCGCGCATCAAGATTCTCGCCGGGCTCAACATCGCGGAGCGGCGGATACCGCAGGACGGTCGCTTCCGGATCAAGGTCATGGGCAAGGAAGTCGATCTGCGTATTTCGATTCTACCCACTGCCTATGGCGAGAAAGTGGTCATCCGAATTCTCGATAAGTCGGCGCTCGCGGGCAGCGTCGAGACTTTGGGGATGGATGAAGAAACCGTCGCGCGCTTCCGCAAGGCGATCGATGCGCCGCACGGGATGATTCTCGTCACCGGTCCGACCGGTTCCGGCAAGACGACCACGCTTTATTCGGTTCTGCAGGAGCTCAACAGCCCGAACTACAACATCGTGACGGTCGAAGACCCGATCGAGTACGAGCTCATGGGCGTGAATCAGGTCGCGGCCCGGCCCGATATCGGGCTCGATTTCGCCTCGGCGCTCCGCTCGATTCTCCGCCAGGACCCAGACATCGTGATGGTGGGCGAAATTCGCGACAACGAAACCGCCGACATTGCGGTCAAGGCAGCCCTCACTGGTCACCAGGTCTTGAGCACGCTGCACACCAACGATGCCGCGGGCGCAATCGCGCGGCTCGACGATATGGGGATCGAGCCGTTTTTGATTTCCAGCTCCGTCATCCTGACCTGCGCGCAGCGACTTATCCGCCGCGTTTGTATGAATTGCCGCGAAGAATTTGTTCCCGAACCGGAAATGTTTGCCCGCCTCAACATGGAGCCGGCGGAGGGCGCGGTCTTTTATCACGGTGTCGGCTGTGATCGCTGCAAAGGGCGCGGCTACTCCGGCCGGGCGGCGATTATTGAGGCTCTTTCCGTGAGCGAATCGATTCGCCGGTTGATCATTAAGCGTGCCTCCGCCGCCGTGGTCAAGAATCAGGCGATTACCGAGGGAATGAAGACGCTGCGCATGGTCGGCATCGACAAGGCGGTGGAGGGAATTACGACGCTGGAGGAAGTCTGGCGCGTCACAGCTGAGGATCACTAGAATGAATTTATCGTTTCTCCGCTTTTTCAAAAAAGCCCGAACCCCCGAAGCCGCGGTCACCGTCGTCTCGCGTCCGATCGTTGCGATCGAGAAACCGGCCTCGGAGCGCTTTGGTAAGACCGTTTTGCCTAATGTGACGCGCGTTGTCGGTGCGGAAAGCACGGTGGATTTCAATCCGCCTGCCGGCTTGGCCGCGTCGCCTGCCATATCGTCGGTCATGACCGCGCCTCTCTCTGCCACGAGCCCGTCGCTGGGCACCGCAACACTGGTCCCGCCGGCGCCGCGCAAGATTTCATTGGGCAGGGGCGGTAATTTCTCCACCGTCCCCAAATCGCTCGCTTCGGAATCGCCCAGCCCCGCGCGAACGATCGCGCTGCAACTGGCCGATGTCGCGACTCAGATCTCCGCCGGTTTACTTAAGCCGGGGCAAATCGATCCCTTTCATCGCCTGGTCCTAAAGGCTTCCGAGCTTGAGCGCGGCATGTCGAGCGGCCGCCCGACCGTTCCGCTGCGCGCCATTTATCAACAGGCACCGCAACTCTTTGTCAGCGAAGTGGACCCGGCGGACAAGACCGAAGTGACACTTCCTTTCGCCAAAGTCCTCGAGCAATTCGCCGCTTTCCAGGTGCGGCCCGACCAGGTCGCGGAGCAGGCCCTGCCACAGGTCGAAACGCCCTTTTTGCAAGTCACCCTCGAAGACAGCAAGCGCTTCGGCACGCCAGCGGCGCCCGTCCCAGCGCCTGTTCCTGAGCCAGCGCTCGAGCCGGTCGCAGAAATTCAACCAACCGGGCCAATCCGACTGCCTGTCCCGAAGGAGGCCGTCGCTGCCGCTCCCCCTCCCGGGTTCAAAGGACCGCCGGCGCGCCCGCCGATTCCCGCGAAGATTTCACCGAACGGAACGGGTGGGCCCGCCACTGAGAGAGTTCCAGCCTCAAGTGGGTCGCCCGTTCCCACCCTTTCACCCCCTCCTTCCGCTCCGCTGCCGCTAGCCCGAATCCCGTTTAAGATCAGCCCGCCCTCCGACGATCTGCGCCAGCCGGCCGCGCCGAAAATCGCGTCGCCCCATCCGCAGAGTGCGAAGCTTCCGCTGGCCGGCGCGGGCTCGCGCATTAGCCTTTCCCTGCGCAGCATTTTGCGCAGCCTTGCGCCCTTCCAGCTCTCGGGACCGATCGATAAAATTGCGGAAAGCGCGATGATCGAGCTGCCCTTCTCGATCCTCGAATCTCAGTTATCGTTAGGCCGGGTCTCGATTTCGCCCGCCCAATTCCAGGCCGCTCTTACCGAGGAATACCGCGGGATTTTGAAGATCGACGATATGGAGACGCCAATTGTTCTGCCACTCCAGGAAGTACTGCAAAATTTGCCTAACGAAAGCTTGCAGCTCCGGCCGGACCAGGAAGAGACGGAAGTCGTCTCGCTCTTCGAAACGCCTTTCAGCAAAAAGGCAGCCGAGGATGCCACGCGACTGAAAAATTTCTCCGGTCCAATCGCCAAACCAGCCGATTCTGCCGCCGCAGCCGCTGATCATGTTGCGATCGCCGCTCCCGGCATCAAGCCGCCTTGGGATTCGTCGAAGCCAGGCGCCTCCAGCCAGGCGGGATCACCGCTTGCGCCTGCAATCGCCGGACTGGCTGCCCGCAACGCATTGCAAGTCGCCTTCGATACCGACGAAACGCTCGACGCCAAAAGCGTGGTGGCGCATGCCAGCTGCCTGCCGGGGGTCAGTTCCTGCGCGATTGTGTTCTCTGATGGTCTCAGCTTGGCGGGAAACATTCCGGCCGACTTCGGGGTGGACGCGCTCTGCGCGATCGCTCCCGCGATCATGAAGAAAATCGGCGAGCAGATGGCCGGGGCCAACCTCGGGGCGCTTGCCGGGGTCACACTTTTCTGCGCGAAAGCGGCCGTCACTTTTTTTGCCCACGGAAACATCTGCCTCGCTGCTCTGCACAAAACGGGGGAAGAAATCGCGCCGGAGATCCGCGACCGGCTCAACCAGGTGGCGGAGGAGTTGGCGCGCACCTATGCCCAACCCAGTTGACAATTTTGCCTAACGACGACGCCTAACGCCTAACAAACCAATGTCCATCATCAACTACGCCAGCCGCGAGATCCAGTTCAAGATCGTCTATTACGGGCCCGCCCTTTGCGGCAAGACAACCAATCTTGCCTACATCCACGAGCGCATCAGCCCGGCCAACCGGGGCGACCTCGTCTCTCTTGCCACCGCCGCCGATCGCACCCTGTTCTTCGATTTTCTCCCGCTCAACGCGGTCGTGATCAAGGGTTTCGTAACCAAGTTCCAGCTCTACACCGTACCTGGCCAGGTGATTTACAACGCCACTCGCCAGCTCGTCCTGCGAAGCGTGGACGCGATCGTTTTCGTGGCCGATTCGCAATGGGAAAAAATGGAGGAGAATGTCGAAAGCTTCCGCAATCTGGAGGAGAACCTCGCGGAGCAAAACCTCTCAATCGCCGAAATTCCCTACGTCCTGCAATACAACAAACGGGACCTGCAGAATGTCGCGCCGATCAACTATCTCGAGTTCCTGCTCAACAACCGCAAAAAGCGCGTCCAAAGTTTTGAGGTCATCTCAAGCACTGGGCAGAACGTTTTCGCGTCGCTCAATGCCGTCTCGCAAATGCTGCTCCATAAATTCAGCAAGCAGGACGACACCAAGTCCACCGCGGAACCGGTCGCGGTGCCGGTGGAACCGAAGCCGGTGCCGAAAATCAGCCTGCCGACCAACTTATGAACTGCATCCCGGCCCTAACAATCGAAAATGTCGCCAGCCTCGATGGGATTCTGGCCGATTTCCTGAAGAAGGCCGACGCTGATCTGACCGTCGTGATCGACCGCGGCGGGAACGTGATCTCGCAATTTGGCGACATCTCGGTCCTCGATGTCACGATCATCGCTGCGCTCGCCGCCGGTTCGTTTGCTGCCACCAAAGAACTGGCCCGCCGCATCGGCGAGGTTGAGTTCAACGCCCTCTATCACCAGGGTAACGGCAGCCATATCTTCATGAACTCGGTCGACGACAACACCATCATGATCACGGTTTTTGGCCGCCGTACCACCGTCGGCCTGGTTCGTTTTTATTCCGGAACGACGGCGCTGGCGGTGGCGGAGTTGTTGAAGTCACTCGACTCGACCGGCGGTCACGGTTTTACCTTCGACGCCGCCGACGTGACCGCGACGCCGATTTTCGTCGATCGTTAGGGCGGTAGCGCCGAGATTCGTGAATCGGAAAGGCTCTTCGATTCACGATTCACGGTTCGCGGTTCACGGCGGCACGCGCGCCGGGTTGCGCATTCGGGTCGATGCGGGAAATTCTCCCGCACCATCATGGCGGTTCAATTCAGGGATTATTATGAGACGCTCGGCGTTTCGAAGACGGCCAGCGCGGATGAAATCAAAAGCGCTTTCCGCAAGCTCGCGCGCAAACACCATCCCGACCTCGCCAAGCCAAAGGAGAAAGCCGCCGCCGAAGAGAAGTTCAAGCAGATCAACGAGGCTTACGAAGTCCTGAGCGATCCCGAGAAGCGTGCCAAATACGATCAGCTCGGCGCGGATTGGAACCAACCGGGCGGTTTTCGACCGCCGCCCGACTGGGGACGCGGCGGGATGGGCGAAGGCGGATTTCATCGTTATGCTGGAGGTGGCAACGGCGGGGTCGAGTTCGAGTTTGGCGGCACTGGCTTCAGCGATTTCTTCGAGGCCTTCTTCGGCGGCGGCCGCGGCGAGTCGGCGTTTGGGGGTGGATTTGGCCGGCGGGCGGCGACCGCGGAACGCGGTCAGGACGTCGAAGCCGACATCATGGTCACGCTGGAGGAAGCGCTCCACGGTTCGACTCGCCAGATTTCCCTGCGCCGGAGCGACTCGGACAGAGTGGAAACCTACCAGGTAAAGATCCCGCGTGGAGTGCACGAAGGCCAGCGCATCCGACTGGCCGGGCAGGGCGAAGCCGGCACACGCGGTGGCAACAAGGGCGATCTTTTCCTGCGGGTGCGCCTCGCGCGCCATCCCGATTTTTCGGCGGAGGGAAATGATCTCATTCACGAGATCGCGCTCGATCCGTGGCGGGCTGCGCTTGGGACGGAGATCGAGGTGCCGACGTTGGAAGGAAATCGGCGACTGAAGATTCCGGCAGGCACACAGGCCGGACAGCGTTTTCGCCTGCGCGATCGCGGGTTGCCGGACGCGGCTGGCGGCCGCGGTCACCTTTACGTCGTGACGCAGATCAGGATCCCGAAAAAACTGAGCGAAGCGGAGCGCGAGCTGTGGGAACGACTGGCCAAGCTGCACGGCGCCTGAGCGGTCACTTTGCAAAGCCTCGACAAGGCGGTTGCGCTTTCGTTTAATAACGTCACATGAAAATCGCTCTCGGCTCCGATCACGCCGGCTTTCGCTACAAGGAAAAAATCAAGGAACTCCTCATCTCGTTAGGCCACGAGGTGGAAGATTTCGGAACCACGAGCGAGGAGCCGGTCGATTATCCGAAATTCATCCGCCCGGCCGCGGAAGCGGTCGCGCGCGGCGAGTGCGACCGCGGGATTGTGCTGGGCGGCTCCGGCAACGGCGAAGCGATGGCCGCGAACAAGGTGCGCGGGATACGCTGCGCGCTCTGCTGGAACGAGGAAACCGCGCGTCTCTCCCGCCAGCATAACGACGCTAATGTCTTGTCGTTAGGTGAACGCATGATCCCGGAAGATCTCGCCCTGCGCATCGTGTGCGTCTGGCTCACGACTGATTTTGAAGGCGGGCGCCACATCGCCCGCATCGCCCAGCTCGAGCCGTAAGGTGCCCCTCAGATGACCGCGGCCGCGACGCTCGCGAGGAAGACCGCGCTGACAAAGGCGTTGCTCTGGAAAAAGGCACGGTTGATCCCTGCCAGGTCGAGCCGGGCCGCGCTCCGATGTTCGTAAACCAGCGCCCCTGCGACCAGCGGCATCCCGCAAAAGTAAACCGCGCCTAAGGAGGCCGCGAAGCCGAAGCCGAGGAGCGCGAGCAGCATCGCAAGGTGCAGCCATTGTGCGAGCCGGAGGGAACGCGCAATACCGAGCCGCACCACCAGCGAGTGCAATCCCTCGCGTCGGTCGAATTCGAAATCCTGCGTTGCGTAAATCAAATCGAATCCCGCAACCCATCCGACCACCCCGGCCCCGAGCAGCAAGGGAGCAAGTGCGAGCCTGCCAGTCGCGGCGATCCATGCGCCGGCTGGCGCAATGGCCAAAGCGCTTCCCAGAAAAAAATGGCTCGCCGCGGTAAAGCGCTTGGTCAGCGAGTAAAAAAAAATGATCGCGAGCGCGAGTGGCGAGAGGAACAATGTCGCGCGATTGATCGCCGCGGTCGCAGCGATGAAGGCCGCCGAACTGAGCAGGAGGAGCCAGAGCGCCAGCGGCCGCGAAAGAAGTTGATGGCGCATCGCGGTCCGTGGGTTTCGCTGATCCAGTGTCCAGTCAACAATGCGATTGAAAAGCATCGCGGCGGTCCGTGCGCAGACCATGCAAAGCAGAACGAGCACCAGCAGCCGGACCGAGGGGCGTCCCCGCGTCGCGACAAGAAGCGCCCCGAGGGCGAAGGGCAGGACAAAGATCGTGTGTGAAAAACGGATCAGGCGCAGGAAACGCGTCACGCCGCTTTCGTTAGGCAAAGGATTCATTGACGTCGGACGGCCATCATTCCAGCAGGCTTTCCAGCCGCGCGCGCGCGGACGAGAGAAGTGGCCTCCCGTGCGCAAAAAGGAGCCGTTCGAATGGCCAGTCGAGTAACTGCCGGAGGGAGCGCTGCATCGCTTTATGATCGGCGCAATACTTCGCTGGCAAGAACGTGAATCCGTAGGGTTCGAAATGTATCAGGGCATCGCCGATCACGATCGTCCCGCCGTCATCCGCCAAGTGAAATGCCATTTCGCCCGGCGCGGCGCCTGCGATCGCGATCGCTGTGATGTCCGGCGGGATCTTTGCCTGGGCGACGAGCCTGACGGTCTCGCCTGCGTCGCATTCCTGGGTGACTGAATCGGCGGCGAAAATCGGAGCCTTGTGCCGGCGGGAGAACTCGGCCGCGGCCCGCACATGATTCGAGTTTGTCAGCAGAACGCCAGCGAGGTCGTAGGCGGAGATCAGTTCCGCCAGCGGTGCCGCGGCCAACGGAATGGGATCGAAGAGAAAAAGGCGACCTGCGCGGAGGGCGGCACTGGAGAAAAGGTCGCATTTTGCGGCGGGATCGTAGGCCTCCCAGAGCCAGAGAGACTGGGTCAAGGGCTGGAGGCTGAGGGCTTCAGGCATGAGAAAGAGGCGGAACGGGGGCGGTTGGCACCATAACTGCTATAAGTGATGTAATTACTAGAATAACCATATGATGACCTTCTCCTATCAAGCCCGGGATGGCGCTGGCAATATCGTAAACGGTATCCAGGATGCCATCAACGAGGACAACGCCGTGACTAGTTTGATGAGCCGCGGGCTCATGGTGCTCTCGCTGCAGCAAAAAGCGGCCGCGACTCGCCAGCGAAAAAAGGCCTGGACGGTAAAGGAAACCGACCTTGTCCTCTTCACCCGCCAGCTCGCGACCATGATCGAGGCCGGAATTTCGCTCGTCCAGGCGCTGACCGCCCTTTACGAGCAGTGCGATCCGAAGCGGCAGAAAAATCTCCGCCACGTCATCAGCGATGTAACCGCACGCGTCCAGGGCGGCGAAACCTTTAACGAATCAATCGGGAAGCACCCGCGCGTTTTCAATCGTCTCTTCGTCAGCATGGTGAAAGCGGGCGAAGCGGGCGGTTTGCTCTCGGAAATTCTCGACCGACTGGCCGGCTTCCTCGAAGCCAGCGCTCGCCTGCGCAAGAAAATCAAATCGGCCATGACCTATCCGGTCATCGTCATTTCCATCGCGTTCCTGATCACCACTTTTCTGATCGTTCGAGTCGTTCCGGTCTTTGGAGAAATCTTCAAGGATTTCGGCGCCAAACTCCCGGCTCCCACGCAATTCTTGATCGACCTGAGCGACTTCATCCGGGCAAAATGGTACTTCATGATCCTTGGCATTGGTGGCACGATCTTCGGCATCCGTGCCTTCCTGCGCTCGACGCGCGGGCACCAGTTGAGCGATCGCTGGAAGCTGAAGCTGCCCGTTTTCGGTCCGCTCATTCATAAGATCTGCATGTCGCGTTTTGCCCGCACCTTTGCCCAGCTTATCCGCAGCGGCGTGCCAATCCTCGAGGTGCTCGACATCGTGGGAGGTTCATCCGGCAACCACGTCGTGGAGGAGAGCATCAAGGGCGTCAGCGCCGATGTGGAGAAGGGCGATAATCTTTCGGTCGCACTTTCGAAGAAGAAGATTTTCCCGCCCATGATGCTGCGCATGGTCGCGGCCGGCGAATCGACCGGCCGCATCGATACCATGCTGGAGAAAATGGCCGATTTCTGGGACGAAGAAATCGAAGCGCTGCTCGATGCGCTGACTTCACTGATCGAGCCGATGTTAATCGTTTTCCTTGGCGTGATCGTAGGCGGCATCGTGATCGCGATGTTCCTGCCGATCTTCAAACTGAACGAAGTAGTTTCGCAGAGCAAGAACTAGGGAGAAGCTGCTCCACGGAAAGGGAGGGCGGATCGAAAGGTCCGCCCTCTTTATTTCCATTTCATCTTCCTGTTCGTAATTGTGCCCTTTGCCCGACGGCGCAGTCAGGATCCGAGAAAAGAGATCGATTACCGAGCACGAGTCAGGTACGTCCAATCCGCACCGTTAACGGCCAGACGACCGGCCGCTCCTCGTCGGTTTCACCCCAGGCCCGCTCGAGCTCGTGCGCGATTAACTCGACCGGATCGGTTCCCTTCGCCGCCACGAAGCGCTGCGTCGCCGACCAGGTGCGCAGGTAACCGAGCAAATGCTGCCGGGACCAGTGCGCCTCGATTTGAAACTGCGGGCCCTCGATTTCCGCAAGCGGAAAGGGCAAGTCGAGGTACCCGCGTCCAACCGTTTTCCGCTCCGGCGGCCAGTAGGGTCCGACCACTTGGTCATGAAAAAGCCTGACGACCGCCTCGACCTCGGGTGTCACGCGCAGATCATTGTAGGCCCAGACCGCCAGCACGCCGCCCGGTTTCAAGACACGGCGCGCTTCCGCATAAAAGGCTGCGAGGTCGAGCCAATGGAGGGCCTGCGCCACCGCCACTGCATCACAGGAACTCGGAAGCAGGCCGGTCACTTCCGCGGGCGCAACCCGGTAGTCCACTCGTTCGTCAGGGATGGCCTTCCCGATCTGCTCCGCGCTCGCATCGATCGCGATCACCCTCTGGAAGAATTCCGCCAGCGCGAGGGCGGCCTGCCCATTGCCGGTGGCGCAATCAAGCGCCAGCTCCGTGCCAGGTGCAGCCGTTGCGATAAATTGGAAAAGCGCGCGCGGATATTGCGGGCGGAACTTTGCGTAGCCCGTTGCTTGCCGCGAAAAATGATCCTTGAAGTTCATCCGCGTCTCCTTCTCCTTCTGCGCGTCATTCGATCTTCCAGGCCTTCCCTTCGATTACGAGCGGGAGCACGAGTTTTGGTCGCCTGCTCCACCCGCGAATACATTTCGAAATAAATCCGCTCAATCGCCGTCGCGGGATCCTCCAGCATCATGCTCTCCTTGATCTTGCTCGCATAGATCGGAAAGGAAAATGGCGAGACGACCGGCAGTTCGCGCAACTTCCATTCGAAGGCCGGCACTTCATCGAGGAAAGCGAAGGCAATTTCGGCGTCGAGAAACGTGTGTGTTGCCTGGCGATAGGCTTCTTCGAGCAGCGGATGATCAGGCTCATGTTGTTCGAGCACGCGGAAGAGCACCTCCGAACTCCAGGAGAGCTGGCGCGGCTTGCGTTCCCGGCCCGGCAGGTTGCGCGGCACCATCAACCCGGTTTGCGCCACGCCACGGAACTGCCACTTCACCAGTTCCGAGCCGCGCAGCGCGGCCCGCAAATCCTCCTCTGCTTCCGCGCGGCGAAAGCAGTCCCGCCATTGTCCGAGCGGCAATTCCTGAAATCGCCGCAGGGTGAGCAGGAATCCATAGTCATCGATTGTGACAAGCGCATTCCCGCCGATCCGCTCCCGCACCCGCCAGGCCAGGATGCGCGAGAGCGCATCGTTTGCGCTTCGGCCGATGAGCGAGTGAAAAAAGTAATGCGAATGCTCACTCTCGCGATAAAGCTCGATCAACAGTTTGCGCCCGACCGGTACCTCCGAGATCGCCATTTGGGCGCGAAAAAATTCCACAATCGGCTGCGCGTTCGCGATCGAGATTTGATAGGTCTCGACCAGCCAATCGATCGCGGCCGCATCGGAGCCTTCATCGAGTCGCCGCGCGAGATCGGCGCGTAACTTCCGCACCGCCTTGGCCAGGCCGGAGGTGAGCGGCATTTTGGCCGCGTTCCAGCGCGGGATGGTTGGCAATTGCCCATCCGCGCGCTCAACGTGCACTTCCTGCACTCCGGTATCGATCAGCCTGACGACACGCCCAGCGAGCACGAAAAGATCGCCCAACTGCAGTTGCTTGATAAATCCTTCCTCGACTGAGCCAAGGCGTCGCCGCCCGAGGAGCACGCTGACGAAGCCCTCCGAGACAATCGTGCCGATATTGAGCAGGAACTCGCGCGCGATCCCTGGATGCGCTAGCGAGATGATTCCCTGCGCGACGACGATCTTGCCAAAAAGGTTCGAGTACTGGCGCCGCAACGATTCACCGCCGCCGACGAGATATTCCAGCACGCGCTCGAACTCGGTGTGCTCCAGCGCGCGATAAGGGAAGGCTCGCCTAACGAGTGCAAAAGCAGTTTCGACCGCAATCGGGGCCAGCGCGGCCATCCCGACAATATGCTGTGCCAGGACGTCGTTAGGCTTTTCCATGACCTTGACCGGATCGAGAGCGCCCTGTCTGACGAGATAAGCCGTGGCGATCGCCTCCACGAGATCGTTGATGTTGGTCGCGACGAGCACGCCGTGGCTGTTCTGGTTCAGGGAATGCCCGGAGCGGCCGATTCGTTGCACGGCGCGCGAGACGCCTTTCGGCGTCGCCACCATCACCACCAGATCGACCGCGCCGATATCGATCCCAAGCTCGAGACTGGTCGAGCAGACGACCGCGCGCAGCTCCCCGTTCTTGAGCCGGTCCTCGACCTCGAGGCGCACGCTCCGATCGAGCGAAGCGTGATGCGTTTCGATTTGATCCGCCAGTTCGGGAAGCAGCTCTTTCAGGCGCAGACCGATTTGCTCCGCCGCGGAGCGCACATTGGTAAAGACGAGAACGGATTGCCGGGAGCGGATCAAATTCGCCAGCTCCGCGTAGAGGCGCACACCGGTATAACCAGCCGGCGGGTAGGGCTGGCGTCGAATCGGGGAAAAGACCTCGACGATCGATTCCTTTTCCACCCTCGCCCGGGCGATACGACAGGGCCGATCATCGCCCGCGAGAAATTTCGCGAGCAGCTCGAGGGGCGCTGCGGTTGCGGAAAGGCCCACCCGACAGAGACGGCTGCGCTCGCGCCGGTGGACACTACGCTGCGCGAAGCGCGAGATTGGTGTTGCCGAATCCTTTGGCGAAGTCCCCTTTTCGACGGGAACAACTCTCGCGCCTTCTACAGGGAGGCGTCGACAGAGTTCCTCGAGACGCTCGAGCGAGAGCGCGAGATCGACTCCGCGTTTATTGCCGGCGAAGGAGTGGAGCTCATCTACAATCACGAAGCGACAACTGGAGAGATGCGCCGCGTAACTTTCCTGCGCGAGCAGGACGGCCAGGCTCTCCGGAGTCGTGAGCAGGAAATGCGACGGCCTTCGCCGGAACTTCGCCCGTTCGCCGGCGCTCGTGTCGCCGGTGCGGACATGAATCCGTAGTTCCGTTTCCAAGTTCATGCCGGCGATCGGTGCGCGCAGATTTTTTCCGATGTCATAGGTCAGGGCGCGCAGCGGCGAAACGTAAAGACAATGCACGCCTAACGACAACGTTCCCCCCTCGATCTTCCTCAGGAGGTCATCGAAGATGCCGAGAAAAGCGGCGAGCGTCTTGCCGCTGCCAGTCGGCGAGGTGAGCAGGATCGATTCGCGCTTGAGAATCCACGGGATGCAACGCAGCTGCGCATCGGTGAAGTCGCGGAAAGTCGCGGCGAACCAGCGCGCGAGTCGCGGATGCAGCTGGCGCAGGAGCGCTTTGCCGCTCGTTATGGCCCGCTCTTGCATCTGGCAAATTCGAGGGAAGGGCGGGTTTGTGCCAGCGACCTCTCAACCATCCCGACTCGCATCGTTAGGCGAACGCTGTAACTGGCTCTCAGGCTTTTGGTGGGAAGAGAACATTCTCGCGATCCACCTTCGCGCCGCGCCGGAGAAAAAGATCGAGGATTTCGGGGGTATAGAAATTTCCATCGTAGGCCGGATTGAGCCCGAAGAAGACCTGGCCGCCGGGTTTGAGATGGCGCTCGAGATCGCGAATGAGGAAGTCCCATTCGTCGGGACCCCAGCGCCACGAGACGTTGCGTCCACCGTGGAAGGCGGTCGAGAACGCAGTAATGAGATCGAAGTTGCGTCCCAGGTCCGGCATCGGTTCGAGCATCTTGATTCGTTGAATGACCCGCTCGACGCCGAAGAGATCGATCAAGTCATCAAAAACGGGGATGCCTCCGGTGTCGAGGCCAAGCCCGCGGTGCCCACGCGATTGCGCGATGAAGAGAAAGAAGCCGGCGCCACAACCGATATCGAGAATGTCTTTCGGCCGCGAGCGATGGAGATGGAGGTATTGCAGCCGCTGGATGTTGAGTGGCAGGTATTTTTTTATTTCGAGATATTTCGCGTAGTGGCGCCAGCTATCGGGCGCGTCGGGCGGAGGGGAGCCATGCTGCTCCTGCAACTCGCGCAGACGTTTTTGATCGATGCGGGCGAGGAGCGGCTTGAGCGGAACCGGGTAAATGATTCGCTCCGCCCGGCGCCAGAGGCGCCGATAGAATTCCGGGTGGAAAATCTTCCCGATCTTGTGCGACAGAGTCATGCGTCAGCGGGTGGGATTCACCGGGAAGTGTTTGTTTTTTAATTTCTCCGGGACGCGCTTCGTTCGCTCCGCCTCGATCTCTTCCGCCGCCCCAGCCAGGGCCTCATAGGCCTCGCGATTCTTAGGTGCGCGACACATATAGACCGTGGCGTGGGCGAGGGGAATGCGCGCCTCCGGCATCCCGACAAACTCGACCGCCTGCTGGGTCGCGATCGCGAGCGGCAATGCTTGCGCATCCGCCAGCCCGACGTCTTCGCTCGCGAAAATGACGATGCGACGCGCAATGAAGCGAAAGTCCTCCCCGGCGTGCAGCATCTTGGCCAGCCAGTAGATCGCGCTTTTTTCGTCCGAGGCGCGCATGCTCTTGATAAAGGCGCTGATTGTGTCGTAATGGGCGTCGCCCAACCGGTCATAAACGACCGCCTTGGTCTGAATGCTTTCCTCCGCCACCTCGAGGGTGAAATGAATCATCCCTTTCTCGTTAGGCGGAGTGGTCAGGACGCCGATCTCGAGCGCGTTCAAACATTTCCGCGCGTCGCCGTCGCTCAGTTTCGCGAGATGCCGTTTTGCGTCCGGGTCCATCTGCACGCGATAATTGCCCAGGCCGCGTTCCTTGTCCGCGAGGGCGCGCTCGATCAACTCCTCCAGCTCCTCCACGCCTAACGACTCCAACTGGAAGACCTGCGAGCGGGAGACAAGCGCGCTGTTGACGTAAAAGAACGGGTTGTAGGTCGTGGCGCCGATCAGGCGGAGATTTCCGCTCTCCACATCCGGGAGCAGAATGTCCTGCTGCGCCTTGTTGAAATGATGAATCTCGTCGACGAAAAGGATCGTCTTTTGACCCGCGGTGCTTAGCCGATTGGCCGCGGCGGCGACCACTTTTCGCATCTCAGCGACGTTGCTCTCGACCCCGCTCAGCCGGACGAATTTCGACTGCGTGAGCGCGGCAATAATCTGTGCCAGGGTCGTCTTCCCCGTCCCCGGTGGGCCGGAGAAAATGACGGAAGGCAACCGGTCGGCCTCGATCGCGCGACGCAGGAGTTTGCCCGGCGCGAGAATATGCTCCTGGCCCACAAACTCCTCCAGCGAGCGCGGTCGCATCCGGCTGGAGAGTGGTGCGGCGGTGTCGGTTTTTGTTTCCGCCTCCGCTTCCGTGAAGAGGTCTTCCACATCGAAGAATAACGAACCCGCCCTGCTTTTCCAACTGCTTGACCGTCCCGCGGGCCTCCCGCATTCTGTCTCGCCGGTCAACTGCCACCGTTCGCGCCATGAAAAGAATTCTCGTGCCAGTGGATTTCTCGCCCTCGATGGAGGGGGTGCTGGCGCTCGCCCGGCAGTTGGCGCACAGCCTGGGCGCCGAACTACACCTCGTACACGCGCGCGAGATCGCGGCCGTCCCGGTCTTTCCTGCGGCGACGATTGGTTACCCGGGAATCGGGATGCCGGAGATGGGAATGACCGGCGGCATGTCGCTCGAAGCGGCCGGTTATCTTCCAGCAGATGCGCCTAACGAGAAGCAAAAAAGCAGGCTCGAACAGTTGCGCGAGGAGCTGACCTCGAGCGGGCTGCAAATCGTGGCCCACGAGCGGGAGGGAACCGTGGTGGAGGAAATTCTCAAAACCGCCCGCGAAATTTCCGCCGACCTGATCGTGATGGGCTCCCATGGTCACGGCTCGGTCTACAATCTCCTGGTGGGGAGCGTGACCGAAGGAATCCTGAAGGCTGGCGAACGACCGGTCCTGCTCGTCCCAGCCCCAGGCGCGAAGAAATAGCGGCCTTGCGCCGCGGTCCATTCTTCCGAAGGGTTTCGGAAGATGCGCACCAGGAAATTTCTGTTTGCCGTGTTTTTTCTCCTTGCGGCGATCACTCGGCCGACGAGTGGAAGCGGTCTGCCTTTCTCGACCGTTTTCAAGGGCCGCAGTCAGTTCGACCGGCTGGTGCAGGAGGCTCAGGCGAACGACTGGAAATCTCTCCCGATCGGGCAACGGACCGCAACAGTGGGGCACGCTCTGGTGGGCACGCGTTACCAGTCATACACGCTCGAGGTCGATGACCGGATCGAGGCGCCCTCAGTGAATTTTTACGGAATGGATTGCTGGACGTTCTTTGAAATCTCTCTCGGTTTTGCCCGCATGCTGGACGACCCGGAAGCGTCCTGGACGCCGCAGCGTTTGCTGCACTACATCGAGCTCGATCGTTACCGCGACGGACAATGCACCGGCGAGTACCTCTCGCGCCTGCATTATCTCGAAGACTGGCTGGCCGATAACAGTCGGCGCGGTCTGGTGGATGATCTCACTCGCGAACTGGGCGGCGTGCGGGTGAATCATGCCGCGCACGAAATGACCTTCGGCTGGCGGCACTATCGTTACCTGCGGGCGAATCCTTCCCTGCTCGAACCGCTTGGTCGCATGGAAGCAAGAGTGACGGCTCGACCGCTTTTTCAGATTCCGAAGGGGCGCGTGGCACGGATCGAGGGAAAACTAAGGAGCGGCGATATCATCGGGATCGTGTCGCGCGATCGACCCGGGCTCTACTCGACCTCGCATGTCGGGATGGCCTACCGGACGAATGACGGCGTCCTCCATTTCATGCACGCCTCTTCGCCCAATAATTACGGGAGGGTCGTGGTCGACGTGCGGCTCTCGAGCTATCTCGCGGAGCATCGCAGCGACACAGGGATTTTGGTGGCGCGGCCCCTGCGCTGAGCGGAGGCCGCAATCCGACCCGGTCATCCTCAATCACGAAGTTCCCTGACGACCTTTTCCAGACGCTGGAGCGCTTCCTCCGCGTCCGGCCCAATCGCTTCCAGCGTCGCGACGGCGCCACGATCAAGATTCGCGCGCATCACATCGATCAGGCTCAGGGCGGAGAATCTTCCCGCCGTCGTCACGAGCCAAATCTCCGAGCGAAAGGCATTCGCGTGCCGGACGAACTCGGCGGCCGGTCGCGCATGCAGGCCGAGCTCGTTCAGGATCGTGATTTGGCGCGTGGCGCGCGCGCTCCCGGATGATGAATGACGTTTCTGCATCAGGATTTACTGGCTGGTCCCCCAGCGACGGTGGAGAAAACGTTCGACCGGGGCAAAGAACGTCTTATCAGCGAGCAGACCGATCAGCACGATGACGAACATGATCGCGATCACTTGATCCATGGCATTCAATTCCCGGCCGTAATGCAACAGTTGTCCAAGCCCGAAGCCGCTCAGAATGGTCACGAAAATCTCAGCGGCCATGAGCGAGCGCCAGGCGAAAGCCCAGCCCTGTTTCATTCCGCTGACGATGAAGGGCAGCGCGGCGGGAAGGATCACTCTTAGCCAGATGTGGAAACCGTTCGAGCCCATCGTCAGGGCGGCGCGCCGGTAGATGGGCGGCACGTGCCGTACGCCGGTATCGGTCGCGATCACGACCGACCAAAGTGTCCCCATCACCACGACAAAGAGCATTGCGGCTTCGCTTTGCCCAAACCAGAGAAGCGCGAGGGGCACCCAGCAAACGCTCGGCAGAGTCTGCAAACCAAGGGCCAGCGTTCCGATCGTGTCGTGCAAAAGATTCCAGCGTGCCGTCAGCAGGCCAAGCGGAACGCCGCCCAGCAGGCCAATGGCGTAGCCTGACAACAGGCGTTTGAGCGTGATCAGAGTGGCCTGCCAGAGCGTGCCATCCGCCGCGGCGGATCCGAGATACGCCGCCACCTTGATCGGCGCCGGCAGTAGCACCGGCGACCAGATGCGCGCTCGCACCACCAACTCCCAGAGTAGCAGCAAGGCGCCGAAGAACAGGATCGAGAAAAGAAATCGTTTCATTCCGCCACCTCCGTGTTTCCATTTTTGAATCCTTTGAGCGAGCGCGTGATTCGGCTGGCGTATTCGGCCAGCTCGACGCTGTTAATGTCGCGCGCCCGCGGCAGATTGATCAGAAACTCTTCGCGAACCCGGCCGGGATGAGGCGAGAAAAGCAACACGCGATCGCCCAGACACGCAGCTTCGCGAACATTGTGTGTCACGAAAATGATGGTCTTGCGCCGGCTTTCCCAGATTTGCTGAAGATCGCCGTAAAGCTGTTCGCGGGTCAGGGCGTCCAGGGCCGCGAACGGTTCGTCCATCAGGAGCATGCGCGGATTCGGCGCGAGCGCGCGCGCCAGGGCGACGCGTTGCTTCATGCCGCCCGAAAGCTCGTGAATATTGGCGCGCTCAAATTTCGTCAGGCCAACCAGCTCCAGGTAATAGCGGGCGACTTCCTTTCGATCTTTCTTTGTCAGGTTCGGTTTCATCTTCAAACCGAAAAGGACATTCCCGAGCACATCGAGCCATGGAAAGAGCGCCGATTCCTGAAACATGACCAGACGCTCGCGGCCCGGCCCCACGACGCGCAGACCGTCGGCGTTCAGCGTGCCGCTGTCTGGTTTCTCCAAACCGGCGATGATACTAAGAAGAGTCGACTTGCCGCAGCCGCTTGCCCCGACCAGGCAGACAAACTCTCCCTCGCCTACCTGCAGGTTGACGCGATCCAACGCTTGCACCGGCCCGGTTCGTGTTCTAAAGGTCTTGGAAACGCCTTCGACACTTAACTTGCTCGGCGGAAGGAATTGCAACTCCTCCCGCACATGCTCGCTCGCGTTGCGAGGCAGTTCAAAGGTTTGTGTGAAATACATAATCGTTCGTTAGGTTTGCTCGTTAGGGCTTTACAATCAGTTTCGAAGTGTCCGTCGAACCTTTGAAAAATCCGGCGTCCTTCCCGTCTTGCACCGCTTTGGCGAGCAACCCGGGCGACACCTCGGTCGTGAAATGAATCCGGTTCCAGGCGCGCGCGATCGCCTCCGGGGGGATGCTGGCCTTGGTCTCTTCCTTTAGCTCCAGCGCGAGCGCCTGTTGCGCTTCCCGCGGGTGCGCCTGAATCCACTCTGTCAATTCCTCGTTGGCCGCGGCGATCTTTCTCGCCAGATCGCGATGCTGTTCGAGGAACTTGTCGCTCGAAACGAGCCAGGTCGTCTGGACCTTCCTGTCTTCCAGGAAGATCCGGCCATTCCCCTCGCGCTCGAGCCGCGTCACCCATGGCTCAACCGTCCAAACGGCATCGACCTGCCTGCCTTGGAATGCGCCCAATTGATCGGGGTTCGCAATCGGCAGCACCCTCACCTCGCCCCCAATTTGCGTCACGCGGAATCCTTGCTCCTTCAGCCAGGCGCGGCACGAGATATCCTGGGTGTTGCCGAGCTGCGGCGTCGCAATGGTTTTCCCGCGAAAATCCGCCGCTTTCGTTATCCCGCCATCTGGCCTAACGACCAAAGCCGCACCGCCCGTGGCGGCGCCGGCGATGACATGAATCTCCGCCCCCTCCGATTTGAAGTGGGCGTTCAAGGCCGGCCCCTGGCCAGCATAGGTAAGGTCGAGCGAGCCGGCGAAGATCGCCTCCATGGCGGAAGGACCAGCGTTGTAAGTGAACCACTGGATTTCAATGCCAGGTCCGAGCCGTTGCTCGAACCAGCCTTTCCCTTGGCGCGACAATCCGTGCGCAATAACGCCCTGGGCGTGGGTGATGTTCGGGAAGTGCCCGAAACGAATGGTCGTTTTTTCCTGGGCGCCTGCGCTTTGGAGACACAGCGTAAAGAGCCCGATACCAGCTAGCAATACTTTCATCTTCATATTCCTGTCCCCTTGAGACTAAAAAATCACCTGAAGACGCAGGAGCACTTCATCGAATTGGTCATCACCTAGCTGAGGATGAAAGGCACGGAAGTCAGACCAAGTATGCACATAGTCAGCCATCAGTTTCACGTTATCGTCGTGAATGTAGTAATTCAGTCCGCCCGTGATCGAGTGAATGCCGTCTTGCCCAAGTTGGCCGGGGTTAAGAGCTTCCCATTTTATGACGGCCTGGAGTCTTTTCGGCAGAATGTAATAGCTGCCCTGGATATAAAAGCCGTTGGTGATGAAACTCGCCATTGCTGGCACTTCGGTCACCTCACGCCCATCGACATGTTCTTCGAGATATTCTGAGATCAGATCAAACCGCCCGACTTTTAACCAGACGTCGAAACTAAAGGCGTTGCGTTCGTCCGCGGTTGTGAGGATGAATGAGGTGAGAGAGCCGTCCGGATTAACCTTCAAATTCAACGCGGGCGAGATGTTTGTGCCGGCGTCATCGCGGCTATGAAAGTAATCGCCGCCCAACTTCAAACTCGCTTCCTGGCCCATGATGTTGCCCTTCCACGGCTGCAGTTCGAGGCGGGTGACATACATGAACTCGTTATTGTCGTTGTTGTTGAAATTGCGCCCGTTGCCGTTGAAGAGACCAGCGTAATAGGTCAGGAAATCCTTCTCGTCGGGCAAAATGCTGGTGAGCGGCTTACCCCAAAGCATGGCACCGATTTGCCGCTCGGGAACGATCGCGCCAGTCGGTAGACTGCGCTCGATCGTGTAGATAAGGGTGTCGGGAGTGAGATTCTCCAAGCCAAACGGCGCCTTCCACTGGCCCACCTTCACGTTCAGCTCCGGGATGCCGTGCCAGTTGATAAAAACGTCTGTAGCAGAAAATTCAACTCGATTCGAGTTAGTCACCGTGGTCGTGGCGCCGGTCTTGGTGTTCACCGACTTGAGCGCGGTGATCGCGGCGTCGCTTTGCTCCAAGTCCCCTTCAACTTTGAAATCGAACTGTTCCGCAAAATCTCCGCTCAAGTTGATGCGAGCGCGCCGGAGCCGGAAACGGTCCTTGAGCGCGGTCGTGCCAAAGCGTCCTTCGAAGGCCGAAACAGCACCGTCTTCGAAGTTGGCTTGAACGTAACCGCCAAGAGTCAGCTTATACTCCGAGCCGCCTGGATGAACATCGACCGGCGGAGGCGAAGGGGCGGCGAAGACAGCTTTGCTATCGTTACCCGGGACGATGTTCGCTTGCGTGGGAGGCAGCATGGGGGCGAACGGCGCGCGCGCTTTTAGTTGCTGCACCTCGTTCTCGAGCTCGGCATTATGTTTCTGCAACTCCCCGACAGCCTGCTCCAATTTCTGGATTCGTTCAGAGTCGGATGCGTTGCCGGACGTCTGCGTCGTCTTTGCTCCAAGCGGTTGAAGCGCCAGCAGAAAAATCGAAAAGGCACCGCTGACAAGTAATAAGAACCATTTGGTGTTTAACATTTTTGTCTCCATGGGTTATCTAAGTAGGAACGGTCTTCGGTAGTCCGGTGCTACGTTCCGCTGCGTTGTTGGTCCTCCAGTGTGTCTGGTCAGTTGGAAAAATGGCTCTGCGGGCGGCACTCGATTCTGGTTCTCTCCATGCGCTCGATTTGCGTGACTTTGGAGTCGTGAATCACGATCTGGACCACGCCGTAGCGGAGCGTCTCCACTTTCTCGCGCACGATCGTCAGCCAGTCGGGTTGGTTGGTGTTCATTTTTGTGAGGCTGTCTTTTTTGCTTTTGGCGCCGCGGATGGCAGGAGATCGTTCAAGCCAAAGGAACGACGAGCGAACGGCACCGCCACTTTGTCGCGCCGCATCTTGCGCAGAGTGATCTCGACGATTTGGCCGAGGGTGGAACGATCAAGGATGCGCGCGATTGAATTACGAACGTCGAGCATCAGCATGCGCAAACCACAGTGCGCTTCGTCTGGGCAGGTGCAGCGGCGATAAGCGGTTTGGCTCACGCACGCGATCGGGGCAAGGGGACCGTCGAGGAGACGGATGACCGCACCGAGCTTGATTCGACTGGCGGGCTTGGCCAAGGCGTAGCCGCCATGTTTGCCGCGCCTCGTTTCGACATAACCGGCGAGCCGAAGCTGGGTGAGAATCTGCTCCAGGAACTTGATCGGGAGCTTCTCCTTCGCGGCCAGCTCACTGACCTGAAGAATCGGCCGGCCCAGCTCGCGCGCGATCCCAAGATCGATCAGGGCGCGCAGGGCATATTCGCTTCTTTTCGAAAGGTTCATCTCTAGTGATTCAGTAGAGTTAACGTCGATACTCTACCAATCAACTAGAGATGGCAAATTATTTTTCTAGATTTTTTTTGCGCCGAAACGGCCGAAGCGGCGATCGAGCTTGGCCAGCGCCGCAGCCGCGTATTCCTGGTCGCCGGGCGAAAGATAATCTTCGAACCCGCCAATCTTGCCTCGGCGGACTTTGAATGACTCCGGGTCCTGCGTGTCGCCGGCGCGCAGGATCTTGGAGTCGAACGCGCCTGCGCTTTCGAGTTTTTGCATGTGACCGAAATCGGCGTACTCCAGGGCTTGGGCGAAGGCGGCTTCGTTCACCGGGTTTTCCCCCAGGAGACGCAGCAGTTCTCGAAATCCGGCGGTGGGGGATTCGCGCAGGGTTTCATAGCGCAAAAGAAGAAAATCCGGCCGGCCCGACCATTCAGCGAGCCAGAGATTCATCACCTCAACCATCGACTCGATCCCAAAGGCCGGATCGCGCAGAAGTTCGGAAGCGGATTTTTGCTTCAACTCGTCGGGCGTTTCTTTCGTCCGTCGAGTCAACTGGATGAAGAGGGAAACAAAGGCATCGCGCGGATCGCGAACAAGGAGAACGACGGGAAGCCGGTCGCGCTCGCGTTGCGGAATGAGATATTTCCCACGC
>JBOHXL010000046.1:0-5248 GCA_050736975.1 Chthoniobacterales bacterium | reverse complement strand
CATAGCTTGTCCTGAGCGTCGAGGCGGCAATGAGGCGTCGGGAGTTCATCACGCTAGTTGGCGGTGCGGCTGTGTGGCCGCTCGCCGCGCGTGCGCAACAACAGTTGCCGGTGATTGGGTTCCTGAGCAGCGCGTCGCCTGACGAATACACCATTCGTTTGCGCGCGTTCCGTGAGGGATTAAAAGAGGCTGGATACGTTGAGGGCCAGAATGTTGCGATCGAATATCGCTGGGCGGAAACCCAATATAATCGACTGCCGCAGCTTGCGGCCGGACTGGTTCACCGTCACGTGGCAGTGATCGTGTCGGGCGGCGGCACTCCCGCGGCAGTGGCGGCGAAAGCGGCGACTACAACCATCCCGATTGTCTTCGCGGTAGCGGTCGACCCGGTCAAACTTGGGCTTGTCTCCAGCCTCAGCCAACCGGGCGGCAACCTTACGGGCGTGACCGATTTGGACGTTGATATAGGGCCGAAGCGGCTGGAGTTGGTGCGCGAAGTGCTGCCTAAGGCGACCGTCATTGGTGTACTTGTCAACCCAACTAACCCCAATCTTGAAGAGTCTTTTTTGGGGGTCCTGCGACCGGCGGCCAGCGCCCTCGGACTGCGGCTGCATGTCCTGAATGCAAGCGACGATCACGATTTCGATGCGGTCTTTGCAAACTTGGTACAACTGCGAGCGAGTGCGCTCGTGATCGGCCCCGATATATTTTTTAATACCCGGAGCGAGCAGCTTGCGGCGCTGTCGCTCCGCCACGCGGTGCCGACAATCTACCAGTTTCGGAAGTTCGCCACGGCCGGCGGCCTGATGAGCTATGGAAGCGATGAAAAGGAATATTACCGCTTGGTCGGAATCTATGCCGGGAAAATTCTCAAGGGCGCGAAGCCCTCTGACCTGCCGGTCGTGCGAACCACGAAGGTCGAGCTGATCGTCAACATGAAGACCGCCAAGGCGCTCGGCCTTACGATGCCGGAGTCGGTGCTTAGTCGCGCCGATGAGGTGATTGAATGAGACGGCGCGAGTTCATCAAAGTATTCGGTGGAGCGGCATCATGGCCGCTCGTCGCTCGCGCGCAGCAGACGACAATGCCGTTGGTCGGTTTTCTCGGCACCGGGTCGCCACAGTCGGATGGTTTTCGAGTCGCGGCAGTTCGACAGGGTCTGAAAGAAGCCGGCTACGTCGAGGGACGAAACGTTACGTTTGAATACCGCTGGGCGCAGGAGCATTACGAACGACTACCGGCACTTGCCGCCGATCTGGTCCGTCGTGACGTCGCCGTAATTATGTCAATAGGCGGCATTACTTCGGCGGTGGCGGCCAAGTCGGCAACTACCACTATTCCGATTGTCTTCGCCACTGGCACCGATCCGGTACAGTTCGGACTGGTCACCAGTCTCGCCCGACCGAGCGGCAACGTCACCGGCGTGAGCTTCTTGACCGCTACTTTGTTCGCGAAACAGTTTGAGATCTTGCACGAGACGGTGCCGGGGACGGCGTTGATTGGCTTTCTCGCGAATCCTACCGGTGCGAATTTCGAAACCGAGATAAAAAATGTGGCGGCGGCGGCCGCTTCCGTTGGACAGAAACTAGTTGTGGTACACGCCCACACGGACAGCGAGCTAGAAGCAGCCTTTATCACGTTGGCTCAACAACATGCAGGTGCTCTCCAAACCGCTGGCGATGCCTTCTTTCTTAGTCGGCGGGGAAAGCTCGTTGAACTGGCAGCACGTCAAAGTATGCCAACGATCTATAATCTTCGCGAGTATACAGTGGCCGGCGGTCTGATGAGTTACGGCACCAGCATTACTGAAGCGCATCGCATCGCTGGCCTTTATGCGGGGCGGATTCTTAGGGGCGAGAAGCCCGCTGACCTGCCGGTCCAGCAGTCCACCAAAGTCGAACTGGTTATCAACCTCAAGACCGCAAAAGCGCTTGGCCTCACCATGCCGCCCTTGCTGCTCGCCCGCGCCGACGAGGTGATCGAATGAGGCGGCGCGAGTTTATTATGGTTCTTGGTAGCGCGGCGGCGGCCTGGCCACGCACAGCCGCTGCGCAGACGTCCAAGGTCTTTCATCTCGGCAGCTTGACCGTCGGACCGACGATGGTTCCTACGGCCGGCGTTGGTACGATTCTAATCAAAGGCATGGCGAAGCGCGGATATGTGCTCGGAAAAAATCTGGACTTTGTGGCGCGCGGCGATGCGGGCAAATCGGCGCGTCTGCCGGAGCTGATGCAGGAGCTGAGGGCCGCCAAAGCGGATGTGGTCGTCACGGTCGGTTACCCATCTGCCGTCGCTGCCAAAGCATCGGGCGTGGCAACGGTGATTGCGTCGGGGTCGGGTGATCCGGTGGCGACCGGGCTCGTTGAGAGCCTGGCGCGGCCGGGCGGCAACGTGACCGGAATTGCCGACGATGCCGCGATGCTTTCAACCAAGCGTCTATCGCTGCTCAAGGCGGCGGTGCCGCAGATTCGCCGGGTAGCGATGCTCTGGAACAAAGATGATCTCGGTATGTCGCTGCGCTATCAGGCCTCGGCAAAGGCGGCGCAGGGCATCGGCGTAGACGTCCAGGCACTTGGCGTGCGTGAGCCCGACGACTTCAATGAGGCCTTTGCGGCAATGGACCGCGAGGAGCCCGATGCAATTCTGATGGTTTCGGATTCACTCACACTTCTCAACCGCAAGCGAGTAATCGACTATGCTGCCGCGCATCAGCTACCGGCGATATACGAGCAAGGTTTCATCGTTCACGATGGCGGCTTGATGTCTTATGGCGCTGATCCTCGCGAATCCTTCGACCGTGCAGCGGCTCTGGCTGATCGGATCTTCAAAGGCGCTAAGCCCGCCGAACTGCCGGTTGAAGAGCCGACACGCTACCAGTTCGTGATCAATCTTAAGACCGCGAAGGCCATGCATATCGAGCTTCCCGCGAATCTCATCGCGCTTGCCGACGAGGTGATTGAATGACCGATCACGCGGCGGCGCAGGTGGAGCCATCGACCGCCGCGCCACCGCGGAAGAGTCGCAGTCGGCTGTTCGCAAAATATGCCGGTCTCTTCGTGGCCGTCGTTTGCGTGGCGCTGGTAACCAATGGGTTGTTCGAAATATGGGATTCATATCGGGAACATAAAGACGCATTAATCAAAATTCAGCACGAGCAGGCGGAATCAGCCGCATCCAAGATCAGCCAGTTCGTCAAGGAAATCGAAAGCCAGTTGGGCTGGACAACGCAGTTGGTCTGGTCCCCCGGAACCGTGGAGCAGCGCCGGTTCGATGCCTTGCGTCTGCTGCGGCAAGTTCCTGCGATCACCGAACTCGCCGAGGTCGATGACAGCGGCAAAGAACAATTGCTTGTGTCGCGACTGGCCATGGATGTGGTCGGCAGCGGTCTCGATCTATCGAAGCAGCCTAAATTCGCCGAAGCGGTGAAAAACAAAGTTTATTACGGCCCGGTCTATTTTCGCCGCGGCTCCGAACCCTACATGACGTTATCGCTCGCCGGTACGCGCCGCGCCGCCGGCGTGAGCATCGCCGAAGTCAATCTCAAGCTGATTTGGGACGTAGTGTCGAAAATCAAGGTCGGCAAGCACGGTGAGGCCTACGTCGTGGACGCGCGGGGCCGTTTGATCGCGCACCCCGACATCAGCCTGGTCTTGCGCAATACGGATATGACGCGACTTGCTCAGGTTCAGTCAGCGCTGCGCAAACAGCAGGGGACCGCGGCGGACGACGTCGAGACCGGGACCGATATCCAAGGCCGCAAGGTGCTCACGGCCTTTGCGCCGGTTCCTCCAGTCGGCTGGACAGTGTTTGTCGAGCTGCCGGTGGACGAGGCTTATCAGCCGCTTTTCGCGTCCATTGAGCGCGCGGCTTTGATCCTGCTGGTTACGCTGTGCCTTGCCGCACTCGCCGGCATATTCCTTGCGCGCAGGATGGTGGTGCCGATTCAGGCATTGCGCGCTGGCGCAGCGCGAATCGGCAGCGGCGATCTGTCCCAACGCATCACGATCAAAACCGGCGACGAGCTAGAGGCCCTTGCCGATCAATTCAATGACATGGCGGCGCGATTGCAGGAATCGTACGCCGATCTGGAAAAGAAAATTGAAATCCGCACGCACGAGCTCCGCGAGGCGAGTGAATTTCTTACATCGGTTTCGACGAAGATCTCAAAATATATCTCGCCGCAAATCTACAAAAGCATTTTTTCCGGTCAGCGCGACGTCACAATCGCGACCGAGCGCAAGCGGCTTACGATCTTTTTCTCCGATATCAAGGATTTCACCGCAACCACTGAACGTCTACAGCCTGAAGACTTGACCGCGCTACTGAATGAGTATTTCACCGAGATGTCAAATATCGCGTTACGACATGGCGCGACCGTCGACAAATTCATGGGCGACGCCATGCTCTTGTTTTTCGGCGATCCGGAAACGAAAGGCTCGGCAGAGGATGCACGCGCCTGCGTGGAAATGGCGATCGAAATGCAGAGCCGGCTGTCCGAGCTTAATGCCGGGTGGCGGCGGCGCGGCATCGAAGAACCATTTCGCGCGCGCATCGGCATCAATACCGGTTATTGCAATGTCGGCAATTTCGGCAGCGAAGACCGGATGGATTACACGATCATCGGGGCCGAAGCGAATTTGGCCGCGCGGCTTCAGCAAATCGCCGAGCCCGGGCGCATTGTGATGTCCTACGAATCCTATGCGCTCGTTCGCGATGTCGTACGCGCGCATCCACTTGCGGCGATCACCATGAAAGGGATTAGCCGCGAAGTCGTGCCTTATGCGGTCGACGGCTTGGTGGAAAACGTGAAGCAGCGATCGCAGGTGCTCAGCGAGCACGCGACCGGCGTTGACATTTTTCTCGATCTTGACGTGATCGATTCTGAATCGGTGGAACGCACGCGCGGTCTCCTGCAAAACGCGTTAACGACGCTCGAGCGAAAGAGAAGTGCCGGCGCATAATGTCCGCCTTTGATGCTGTGGACGGCTCCTCCACCGGCACGTGAGTGTTATAAAAGTCGGTGCTCTTAGCGCCTCGCGTTTCTGATTACCGACCTAAATTTGGTGCGGTGCAAGAGTCCGCTAATGGCGCTTCGCTACCGAATTGAACAAAGTGACGGATGGTCGCTTTCAGGGGTAATGCGACCGTTTTGGAGACGATAGTGACATGGGAAAAACGGTTGCGATTGACCGATGCTGTCGAAAAAGGCTTGAGAATGTCGCCGAACAGTGATTCCGATGAGTGGGAT
>JBOHXL010000045.1:0-2198 GCA_050736975.1 Chthoniobacterales bacterium | reverse complement strand
GCTTATCGTCGCGAACGGTTTTATCGAAAGCGGCAGTCGAAAAGGCATTCCCGGGCTGATTCGGTTTGGGAATGTATTGCAAGAGATTTATGGCAGGAGCCGACCAAATGCTCATCGGAATCTGTCCGCCGGGAAGGACGCAATTCGCGCTTGTGCATCCGGCAGTGAAATAGGGCTCGCCCTGCGAAACTGGATAGCCCAATTCATTGGTGAGCAGGCTGGCGAGTGCGGGTCCGCTGACTTTCCCCATGAGCGAACTCTCCACATCTGAAAGATCGCCAGCGCGTTCGGCGAGCGACGGCACGGACGTAACCGGCGAGGTGACGCCTTGCGCTGTGCGCGTTCCCTGGTAGTCCGCGAAAAAGAAAATCTTTTGCTTTTTGATCGGGCCGCCGATGGTGCCGCCAAACTGATTCTGCCGGAAGGTGCCGCGCGTATCGGCAAAATAATTCTTGGCGTCGAGAGAAGTGTTGCGCAGAAACTCGAAAACATTTCCGTGAAAAGCGTCGCTGCCGGATTTGGTGACTACGTTGATCATTCCGCCGTTGTAGTTCCCGTATTCGGGATCGAAGTTGGTGGTCAGCACCCGAAACTCCTGAATCGAGTCCAGGTTCGGGATCACGGACGTTCCTCCATTCATATGTTCCTGGACGTCCGTGCCGTTCACCATGAATCCGTTCGAGGATTCTCGCTGGCCATTAATTGAAACATCGCCCGGGTTTTGGTCGCCGGAAGGATTGATTGTTCCGGTGACGCCCGACATGATCACGGAAGTAGCGGTGAGCGTGGTCACAGGGCTTACTCCCGGCTGAATTGCCAGCAGGTCGGTATAGCTGCGTCCGTTTAGCGGCAGGGAAGTAATCTGGACCGCTTGCACCACTTCGCCCAGATGAGTTGCCACCGTGTCCACTTGTGCCTGTGCTTGGGCCGCCGAGGCCGTTACGGTGACTGTCTCGGTTTTATTGCCTACCACGAGCGACGCGTCCACTCGGACCGCTGCGTCTGCGTCAACCACCAAACCTGTTTTCTTCTGAGACTTGAATCCCGTTGACTCGATGGTCATCTCGTAGCGGCCCACCGGCAGATTCGGAAACGAGTAGAAGCCCTGCGCGTCCGTGGTGGCTTTGTAGCTGGTGGTCAGATCAAGGTTGACCAGCGTCACCTTGGCGCTAGGGATCGAAGCTCCACTCGGGTCGGTCACCGTACCCGAAATGGTTCCTCCTGTCGCGGCCCACACCCGCGCACAGCCGAAAACAAGAATTCCCATGAATGCGATCCGGACCAGTGTCCGGGTGGCGTGCTTCATCGTGATGCCATTCTATTTGTAGTTGGAGGGCTACCTGAGTTAGAACCCCACACCCACAAGCATCATAACTTGAGTAGACGCATCGCGCGCGTGAGTAGTTGCGGCTGCCCTCGTTTTGGAAGCGCTCGGCTGGCTGGAATTTCTCTGCAGTCTGCGCGGTTGAACCATCGTCAACCACTGATCAGGATTTGCAACGACCCGCAAGCTTTATAGTTGAGTTCGCGTTTGCGCGCGCCCCTATTTCTGTTGCAGTACGCCGCGTCCGTTTCCATTTCCGTTGCCATTCGAACCATTTGCCACAGCAGTTGCAAAGGAGAATCCTGGCTCTTCGAGTGCGCTGGCGACGAGCGCGGATACGAACGGATTCTCGAACTGGTGGTTTGGAGGCAGCGTGGGTTTGACCTGCGGCTTGAAGGTGTGCGCGGCCCGCGAACCGCTTTCGAGGACGCTCTGAATCTTGCTCTTGAGCTGCGCGAAGACGGTTTGGACATCGCCGGAGGCGTCCACGGTTTCAAAATTGAACTCGGCGCTGAGGCGGTCGAACTCCGCCAGCAGCGCAGCCTGATAACTGCGAAAGCTTTCATACATGTCGTGGCCGGGGAACACGTCCATGCCGGATTCCCAGTAGTCGAATCCGCGCGAGAAAACCACGCGGGGAATCAACTCCTCGACGCCGACCCGCAAGTAGAAAACGGCGTCGGGCACGAGCGCCACGCTGTAAATTCTGCGAATCCACGCGGCGTCCATGCCGCGCACGATCGCCCTGGCCATCAACGAATAAATGTAGCGATCGGTGAGCACGATAAAACCGGCGCGCAGAGCGGGCATGATTTCATTCTCGAGGCGGTCTATGAAATCCGTGGCGTAAAACAGGCTCTGGGTCACGCGGCCG
>JBOHXL010000044.1:0-13602 GCA_050736975.1 Chthoniobacterales bacterium | reverse complement strand
GTAGCGTACCTTCCCCTGTTGCACCAGGGTATCGAGAGCGTTCAGCGTTTCTTCGACGGGCGTCACGAAATCGTTGGCGTGGATCTGATAAAGGTCGATGTGATCGGTCTGGAGCCGACGAAGACTGGAATCGATGGCATCCATGATGTGACCGCGCGATGCGCCGACGTCATTGCGACCGGGACCGACACGGCCGAAGACCTTGGTGGCAATGACGACGTGCTTCCGAGCAACAGTCAAATTCTTGAACGATTGCCCGAGCGTCCGCTCGCTTTCGCCATCGGAGTAAACGTCGGCGGTGTCGAAGAAATTGATACCGGCCTCGATCGCGGCTTTGACGAGTTCATCCACGGCCGCCTGGTCAAGGGCGCCCATGGTTTTCCAGATACCTTTGGCGCCGCCGAAGGTCATGGTGCCGAGGCAAAGACGTGAAACAAGAAGCCCGGTGTTACCTAACGTTTTGTAATCCATATTTGTTCCTTTCCGAATGTACGATTGCCACAGCCTATGCGTTCTTCGCAGGTGCAGCACTTTCCGCCTGAGCCTCGGCTTGCCGCAGCACGACCTGTGACGAGTCCTTGATGTCGGTAACGATCAGAAACCGTTGAGGCGGCGGAAGAGCTCGCTCTATTGCTCCCATAGCCATGTGCATCTTGTCCATGCTCGCGATCAGCTCCGACCAATTAGGATCGTCACTCCCGCGGCTTGGATGATCATGATCTGTCGCTCGTGCAATCGAAGCCACCGCGAAACCGAACACAGCAAGCGCAACGAACGGTTTGATTGCCCTTTTCATTTTTGTTCAGCCTTTAAAGAACGCGAGCAATGCGACGTTCACCTCGTCGGCATGCGTCCAAGTGATGCAATGCGGGCCTCCTTTGATCACGACCAGCTGCGCGCCTTTGATGAGTTTGGCTGTGCGCTGCCCAGCTGCCGATAAAGGAACTATGCGATCATCATCGCCGTGGATGACCAATGCAGGTACATCCACCCGTTTCAGATCCTCGCGGAAATCCTCCAGCCACGTTGGAACGCAGGCTAGGCTGGCCGTTGCGGATGCACCGGCAGCAATGTTCCAACTGGCGCGCACCACACCTTCGCCGACCCGCTTACCCAGATAAACATCGGTATTGTAAAAGTTTTTGAAAAATTCGGTGAAGAATGCGTAGCGGTCCGCGGCCACTGCCTTCTTAATTCCATCGAATATGTTGGCATCGACGCCTTCCGGGTTATCGGCAGTTTTCAGCAAGAACGGAGGCACCGAACTGATAAATACGCCTTTGCTAACACCCTTCGAACCGTATTTTCCGAAATACCGCGCGATCTCACCGCCGCCCATCGAGAAACCCACGAGCGCGACATCCTGAAGCTTGAGCTGCGTGATCAGCCCATGTAAATCTGCGGCAAACGTGTCGTAGTTGTAGCCGTCGGTCGGCTGGCCGGATTTGCCGAAGCCTCGACGATCGTAAGTGATTACACGATGTCCCGCACTCAGCAGCACCGGCAATTGCTTCTCCCATGAGGCACCGCTCAAAGGATAACCGTGAATCAGGATGACTGGTTTACCCGAACCATGGTCTTCATAGTAGATGTCGATGTTAGCTCCGTTTTCTTTCCCAACAGTGAGGTATGGCATTGTAGTCCTTTCTTTCTTGTCAAGTCCCTCGGCCTTATTTCAAGGCCAGGTTGCCGGATTCGTCTTGAGCAGTGAAGTTGTAGGTCTTGCCACTCTGCGCATCGACCGTCACGCTGGCGGTGGTGTCCGGAGCCGGGTTATCTGCGACTTTGATGAAGACCACATGCCGACCCGCCGGAAGCGATCTGTTGAACGTGTGGCCATAGATAAGCGGCTCGACTTGTTTGCCATCGACGGAAACATTGAGGACAACGTCTGTGCCGAGGGTTGGCAGGCGGTGAATGACCAAACGAGCCGGGGCTTCGGTCGACTGGACGGTTTCGCCAGCGGCAGGCTTCCGCGCCGCCTGAGACGTGGCCGCCAATCCGCTGACCCCTAGTAGCAGGCAAGCAATCGTTACCTGAAGAGCTGTGCTGCAATGAGTAATGTAGTTCTTTTTCATAAATCAAGTTAGTTACGACGGTCTTTGATGTCTCCGGCGCGTTAGCGGGTATTTCGGCTCACACTTAAGGTGAACGAGAAGCTCCCTCTTTCGGGTGACCTCGCGTTTGGCAATTTATTGCGAGCGGGAGAGAGAGTAGGCGGGCTCGCGTTGCTCCGCGGCGGGGGGATCGGGGGCAGGACTTGAAGCCGGCCGTGTCTTTTTGGTTGCGGGGCTTCGACGGGCAGCGCGAGGCGCATTTCGGGCAAGAGCGGCTCGCGTGAGGGCGCAAAGTGCAAACGTAACTTCCACTGCCTGCAGACAGATGAGGCCTCCAAACCGCTCTGCCATTGCGCACAAATCTCCGTAGTGCTTGGGCGAACACGCGTTCGCGGCCGATTCATTGCCGGCACCAACTCTTTCATAATTCCTTTAATGCTGCTCGTCATCGTAGCATCCCTGTCCTTACAATCGCTCAAACGTGACGTCCCCGGGCAAAGATTCGTGGCCAGACAGATTGGACGGTTCACCTGGAGCGATCGCGTCCGCTCCGCGAAGCCCTCGCGTCACCTCGTCGAGCAGCTGGGCCTTAGCGTCGAACTTAGACAGGTCGAAGATAAGGACTTCGGTGGCGACGAGCCAGACTGTGACACAGACCATCAAGGTGCGGAGAGGAAATTTTTTTCGAGACTCGCTTGTGTTCATAATGAACGATAGGTGTGATTCAGACCCTGCCGCTACTCCGTTGTTGGGGAGATTTTTCGCTGCCACCTGGGAGGTCATCGGCAGCCCCTCATTTGAGATAGGGCCAGTCGAACCTTTTCTTCAGAAAATTCAGGCGCGGCAGCTTTTCCGATACGAAGTCTGCGACGATTCACCCTTTCTCGTTCCGGCGGGAAAGCACGCCGTGGCGCGGTCTCGGAGCCGCGAGCGAGAGCGGTTAAGACGCCCGCGGCCGCGAAGGCGGCGCAGACGAGGAACGCGGCGTCAAGGCCGGCGACAAAGGTTTCTTGCAAGGCTGCGGTTTGTGCTGGGGTAAGGGTTTCTCGACCAGCGCTCAGCGTCGACCCGGCGGCCGCGGCGCCGAAGGCAGTGAAGACTGCACTCGCCACTGCGACGCTGAGGCTCTGGCCGATGATGCGGCCGGTTGCCAGCGCTCCGGCGGCCACGCCTTGATCGCCTGGCGGTGCGGCGCTCATAATGGTGGCGGCGTTAGGAGATTGAAAAAGCCCGTTCCCGATTCCGGCCACGACCAGACAGCCCGCGATGTATTCCATTGAGGTCGCCGCCGTCAATCTCGACAGCAGGAAAAGCCCGGCGGCGGCGATGGCTAGTCCCACCGGCGCGAGCCAGCGCGATCCCCCGCGGTCCGCCAGCAGGCCGCTCAGCGGCGCCACCACCGCAACGGTGAGAGGCAACGGCGTGAGCAGTAGACCCGACCGCAACGCGCTGAAGCCGCGAAGTTCCTCGAAGTAGAATGGGAGGAGAAAGCCCACCGCGAACAACGCCAGCATGGCGATAACGAAGCTGACGTTTGCGAGCAGGAATAGCCGGTTGCGCAGCAGCTGGAGATCCACCAGAGGGCGGGGCGCGCGGCGCTCGATCCAGAGTACTCCCGCTACCGCCGCCGCCGAGACGATCGCGCAAAGGAGGAAGCGCGGTGACCCCCAGCCCCACTCCTGACCGAAAGACAGACCGAGGGTCAAGGTGGACAGTGCGATCGCGAAAGTCACAGCACCGGGAAGATCAAACGTCTGCCGCGCCCGGCGTCCTCGTTGGGTGAGGAGGGCCCAGGCGGCGAGAAGTGCCACCGCGCCGATCGGCAAGTTGACGTAGAAGATCCACCGCCAGTTCAGCGTGTGCACAAGGATACCGCCCACGGTAGGACCGGTGCTCACACCGAGCGCGAGCAGCACCATGTTGATGCCCAGCGCCCGCCCGCGCTCGCCGGCGGGGAACGATCTGGTGATCAGAGCGACGTTTACCGAGAGGATGCCGGCCGCGCCGAGGCCTTGGAAACAGCGGGCGGCGATCAACACGCCGAGCGACGGCGCTGCGCCACAAATTGCCGAGCCAAGCGTGAAAACCGTCAGGCCACCGAGCAGCATCGGCTTGCGGCCCAGCATGTCGGATAACCGGCCGAAGCTAAGCAGCATCGACGCGATGACCACCAGGTAGCCGATCACGATCCACTCGATCGTGCCCGACAGCGGCACGCCAAACCCGTAAGCGATCGACGGCAGCGCGATATTCACGATCGACGCATCGAGCGTCGTCATGAAGGTGGCGATCGCCGAAATCGCGAGCACCATCCATTTGTTAGCCCGCTCTGCATCGAGCGGCGCAGCATCCAAACCCGCCGATAGCGCCTGCAATTGGTCGCTGACCGTTGCCATATGAAGCTTTCTTTTGCCTGGCGACGCGCTCTTCTCCGTCGCGATGGAGAATCAGCACTGCGCGCGCGAGCAAGGGTGTGATACCTAAGGACGGCCGCGTTTTATCTCCGACAGAAACCAGGTGCGGCGCTCGGTTTCGTCGATCCAAACTTCGATCAAACTTGCGGTGGCAACATCGCGATGTTCGTCGCAGACGTTGTGCGCCTCGCGCAGACGTGCGGCCAACGTTTTGTTGTCATCAGCCAATTCCGCGATCATGTCCGACGGATCGGCATAATCGGCATCGTTATCGAGCACGCGTTGAATCCGGGAGATGTGGCCGATCGACTTGATTGTTAGGCCGCCAATCTTTCGCACCCGCTCCGCGATCGGATCGGTCATGGCGAAAAGCTGGTCGCCCTGTTCGTCGAGCAGCAGATGATAATCGCGAAAGTGCGGACCGCTCATGTGCCAGTGAAAATTTTTCGTTTTCAGGTAGAGCGCGAACACATCCGCGAGGATCGCGTTCATCGCGCCGGTGATATCTTTGGTCGCCGATCGTGTGAGATCAGTCGGTGTGGCCAACGGAGCTTCGCGCCTTTGCCGAAGCTCGACTGCTTTTATCCTGCCATTTTTCGTTGTCATAGTTTTCCTTGTTTGGGTTTGGTCTCGTTTCTGAAAATTTACAAACCGAGTTCGCTGAGTCCTGGGTGCGCATCCGGCCGACGGCCGAGCGGCCAATGAAACTTTCGTTCCGAGTCGGCGATCGGGAGATCATTAATGCTTGCAAATCGCAATCGCATCAGCCCGCTCTCATCAAATTCCCAGTTCTCATTGCCGTAGGAGCGGAACCAAATCCCGGCGTCATCGCGCGACTCATAGGCGAATCGCACGGCGATGCGATTGCCGTAATACGCCCAAAGCTCTTTGATGAGCCGGTAATCCAGCTCTCGCGCCCACTTCCGTTTCAGGAACGCGATGGCCTCCTGCCGGCCGTGCACAAACTCCACACGATTTCTCCAGCGCGAGTCGATTGTATAAGCCAGCGCCACCTTTTCCGGATCACGCGAATTCCAGGTATCTTCCGCCGCGCGCACCTTCTGAATCGCCGTCTCCCGCGTGAAAGGAGGCAGCGGCGGCCGGGTCGCTTGGCGGTCCTTTGTTTCTTGATCACGCATCAACATGCCTTCGGTCCATTAGGCACAGTATCGGTATCATCATGTACCTTGCGATTGCGCGTTCGCAGGATTTTGTCATCCCCAGAAAGAGGGACACTCGATTTCATGTCGCAGCCTCTGGCTGCCCGATTAGAACGAAAAAGTGAGAAGTTTGATCCCATCCCACTGCCCGGAACCATCAGGATCCAAAAGAGTGCTTTCTGGCGCAGATCCGTATTTGGCTGGCGCCAGAGGATCCAGCATTTCCAGCGGATCGCCACTTCGCACGGCACGCGGAATCACACCCGATAGCTCGGGCTGAAGCTCTTCGGCCCTTCGGTCACTTGCAGTCGCATGATGTCTGTGGACGAATGTCATGCGGTGCTCAGACGAACCTTTCGGAGTAGCTGCCGATCCTTCCCGAAGGAACAAAAGTGCAGTCAGCAGAGTAAGAGTGAGCGTCGTTGTTTTCATCTTGCGAAGGTCGCACCACGTGGTGCTCGGACGCGACGACCCGTCGGCCAGATTTTGCAGCCATGCTAACGAGCTAGGGCGAGCTCTCTCTTTCGAGAGAGCAGGCCTGCGGCAGCCATCCTGCCGCGGACCGATCGAATGTCAGGGGATTATAACTGAATCAGCCCGCGCCGGGTTGCGCTCGCGACGGCTTCTGTGCGGCTAATCACGTTCATCTTCGAAAAGATTGCTTTCACGTGTGATTTCACGGTGCCCTCGCTAATGAAGAGCGCCGAGCCGATCTCCTTGTTGCTCTTTCCTTCGGCCATCAGTTTGAGCACGTCAATCTCTCGCGCGCTCAAAGCTTCGCCGCTCACTCGCTGCGCCAGCTTGGCTGCGAGATGCACCGGCACGCACGTCTCGCCGGCGTGGACACGCCGGATGCAATCCATGAGCGCTTCGCGGGGCACATCTTTGAGGAGATAGCCTTTGGCGCCAGCCTGGATGGCGCGGTAGATATCTTCGTCGCCATCGAAGGTTGTCAGCACGATGATGCGCGCGTTCTCGTCTTCCGCGCGGATTTCCTTAATCGTGCCGACTCCATCCAGTTCCGGCATCCGCAAGTCCAGCAGGATCACATCCGGCCGGGTCTGTTTCCAAAGATCGACGGCTTCGCGGCCATTCGTCGCCTCGCCGATCACACTCATATCAGCTCTGCGCTTAATCAATGAAGCCAAGCCTTCGCGCACGACGCTGTGATCGTCTGCGATGAGGACACCAATGCGCGATCGTTCTGCCGCTGGTACTTTCGGTGACTTTTTCGCCACCGCGGTCGGTTGTTTGGCAGACTTGTTCGATCCCGGCGGTGTTTTCTTTTTCGATTTCATGACATCGCTTCCCCGTTTAACGGCAGGACCACGGTGAGCTTGGTGCCTTTTCCGCGGGCGCTGCTGATTTTTAATTCGCCGCCCATTTCTTCGACCCGCTCGCGCATGCCGGCCAAACCAAAGCCATCATGCGCATCCTTCAAGGCAAAGCCGTCACCATCGTCCTCGAGTTGCAGGCGCAGTTCTTTTGCATTGCAGGTTAAGTGTGCTTCAAAACGCTCAGCGTGCGCGTATTTCAAAGTATTGGTCAGCGCTTCCTGGCCGATGTGCATCAGGTTTTTCTCCCAATCTGGGGGGAGGTCGGGAACCTTCCCTTTTAACTTAGTGTGAGTGCAGATCGCGCTGCCGGCTGTCGTGTTCTTAATAATACCCTTGAGCGCCTCCCAAAAATTCGCGCGCTGCAAAGCTTCCGGACGCAAGGCGTGAACCGATCGGCGCGCTTCATTCAAGCTTTGTCGGGCCGAACCGCTGGCGCGAAGGAGGTACTTCTCCGCCTCTATGTGGTCGCCGCTCGAAATGGCATCAGCGACGGCTTCCAATTGGACAATCACGCCAGTGAAACCTTGCGCGAGCGTGTCGTGGATATCCCGAGCCATTCTATTTCGTTCGGCGAGGACGGCGGCCTCCCGGCTTTGCTCCGCCAGCTCTGCGCCCTGGAGCGCAAACATGAGTTGGTGAGCGAGCGCTTGCGCCAGCTCGATCTCTTCCGGTCGATAGGGCGGCCGATCTGCATGACGGACGGCGACGAGTCCTTTGACGCGCCCCCCGAGCAGTATCGGAACGGCCAGGTATTTCTTCGTTCCCTTCGACTTAAAGTACTCTCGAATAGAACTAGAAACGAAAGATTCGGTTTCCACATCTTCGCAGATTACTGGCCTGCCTCGGAAGACTTTTTCGCGAAGCACCAGATCCTGTTTCCAAGCCAGCGGGTTTTTGACAAGTGGATGTTCTGGATCAATCGCGGAAAAGTTTTGACCCTCAGCGGCGGCGCGCAAAATGAGCGCATCGTCGTTTTGATCGAGTAGCCAAAGAGCTACACTCTGGGCATTCAGCAGGCGACCGACTGTGCTTAACAGTTGTCCAAGGAATTGGTCGGGTTCCGGTGCAGTCGCCAAAATATCCAGGCTGGAAGTCAATGCCTCGAGTTGCCCGCGCGCAACCTGCTCCGACGCACGGAGGGCTTCCTCGGAACGTTTGGTCTCAGTGATATCGATCACCGTCCCGACAAACTCGACAAGGTCGCCGCTCTCATCGCAAATGGGATGACCAACCACATGCAATTCTCTTACGTCTCCGTTCGGGTGAACGATTCGGTGGTCCGTTTCAAAGTTTACCTTATTGCGATTCGCATCCTCGAATAGTTGCCTTACCCGATCCCGGTCCTCGGGGTGAAAACGTTGAACGAGCGTTTCAAATTTGGGCGGCCCGTCGTGCGGATCGAAACCGAGGACGCGAAAAGTTTCCTCGGACCAGTATCTGATTTCGCCAGCCGCGGGCGCCCAAGCCCAACTCCCGGTATGGCTCAGCCTTTGTGCTTCCTCGAGATATGCTTCACTTTCCCGTCGCGCCCGCTCCGCCAGTTTACGTTCAATGGCAATGCCAGCGAGATGAGTAATGTGTTTGATCGTATCTTGCTCCAACGGACTGGGATTACGCGGCTCGTGATAGTACATGGCAAACGTGCCGATCACTTTGCCTTCGGAAGAAAAGATCGGTGTCGACCAGCAAGCCCGCAGCGAATGCTCCAAAGCCAGTTCGCGAAAATCGACCCACAGCGGATCAGTCGCGATATCGGAAACAATTACCTGCTCACCGCGGTAAGCGGCCGTTCCACATGAGCCGACAGCGGGGCCGATGTAAGCTCCGTCGATTGCTTCAGTGTAACCGTTTGGAAGGTTGGGGGCGCCGCCGTGACGCAGTTGCCTGCCATTTGAGTCCATCAATAAGATCGACGCCAGCACACCGCAAGATTGCTCTTCTACGAGCAGACATAAGCGATCGAGAATGGCGGCTAACGCATCGCCTTTCGCTAACATTTCCAGGACTCGATTCTCTCCAGCCAAGAGTGCTTCACGCCGCTTCCGGTGACTAATGTCTCTGATGATCGCCTGGTATTGTTGGCCGCGCAGGGTTGATAACGAAACCTCCACGGGAATGATTTCTCCGTTTCTACGCACGAACTTTCGCTCGAACCCGAACGATCCTTCCGCTTTCAATTTCTCAAACCGGTTCCTCAACAAGTGGCGCTCCTCCGAGAGGTAGGTTTCCTCAACGGAACTGCCGATCAGCTCCTCTTCCGGCCGCCCAGCTAGCGCAACGCCGGCCGGGTTGACTAAGATACATTTATCATCTGCATCGACGACGCAGATTGCATCCGGTGAAGCGTTGATGAGGTCGCGGTATTTTTCTTCGCTGGTTCTGATCGCCGCCTCGGCGCGGTCGCGTTCAATCGCAACTCGCGCCAGGTACGTCGCCTTCTCTATCAGCTCGAGGTCGTGTGCGCTCGGACTTTGTGTTTCCCGACCGTAAATGCAAAAGGTCCCCAAGACTTTTCCTTCCGAAGAGAGAATTGGATTCGACCAGGAGGCCCGCAGACCGTGCTGCAATGCTGCCGACCGATGCTCGGGCACTTCCCAAAGCGGATCCCTCGCAATGTCGGACACAATCACTGCTGTTCCGCGATACGCAGCCGTTCCACAAGAACCAGCGCACGGACCGATCGGCAGCTTTTCCATCTCCTGCCTCCATGATTTCGGAAGACTCGGGCCAGCTACCGAATCCAGATGCAGCCCATCCGGACGAAGCAATAAGATAGAAGCGAGCGTGCCGCTGCGGTACTCCTCAATGATCATACACAGCGCATTCAGAATTTCCTTGAGCGCAACGCCGGTGGCGATCATTTCGAGAAGACGCTTTTCACCCATGAACAAGGCTTCCTCTCGCTTGCGCTCGGTGATGTCTACCGTAGTGCCAATATAATCATCGACTTCGCCAGATTCTCCGATGATGGGTCGACCCACGCCCTGGACATGCTTAACAGATCCATCCATGAGCGCGATTCGAAATTCCATGTCAAACGCGCTCCTCTCGCGAACTGCTTCGTCGAGACTTTGTTCAACAAATGGTCGATCTTGCGGATGAACCGTTTCCAGGAATAACTGGAAGGATGACTCCGTCTTTTCGGGATTGAAGCCGAAAATCCGGAAATGTTCCTCCGACCAGGCAACCTGTCCGCTGCGAACATTCCAGCTCCAGGTTCCAGTGTGGCTAATTCTCTGGCCCTCAGTTAAGAATGCTTCGCTACGCTGGAGGTTCTCTTCAGCGCATCTGCGGTCAACGATCTCATTCTGTAATTCTTCGTTCGCACGCAAAAGTTTTGCCGTTCGTTCTTCAACTTTTGCTTCGAGCTCGCCGCGCGCTTGTTTGAGCAATCTTTCGGTGCGGCGCTGAGTTGTGCTAATCCAGATCACCAAGAGCACGGGCACGAGATTATTGATGAGATAGAGAAAACGAGGACCGGTAGCTATTGTCGCCGGCTCAACGTAGAGCAAGGCGACGAACGCTAGCGTCGCAGCCAGAAGGCCTGGGCCTACACCCCCGTACCAAACTGTGATTGCGATCGCGACAATCGAACACGCTGTAAACGGAAAGTCCGTATGGAAATGCTGAAAAGTAAGCTTGGTTGCCAGTGGTAAAGCGATGGATAGAACCGCTAAGCCGTAACGGAGAAACAGGGACCTTGCTGCAGGTCCAAGCCATCGGTCGCGCAGGCCACGTGACGACGAGACGGAACTGATCGTTCCAAGTTTCGCTGCACCTTCATTAAACGGTTTTGGAGCGGACTTCATCAGAACGCACGCCACGAGAATATTGATCTCACGGCCGACAGAGGAGTTTAGCGACTATTCAACCGCGCTGCCAGTTTTGCTTCATCCCTCGAAAGAGGTGATTCGTCGCCCCTCCGCCGCGGGAGAGAAATATCCTGCGACTGCTTTGTGGCTGGCTTTGACGATTGGCCGACCCTGCACTCGGACAAATTTATGAAGACCGCAGCACAGAATTTCAATCAAAGATTGCGTCGGATTTTCCGCCGGCGCATCCGGCGGCACGACCCGATGCTCAACATGACGATCTTCAACTTCACCGACGGCTGGAGCCGCACTTTCGCGAGAGACGCGTACGGTCGCTTTCAAGCATGAGCTCAGGCGCGATGGCGGAATGCGGAATCGCTGACGACCGGCTGAGCGACGAATTAGATCGAGCTACTGACGGGCCGTCGAGCTGACCTGCGGTGGCCGGAATGTCGAACAGTTGAATCGGCTCCGAATCGCTACACCCGGACCATATCCACTGCTGCTTCGGGTGCCATTCTATCGCTCGCTGCGCGCCGTAAAGGTGTTGCTCCCTTCGCTGCGCTCCACCTTGACTGTGCTCGCTTCGCGGAGGGAGGTGCGTATCGATTCGCGCTGGAAGAGCAGTTGCTTTCTCTCTGAGGAACGTTAACCAGTCAACGCGCGAGCGAGATGGGTCGAAGTTACTGCGCGATCTTTGCTTTCACTCTTTCAGTTCATCGGGCGGTACTGGCCGTCCCTGGTTCTCTTCGATCGGATGGGCGAGGAGCGTCTTGCGTCGGCGTCCCTTGCGGCGATCGGTCAGCGATTTTCGCGTGAGCTTGCACGGCTTTGATCGCCAATGGGCGGTGGTCGATCAATGGGCTCCTCCCGCCAGCAGGCCATAACCGACGAGCGGGGTGATGTACGCGGAGAATAAGCGATACCACAGGCTCTGCCACGGCGCGTCCGCGAGACGGCAAATAATCGAATGGAAGCGTGACCAGTTCGTCACCGCGCTCAGCGAAACCAGAGGGAAATCGTGCCGGCTGTGCGCGACGATTCCCACGCGCTTGACGAGTTGCGCGAGCGCTTCGCGTCCTTTGCCCGGCCGACAGCGTCGGGCGAGTTCTCGATCCACGGCGTCCTGCCCGGGACGGGTGTCGCGCGCCAGTTCGAGCGTGATGGTGTGTTTCGCATCGGACCGCAAATCGTTACAGACCAACTCCACCGCGTATGGTGCGAAGAGAAGATATCTCAATTCCTTGTACCGTTGCTGATCATCGGAACGAACAGCCGGGAATCGTGATGCTCTTGCGAATTCCTCTCGGCATGTTGCAGATCCCTCCTCAAGCCGCGAACCGTATTTTTGCTTGCAGCCGGGGTGCTTGGCAAGCCAGGCGTCCAGTCGTTGCAGGGTGCATTTGCCGAGCAAAAGGGGTTGTCGCGAGCGTTCTTGATCTGCGACATCGCCGTGCGCCCGATGCCGGAAAGAACGCAGAGCTCGGACGCTGTTGAACTGACGATGCGGGAACTTTGATGCGAGGAAAATGAGCGCCGCGATGGTCGTGGTAGAGGTAAATTTCCGAATCCTATGTCGATGACAAAGGTCTGCTTTATCTCGCCGAGGTGCTGCGAACACAGATGCAGGACCTTTTCCTGCGCGCACTCTAGAGAATCGCATCCACAAGTTCATGGAAAAACTGGAGACGACGCGGTTTTGATCGGAGCCGCTGCCAAAACAAAAAGTGTTACAGTGAAGTGTTACGATCGCCTCACGCGCGTTTCCGGTGCTCGACGTAAATCGATGCCGTCGAGGGAGAAAAGGTGTGCGCGATACAGGGTTCGAACCTGTGACCCCTACCGTGTCAAGGTAGTGCTCTACCACTGAGCTAACCGCGCGGCACGCCGAAGTGATAAATGAATAATGAACGATGATCCGTCAAGGGAGGACCACCGAAAGATCGGAGGCTTGAAGCGGGGGCAGGGCTTCCCGGCTTACCGATCACGGTTTACCCGGCGCCGCCGGGCTCAGGCGGCGGCCTTGGACGCTTCCTTCGGCCCGAGTATCCGGACAGCCTGTTTGAGCTGGTCAACTTTGAGCGGCTTTTTCAAGACCGTGACCGGGCCTTTGGCGAGAATTCGATTGAGCATTTCGCTATCGGGATAACCCGTGATGACCACGACCGGGAGTTGCGGATCGATTTCCTTGGCCGTGTCGTAGACATCGTCCGCCGGTCCATCGGGCAGTTTCAGATCGAGAAAGAGCAGATCGAAGCGTTGCTTCTCGAGTGCCGCAATCGCCTCTTTTACCGTCCCCACCACAACGCGGCTCAAGCCGATCTTTTTGAGAAAAACTTTGAAAAGATTCTGCAGGCTGGAGTCGTCATCCACCACCAGCACCGTGGGCTGGCCGGAGCGATCCTCCTTCAGAATATCCTTGTCGAGCGAATCCTTCTTAATCCGCCAGCGCCCGCCGATTTGGATCGCGGGCAACTGCCCGCGCTGCACCAGGTAATAAACGGTCGGCAGCGGGATACGGAGATATTTCGCGGTTTCCTTGACCGTCAGTAAATTATGCATGGCTGGAGGTCAGAAATCTTATTTCTCTTATCACAACTTTAATTCCTCGACGCTTCGAGGATTATAAATTTTAGAAAAGGTGTCAATCACCTAATTTCTGTTCATTCCATAGTTCCAGGGGAGCCGGAACCGGGCAGAAAGGCATCCCGCTGTGCATGGAATACGAAATTCTCGATCGAAGACTAGGCTGGATCGGCAAGATCGTTGCTGGACATTGGGTGAGCCGGGGTTCACTATTCGCAACTTTATGAGCGCATTGT
>JBOHXL010000043.1:0-19616 GCA_050736975.1 Chthoniobacterales bacterium | reverse complement strand
AGATTAAAACTCAAAGAAATTGACGGGGGCCCGCACAAGCGGTGGAGTATGTGGCTTAATTCGATGCAACGCGAAGAACCTTACCTGGCCTTGACATGCATCTCTAAGCGCGTGAAAGCGCGTGAGTGTCGAAAGACACAATTTGCACAGGTGCTGCATGGCTGTCGTCAGCTCGTGTCGTGAGATGTTGGGTTAAGTCCCGCAACGAGCGCAACCCCTGTGAACTGTTGCCACGTCCTTGATTGGACAGCACTCTGTTCAGACTGCCCTGTGAAACGGGGAGGAAGGTGGGGACGACGTCAAGTCAGTATGGCCCTTACGGCCAGGGCTGCACACGTACTACAATGCCCAGTACAGAACGATCCGAGACCGCGAGGTGGAGGAAATCTAGTAAAACTGGGCCCAGTTCGGATTGGAGGCTGCAACTCGCCTCCATGAAGCCGGAATCGCTAGTAATGGCGCATCAGCTACGGCGCCGTGAATACGTTCCCGGGCCTTGTACACACCGCCCGTCACATCATGGAAGTCACTTGTAGCCGAAGTGCGCGCGCCAACCCGCAAGGGAAGCAGCGCCCTACGCTATGAGCGGTAACTGGGATGAAGTCGTAACAAGGTAGCCGTAGGGGAACCTGCGGCTGGATCACCTCCTTTCTAAGGAGAAGTGCCTGCGGAAGGAAAAAGGTAGAAGGATGAAGGAAGAAATCTCTTACTTCTGAATTCTTACTTCTTACTTTGCCGATAGGCGCAGGTCGACGGCTAAGACCCAAATCCTTCGGGGTTTTGGAGATGCCGTGAAGACTCTGGAATCGAAAGAAACCAGAGCTCAGAGAAGATCGAAACGGTAACGCACAATTCAGGAGTCGCTGAGAAATTATAAGAGCCGGACCGCATATACGGTCCGGCTTTTTTTATCCTTTGACTCGACGAAAGGCTGCCACGCGCCAGTCATTGGACGAGCGCTCACGCTTTGACTGCGATGCAGCGGGAACTTCGCACTCATTGCCGCGAAGACTAAAGCGTGTCCTGCACTTCGCGAGTCGGGCGACGAAGGATCTGTCGCCGTTGTAGCCGCTTCGCTATGCAAAGCGTGGGTACGTGCGTGGCAAGGCGGTAGGCATGCCGATACTCACGTCGCCCACAGGGCGACGGCTACAGGGCGAAGCGTGAGCATGGGTGTGGCAGAGGCGGTTACCGCGTCGCACTCGCGCCGCCCACAGGGCGACGGCTACAGTTCATGATTCAAAACTCATAGGACACAGTTGCTTTAATTAGCACCGGCGCGGCGACTTGATTGCCGACGAAGTTCTGATACACCGGGACCTCCGCGTCGGCGTAGAATTTCACCGGATGGACATCGACCTCGAGCCCGGGTGAAAGGAGGACCCTTTGAAAGCCGGACGCGACCGGACGGGAGGCTGCCGCACCCCCATCGCTGGTCCGCTCTGAGATAATCACCTGTGCGACCGGGGAAATTTTGACGCCGCCGACATGCCAACCGCCGTAATACATTCCGATCGCGCTATCGAGTGACAGCCCGGGCCGGTAGTGATCCTGTGTTAGGACCGGCAAATCCAGCTCCGTCTGCCCAAACCAAAACAGTTTCGCGCGCAGGCTAATATGATGACGGTAAAACCCGCCCATCAGGATATCGGTGCTGCCGGTTCCAAGCTCAGTGTCACGGTCGACCACGTTCGGATCGAATTTGAAGTCTCCCGTGGGAAGCTTGACCCCGAGGTTCACGCCGGCCGAGAGGTCGGCTGAAAATCCGGTGTAAAGCCCCTCGAGTCGGACGTCCCCAAATTGACTCCAGCGATCGGTCACTCGTTTTCCCTCCTCCGTGATCGTTGTAAACGAACGGAAATCATAGGGCACCTCCAGCTGGATGCCCCAGCTTGAATTAACCAGGTATTGCACACCCAAGTCGGTGAAGTGGGTTGTGATGTCCTTGTCATCGTTATGCGAGGCAGGCGCTGGGGATGTGCCTGACCAGTTCTGATCCTGGTCTTGGAAATCATAGTTAGCGAACACCATCCAGCCGGGACGAGTGGGCAGCATCGAGCTCGTCCCCACTTCAAAGATATCGCATCCACACGCGCACCCCCAGGCGGTTTGAGCGCCTGCCAGAATTGCCAGTGCGAGCGCGAGTCCGCAGTACTGGCGAAATAAGTAAAATCGTTTCTGCATAAAAAGTCCTCCTGTGTTTGGCCAGCCCGGCGAGTAAGCCTGGCTGGCCGTTCAGTGGCGGGAGATACGACCGTTCGTGCACTCGCACGGGGTCGCTCTCTTTTCCGCGCTCTGCGCTAGATCAGCGCGAGGCGCGGCGGAGGATAAGGAGTCTCTTGGAAAGCCCGACGAGATGTGCTGTTTAAGCCCGGATAATGGAAAGGAACAAGCGGTGGCAGAAGCGCCATGTGCCGCGTCGTGCAGATGAGATCCGTCTTGGCAAAGGACCGCTGTGTGTCCTGCTTTTTCTCTTTCTCCCGCGCCTTGCTGATGTGCTTGCAAAGGTCGCAAGGATGCTGGCCGTCGAACGTTTGGGCGATTGCCTGTGGAAGTGAGCAATGTTGCGAATAAACAACGATCATGTTTGCCCAGGCGATTGATTGCAGGCAGAACCAATGACCGCCGATGGACAAGCAAAGCGCAAGTGCGACCACCTGTCGGCTCGCTTTGGCGAACATCGCCCGCACGGTACGAGCAGCTCGCCGACAGTGCAACATAAAAGCGGCGCCTCAGTGGCGCTGGAATCATTCCTGGAATCCGCTTGTGTCTGGCGCGCTCGCTCAACGGTTTGCCAACCGCGCAGTTGGGCCCTAGAGTTGCGGCCTTTCCCGGGGGCATAGCTCAGTTGGTAGAGCGCCAGCTTTGCAAGCTGGAAGTCAGGGGTTCGAATCCCCTTGCCTCCAGTCTACGCTCGCGTCGCAGAGGTGAGCGTAGACTGTCGCGCCGCAGCCCCGGCGAAGGCGGACCATTTGCCCCTCGTCCACAGGAATCGCGCGAGCTTCGACTCGGCAAGCCACTGTCGCGCCGTAGCCGTGGCGAAGGCGGGCCCTTTTCTGCTTGCCAAGCGAACGCGGCGAGCTACGACTCGGCAAGCCCCTCGATGCACTACGTCTACATCCTTCAGAGTGAAATCGACGAAAAGCGATTCTACACAGGACTGACCGATGATCTGTGCAACCGTCTGAAAAACCACAATGCGGGTCGCGTCCCGCATACGGCCAAGTGGAAACCGTGGCGGTTGAAGACGTCTGTCGCCTTCCGCGATCGGAGCCACGCCTCCGAATTTGAACGGTACCTGAAGTCTGCATCCGGACGGGCGTTCGCCCGGAAGCGTTTGTGAGGCAAAGTCAAAAATGTCAGGGCCGCATTCCTGGATAGGCGGATGGAGACAACGCAAGCCGCGAAACAAGCCGTCCCCTCCCGCGCCAATAATAGCGCTCCATTCCATCGAGCGTCACCGCCGGATGGATTCCGGGAAAGGAAGGCGCTTTAATTTTGACCCTCAAGTTCATGTAACTGTTCCATTGTTTCCGTGTCCCCGGGCCGAAGGCGCAACGCCTCGGTGAGTTGGGTCACAGCTTCATCCCGCCTTCCAAGGCGGGCCAGGACGTTTGCCAGGTTGCGATGCGTTTCCGGGTTATTCGAATCGAGTCTAAGCGATTCCTCAAGGTGTTCCAACGCTTCACCTGTTCTTCCAGCCGCTGCCAGAGCAACACCTAACCTGTTATGAGCTATGGCGGACTTGGGCCGTATCCGCAAAGCTGCTTCGTAGGAGGCAATCGCTTCGTCGAGGTTACCCTCTCTGGAAAGAGCGTTACCGAGGTTGTAGCGTGGATCCGGCAAATCTGGCCTGAGCGCGATGGCTTTTCGATAATTCGCAATGGCTTCATCTAATTGCCCAAGTCGAAGACGAGCATTCCCCAGGTTATTGTAAGCACCGGCGAGCTCAGGTTTAATTTGGACCGCCCTTTCATAGTAGCTAATCGCCTGCTCGATCTGTCCCTTGTCCATGCAGGCATTCCCCAGGTCGTAAAAGCCGTCCGCGTAGTCGGGTTTGAGCTGGAGAGCTTTTTGGAATTCGGCCATTGCTTCATCGATCCGGCCTTCCCGCTCGAAAGCTTTCCCCAGATCGCTGTGAATAAGGACGGAGTCTGGCTCCAGCTTCAGAGCTTCTTGGTAATGCCTGGCGGCCTGTCCCATGTCCCCTTTTTTCAGCAACACAGTGCCGAGGCTAGTCTGAGCAACGGGATTCCCGGAGGTATTTTCTATCGCATGATTCCAAAGGGTTTCGCTGTTCCGCCAGTACGAGGTCTCGTCATAGGTGCGTGCGCCCAATGTTGTCACCAAAAGCAGAGCCGTAACAGCTGACACGGCGCGGCCGTGACGCCATTTCCCGAACAACTCTGCCGCGCCCCAGGTCGCGGCGATGCACAGACCGATCTGAGGCAAATAGGTGTAGCGATCGGCCCGCGATTGAAGGCCGACCTGCACAATCCCAATCATCGGAACCAGCATCCCCAGAAACCACAACCAGCCGACAAACAGGTATGGATACCTCTTGCGCCAGGCGAAAAAGAGCACCGTGATGGCGAGCAAGAGGAGGAAGGCAAGAAGCGCCTTGCCAACTCCCGGGTAGCCCGGGTGGTATGGATATAACACTGCAAGATGCATCGGGTAAATAGTCTCTCCGAGGTAGGCCGCGTAAGACACGACTGCGTTGCCGATGCGCTGGCCAAAATCTGGCTTAAAACTTCTCTCCAAGGCTTGCTCCTGGGCCAGAATCGTCACGACACATGAGGCAGCGGTCAGAACAAAGAACGGCACTTTTTCCAGGATCAGTTGTCTCGAGGCGTTGAAGAACGTTTTGTGGGGGCCGGCGGTCGGAAGACGCTGGAGCGGCCAGTAATCCAGGAGGAGAAGGACAAATGGAAGCGTTACCAGCGTCGGTTTACACATTAAACCGAGCGCGAAAAAAACCAGCACGGTCAGGTATCGGCCTGACGAGTGGCGTTCGCTGCGTGCATAGCGACCATAAGACCAAAGCGTGAGCATGAAGAACACTCCGCTAAGGACGTCCTTCCGTTCCGAGATCCAGGCGACGGATTCTGCGCGCAGCGGATGAATGGCAAAGAGGACCGCGACAAAGGCGCTGCGCCAAAGGGTGCCGGTCAGGTTTCGCAGCACCAGGAACAGGAGGATGGCCGCAGCCGCATGCAACAGGACGTTGGAGAGATGGGGGCCCCACGGTTGCAGGCCGTAGAGCTGACAATCCAGCATGTGAGAGAGAGTCGTGAGCGGATGCCAGTTATTCGCATGAACGTGGGTGAAGGCCCAGCGCAGCCCGCCGCTCGTCAAGCCGCGAGTGATGTTTGGATTGGCGTAGACGTAATCATCATCGTCATAGTTCAGAAATGTATATTCGAGCGTTTGACCGAACACGGCCCAGACGATCGCGACGAGAAAGACACAAATTCCGGCGCTGATCGCGTACTCAGTTTGAATGCGCGAGCGCGGTGCCGCTCTCGCGCGGACTCGTGAACTCTTTTTGGGCATGAAGCGTCAGGCTAAAGAAGTCCCGAAGCCCACACTATCACGTCAACGCGTTGTCTGAAGAGGCGAATCAGGGTCAATTCTGAGCGGGGCGACGAGGGTTTGTCGCAGCGAGTGCACAAAGGCTGACTACTCGTAGCACTCAAGATATTTGATTCCTGATCCGGTGTTGAAAATCACGATCTGATCGTTCGACGTGATTTTCCCTGCCGCGCAAATGGAACGCAGAGCAGCGAAGCAGGCGGCTCCCTCCGGAGCAACGAAGAGGCCTTCCTTCGCGCCGACTTCGCGGGTCGTCCGAATCATCTCGTCGTCATCGACGGCCGCCGCGCCGCCCTTGGATTCGCGCAGGATGTTGAGCATAAGAAAATCACCGACTGCCTTTGGCACGCGCAGTCCGGAGGCGAGCGTGTGCGCATTTTGAAATTCTTCCGCGCTCTCCGCGCCGGCCTCGAACGCCCTAACGATCGGGGCACAGCCGCGCGCCTGCACCGAGAACATCCGCGGCCGTTTCGCGCCGATCCAGCCTAACGACTCCATCTCGTCGAAGGCTTTCCACATCCCGATCAAGCCGGTGCCTCCGCCAGTGGGATAAAGAATCACATCAGGTAACTCCCATTCACACTGTTCCGCCAGTTCGTAGCCGAGCGTCTTTTTCCCTTCGACGCGATACGGCTCTTTCAAAGTTGAAACATCGAACCAGCCTTCGGCTTGCTTGCGTCGAGCAATTTCCGCCCCGCAGTCGGTGATCAAGCCATCGATCAGCGTCACCTGCGCACCCGTCTCGCGACATTCGATCACGTTGGCCTTTGGCGTGTCGCGCGGCATGAAGATGTGCGCTTCGAGTCCGGCCCGCGCGGCATAGGCGGCGAGCGCGCCGCCGGCATTGCCCGCGCTCGGCACGGCGAGCCTGGTCGCGCCGAGATATTTCGCCATCGAAACCGCCACCGCCATCCCGCGCGCCTTGAAACTCTGGGTCGGATTCTGCCCTTCATCCTTGATCCAGAGATTCGTCAGGCCGATCTGCTCGCCGAAACGTCGCGCCCGGAGCAACGGTGTCCCGCCCTCGCCTAACGAAACCGGCTCGACCTCCGGTGGCAGGGGCAGGAGTTCACGATATCGCCAGAGCGATTTCTCTCGCGTCGCCAGCGCCTGCGGGGTCAGCGCGCGTGCGATCGCCGCCAGATCGTAGTCGGCGAAGAGCGGTTTCTGGCAGGCGCTGCAGAGGTTCTGCAGGACCGAACAATCGTGTCGCAAGCCGCAGCCGGTGCAGCGAAGCTCTCTCAAGTACATGGCGGCAATGGAACCCACCCGGTGAGGGATGGAAAGCAAGCAGTGCCACGTCCCGGGCAGGGTGGGCGTCTCGCCCGCCGGTTTTGGCATCCTGCCAAAACGGTCTTTCGAAAGTTCGCCAAAGCGAGACGCTTTCGCCGGCGGGCGGGACGCCCACCCTACCCGAGAGAATTGGCGATCGGCCTTTCTCAGCGCGTCGATTTCTGGTACCGCTCACGATGATGAGTTCAGCGAGTGCCCAAGGTTCCATGCCATCCCCTCGCCCCTGGTATCGGCCCTCGCTCACCGTCCAGATCTTCATCGGCCTCATTGTCGGCGGGTTCATCGGCTGGCTGCGGCCGGACTGGGGGAACAAGGTCTATTTCCTGCGCGATATTTTTCTCAACCTGATCAAGTCGATCATCGCGCCGCTCGTTTTCTCGACCATCGTGGTCGGGATCGCTGGAGCGGGCAGCCTGCAGAAGGTCGGGCGGATGGGCTTGAAGGCGATCATTTACTTCGAGATCGCAACCACCGCCGCGCTCGCGATCGGGCTCGCGGTGGTGAACCTGACAAAACCCGGGATCGGCGTGGCGTTGGTGGCCGGGCCTAACGAGGTCGTCAAGACCGTCGCACAGACCCATCCCAAGACGCTTCTGGAAATCGTTACTCACATCTTTCCCGCAAGCGTGATCGACGCGATGGCGCATGGGGAAGTCCTTCAGATCGTTGCCTTCTCCGTCCTCTTCGCGATGGCGGTTTCGGCGGTTGGAGACAAGGGCAAGCCAATCGTGTCCGTGGCGGAGAGCCTGATGCAGGTGATGTTCAAGTTTACCAACTACGTCATGATGTTCGCGCCGATCGGCGTGGGCGCGGCCATGGCGCACACCGTGGCCACACAAGGGCTTGGGGTTCTGTTCAACCTTGGCAATCTCATCCTCTCGCTCTATGTCGCCCTGGTGATTTTGATCGTGCTGGTGTTTGGCGGCATCACTTTGCTTCTCCGCATTCCGCTACGCCAATTCGTTAGGGCGGTGCGCGAACCGGCGGCGCTCGCCTTCGCCACCACGAGCAGCGAATCGGCCCTGCCCCTGGCGATGGAATCGATGGAACGCTTTGGTGTTCCTCCGCACATCGTGGGACTGGTCATGCCCACGGGTTACTCGTTTAACCTCACCGGCTCGACGCTCTACCTGGCGATGGCTTCGGTTTTCGTTGCTCAGGCGGCCGAGACGACTACCGGCCATCACATTGGTCTGGGGCAACAGATCACCACCATGCTCGCGCTCATGATCACCTCGAAGGGCGTGGCCGGCGTGCCGCGCTCTTCGCTCGTGATCTTACTCGCCACTCTGAACAGTTTTCTGCCTTCCGGGCTCGGCCCGATCGGTGTCGCAGTCATCTTTGGCGTTGATGAGTTGATGGATATGGGCCGCACCTGCGTAAATGTGATCGGCAACTGTCTTGGCACGGTGGTGGTGGCGCGGTGGGAAGGCGAGTTTGACCAGGAACGGGCGCGCATTTTTGGAACGCCAGCGGAAGTGGAGCTCGATTTGCGCGCGGGCGAGGTGGCGTTTGCGGAGGCGGCGAGCGATGACTAAGTGGGGTGCGCGCTGGCAGGCATTTCGCTTTCCGATCGATCCCGAAAAGCAGGCCTTGTTGAACGCGCGCTGGGCGTCCTTGCCTGACGAATTACAGACCCCGAATCAACTGGCCGGCCGCCATCTCACGCATTGCGGGTTTACCACTGGCGCGAGCTATTGTTCTTTTCGTTGCACGCATTGCTATCTGCCGGCGAACGCCAACAAGGTGCCGATCCCGTCGCTCGCGGAAATGAAAGAGCAGATCGAAGCCAACCGCCGTTTCCAAGGTCCCGGCGGCGGGCTCCAGATCACCGGTGGCGATGTGGCCGATGCCTATTGGCGCGCCGGACGGCAAAGCGAGTTGATCAAGATCGTGCGGCACGCGGTCGAGGTCGGCCTTGTGCCCATGCTCATGACGCACGGCCAGACATTGCTCGAGCATCCCGAGTTTCTCGAGGCGCTCGTCACCGACGGCGGGTTACGTCAGGTCGCGGTCCACATCGACATGACGCAGGCGGGGCGGCACGGCTTCCCGATCAACCGCCTAACGAGTGAAACAGATCTGCATCCGGTGCGCGAAGCATTCACGGACCTGGCGCGCAGGATTCGCGCGCGCACGCGCCTCCCGCTGGAGCTGGCGCATAACTGCACGGTCACAGAACGAAACATCGAATCGGTCGCGGAGGTGGTGCGCTGGTTTCTGGCCGATCCAGCGCGCTCAAGGATCTGGCGCATTCTGAGTTTTCAGCCGGAGGCAAATACCGGGCGCACGATTTTTTCCGAGCATCCGGTCACACCAGCAGTCGTCTGGCAGAAACTCTGCGAAGGAATGGGCTGGCAGCTCGATGGCAGCGCTTACCTCGGCGGGCATCCGGAGTGCAACCAGGGAGCAACCTTGCTCATCGAGCAAAGGCGAGGCCGCTCCCGGCCGCTCCTGCCTAACGACGACGAAACGAAACGTCTTTTCGCCGATATCCTGGCCGCGATCGGGGCGATCTCGACCATGACGACCGACTCGGACGATGGGGCGTCGTTGTTTCCTTATCGCGTCGCCGGTGCGTTCGTCCGTCATCCGCGACTGGCCGGCCGCAGCCTGGCGCGCGTCCTGGGCTTGATCGTTTCTGGACAAATCCCGCCGCCGTTTCTCCGTGCGCTCGTCACCGGGCGCGCCCACACGATTAATATCGGCACGCATAATTTCATGGACGCGAGGCGAGTCGCCAATGCGCCTGACGATCCCGTGACCCGCACTCGCCTCGAGGCCTGCGTCTTCAAAGGCGCGGTCAAAAATCGCGCGACGGGAGAATGGGAAGCGGTCCCGATGTGCGCGATGAACCAGTCGCGCTGGAGCGAGCTTTACGCCGAGCGGCTTGCGTAACAGAGCCGTCTCGGCTGTCACGTCATGCGGACTCGAAGCCTGTGTTACCTCGTCAGGTTGGCGCGATTCAGATCGAGATTTTTTTGTTCGATCACTTTTAAGTCGGGCACACTCTTTTTCAGTGCGTCGAGGAAGGCACTGGCTTTGCCGACGACGACCAGACTGATCGGCTGGGCGAGATATTTTTTGGCGAAAGCGGTCACCGCATCGCTCGTTACAGCGTCGACCGACGGGATGTATTTGTCGAGTGTGTCGAGCGGCAGATCATAGGTTGCGATGTCGGACATTTGCGATACGAACCCCTGATTCGTCTCCAGCGCTCGCGCGTAACGGCCGGTCAGGACTGCCTGGCGCGATTTCAATTCTTCGCCCGTCACCGGATCGCTCACCAGGCGTTTTAACTCCGCTTCCATCAGCCCTGCCACCTCCGCCGCGGATTCATTCTTGGTTTGGGCGGAAGCGCTGAAGGGGCCCTCCTCGCGCCGTGGATCGAGCGAGCTGCCCGCGCCGTAACTCAGCCCGCGCTTGATCCGGATCTCGCGATTGAGCCGTGAAACAAAACCATTGCCGAGCGCCGCATTCGCGACCAGCCCCGCGTAATAATCGGGCGAAGCGCGCTTGATCGCGGGCCGCGCCGCCATCACCGCGGCCTGGCCCGCCTCCGGCATATCAACCACCAGGCTCTCCGGTCTCCAATCCGCCGCGCCCGAGCGCAACTCCGATTCGTCAGGCGAGGTCGCGCCATTCTTCCAATCGCCGAAATATTTTTCCGCGAACGCCTTTCCTTGTTCCAGGGTTACATCGCCCGCCAGCACAAAGGCCGCGTTCCGTGGCTGGTAGTATTTTTGATAAAGCTCCACGATCTCAGGCCGCCCGATCGCCTTCACCGTCTCAAGATTGCCGGAGGCAGCGTGCCCATAGGCGCCCGCACCAAAAACGACTCGGGCTGCGACGAAGCGGGCGAGCGAACCCGGCTGCTGCAGAGCGACCCGCAAGCCGTCGAGCAGCTGGCTCTTCAACCGATCGATCTCCTCCTCTTTGAAAGCGGGATGCCTGACGACGTCGGACAGGATTCTTAGCGCGGCGTCGGCTTTGTCCGACATCACGACCACGCTCGCGGCGGAAGCGTCCCAACCCGCGCCGGAATCGATCGAGCCGCCTAACGACTCGATCGCGCTCGCGATCTCCGGCGCCGACATGGTGTCGGTGCCCTTGGTTAATAATGAACCGGTCATGCTGGCGGCGCCGGCCAGCTTCGGCGGATCGACTTCTGCACCGCTCCGCACCACGAGTTGCGCGGCGAGGAGCGGCAGGCCCGGGCGCTCGGCCACGATGACGCGCAGCCCATTTTCCAGATGTGTTTCCCTGGGGGTTGCAAATTTGGTTTCGTGTTTCGCGGAGGGCGCCGGCGGCTGGTCGACTCCGCCGATTGCCCAGGCCGATTCGATAGTCGTTAGGCAGAAAGCGCTCGCCACCATGCTTGTCATCCCGATCCGCTGAAAAACGGAGAGGGAATTCCCAAGCCGGGTCCGGAGTTGCTTGTGGACTTCCTCGTCGCGCCAACCCGGTTCGGGATGACAAGGCTGTTCGCGGTCAGTTATCACGATTTCTTCGCCTCCTTCTTGGCCGCAGGCTTCATCGATTCGGGAAGATATTCGATCACGACCTTTTTCTTGCCGGAGAGGTAGCGATTGAGGACTTCCTTGATCTGCGCGGTGGTCACAGCCTGCAGCCGGGTGAGATCGGTGTTGACCCGATTCGGATCGCCGTAAAGCACCGCCGCTTCCCCCAGCGCGCTCGCTTTGCCGTTGTTCGTCTCGCGCTCCAGCAGCTTGCCGGTGAGAAAGCGATTCTTTGCTTTTTCCAGCTCCGCTTCCGTCACGCCATTTTGCAAGACGTCGTCCATCTGTTTGCGCAGCGAAGCCTCGGCTTGGGCCGGCGACTTGCCGCTCGCCAGGATCATCCGCGTGGTCAGGAGACCGAGGTCCTCGTTCAGGTCGGCATCAAAGGAAACCTGTTGCGCGACCTGCTCCCGGTAGACCAGCGCCTGGTAAAGCCGGGAGGATTCGCCACCCGCGAGGATCTCCGCCGCGAGTTGCAGGGCCGGCGTGTCCTCGCTCCGGATGGACGGCGCGAGATAGGTGATCGCGATCGCTGGCAGCGGAGCTTGCGCGCTGTATTCGACGATCTCCTTGTCCTTCTGCCGGGGCGGCTCTTTCGCCGTGACCCGCGGAATTTTCTCCGACGGTTTCTTGATCGCGCCAAAATATTTCCTGATCCAATTGCGCAATTCGTCAGGCTGAAAATCACCGACGACGATAAGAGTCGCGTTGTCCGGCCGGTAAAAGGTGGCATGAAAGGCGCGCACCTCCGGCAGCTTGGAAGCGTCCAGGTCCGCCATGTTCCCAATTCCCGGCCGTTTGTAGGGATGAACGGCGTAGGAATTCCTGATCGTGTCGAGATAGAATTCGCCGTAGGGGTTGGCCAGGATCCGCTGGCGATATTCTTCCTCCACCACGTCGCGTTCCGAGTTGAAATTCTTCTCGTTGATCGCGAGGGACGACATGCGCTCCGCTTCCGCCCACAGGATCGGCTGGAGATAATTCGAGGGCACGACCTCGTGATAAACGGTCACATCCTCCGCGGTGTAGGCGTTATTTTCGCCGCCAATGTTTTCCGTCAGTTCGTCGAACGTGTCGGGCGTGAGGTGTTGGTTGCCTTTAAACATCATGTGCTCGAAAAGATGGGCAAATCCGCTCCGTCCCTCCGGATCGTCCTTCGACCCGACGTGATACCAGACCTGGATCGCGACGGTTGGGCTGGAATGATCTTCCACCGAATAAACCTCCAATCCGTTAGGCAAAGTCTCGTGTTGGAAATGGAGCGGCGGAACGGAAACGGGCTTCTCCGGTTCCGGCACGGCTGCCCGGGCGAGGGCAATGGAAGCGATCAGGAGCCCAGCGAGCGCGAGCTGAAATTTCACCATGCGTTCGACAACTTACATGGAAGTTCGTTGAGCCAAATTGTGAATCGCGCTCGCGAAGGAAGATTTGCCTTGGCGTGCATCCGTGAATCGTGAATGGGCGCCTTGACCAACTACCGATCACCCATCACTATTCACTCCCTCGGCGCGCTGCTTCGTGCCTCCCGGGCCTGTAGCTCAGCTGGTTAGAGCATGCGCTTGATAAGCGCAGGGTCAAAGGTTCAAATCCTTTCAGGCCCAGCCTTCGCTTGGAGCGCAGCGCGAAGCCAGGGCGGCCGCGCCGGAGAAAAATGCGGGCCGGCTTTTTCCAGATGAAAATCAGAAAAGCGACTCCGCCCGCGAATTTGCCCGCCGTCGCTTCTAATCGCCCAGCAGCCGCTCGATGCGTTTCTGCAGTTTCTCAAAGTGCGATCCGCTCCAATAAATCTGGCCGCATTGGCGGCAGCGCCGGAAGTTTTCGTAATAGATTTTGGTCAGCGGCTCCAGCTTCCCCAGCACGTCGCTTTTTGAAACCGCGGCAAGAAATCCGTTGCAGCGCAGGCAGCGCGTGAAAGGTGCGATAATGGCGCCCAGATCAAAGCGCACGATGACCTCGCGCGTTTGCTCCTCTGCCCTCTGTGAGCGGGGATAATAGCCGCTCGTGACCGCGGTCCGCATCAGAAGAAGCCGGTCCCGGGTGAGCAACGCCCGATTCTCCGCCACGGAAACGGCGACCAGTTCCGCGTCCGAAGCAATCGGAAGATAGGCTACGTCGAGACCTAACAATCGCAGATCGCGTGTCAGCTTGCCGAGATGTCCGTCGGCCACGAAGCGGTGAATGTTGCGCCGCTGGAGACGCGCATTGGGGAAAAGATCTGCATTTGTTGTGACCGGATAAACATCAATCTTCGCGTCTGACGCCACGCAATCTCGGAAAGAGACCGGCGCGTCGTTGCGCAGGATGAGATCGATCTCGGGGTGCGGCACGCCGCAGGCCTCGATCGCATCCTTGACCGAGGTCTTTTCCTGTAGCTGCCTAACGACACCGTTGGCCCCGCGCGTTGGCCTGACGAAAAACGGCAGGTCGCCGTGAAAATGGAATTGGAGCCTGAACGATTTGCCGTCGCCGGGCGCTTTCACTTCTGGGTCAGGCCACGCGCCATTATCTCGATCGACGCGATTTCATCCGGCGGAAGATCGCCGCGCCAGCGTCAGGTAAATGACGCGGCAAATCAAAATGCCGAGAAACGCCCCACAGTAATCGACCAGCACGTCATAGATCGAACCGGTGCGCGAAGGGACGAAGGTCTGATGGAATTCGTCGGCGGCGGCGAAAATCATCGCGGGGACAAACGCCACTGCCGCTCGCCGCCAGAAGCCGGCTATCAGCCCATGCAAGGCGCGAAAAAGCAATCCGGTGAGGATCGCGTATTCGGTGACATGCGCGCCCTTGCGCACCAGAAGGTGGATTTGCTCGATCCTGACCGGCGAAATGTTCGGGTCCAACCAGCGGAGAAATGGGACCAAAATTCGGGAGGTGTGCTCGGCTGACATCAGGTCGGTCGAACCGACAAACATCAGCGCCATCCAAAACACGACCGGCAGCCAGGCCCTCAGGATTCCGCGGAATTTCAAGCCCGCACCTTAAGCGGCGGCGGCTGTCTGACAAACCGGCGGACTCGGGTTAATCTCGCCGCCGAATGAAAGTCACGCCTGTCCAACCCCTCGTTTTCGAGCCGCTCTTCCTGGAACGGGTCTGGGGTGGACGGCGGCTCGAGACTTTGCTCGGCAAGAAACTTCCGACAGGCAAAAAAATTGGCGAGTCGTGGGAAATCGTCGATCGCGCCGAAGCGCAGAGTGTCGTTAGGCATGGACCCTTGAAAGGGAAAACCTTGCACGAACTCTGGCGTGATCATCGGGCGGAGATTTTCGGCAAGATGATGCCGGCTGCGCCCCGTTTCCCGATCTTTGCCAAGCTGCTCGACGCCGAGGACAAACTTTCACTCCAGGTGCATCCCGATGCGGAGACGGCCCGGGCGCTGGGCGGCGAGAGCAAAACTGAAATGTGGTACGTCCTGGAGGGCGGCGAAATTTATTCCGGTTTGCGGCGTGGCGTTGACCGAAGGCAACTGGAGCAGGCGTTGCAGGCCGGCCGGGCCGCCGATCTCGTCCACCGGTTCGAAGTCAAAATCGGCGACGCCCTTTTTGTGCCGAGTGGACGGTTGCACGCCATCGGCGCCGGTAACCTGCTGATCGAGATCCAGGAGAACAGCGACACAACCTTTCGCCTCTTCGACTGGAATCGTGCCGCGGCCGATGGATCGCCGCGCCGGCTGCAAATTGAGGAAGCCTTGCAATCGATCGACTTCGATGATTTCGAGCCGGAGGTCATCCGCTCGCCTAACGACGAGGAACTGGTGCGCTGCCCGCAATTCGTCGTCGAACAGTGGCAGCTCAGGGAAGGGCGCCGCGCGTCGGACGAGGCGGCCTTCGCGCTTTTCGTTTGTCTGCACGGGGCGGTGGAAGTGAATACGCTGCAGATCGTGCCCGGCGAATTTTTCCTTGTCCCGGCGCATGCCGCCGGGAGTGAACTGCAACCCACCGCGCCCGGGACGAGCCTGCTCCGCATTGCCCTGCCTGTTCGTTAGGCCACGCCGGGGCGGACCGTTCCTCAGATATGGATGCCGGGAAGGCGCCGGACCGGCTCCGGGCCGAGCGATTGCACGCCGTCGATTTTCCAGCCATCCCGCTCCGCGGTGAAGCTGTAAAGATAGGCGCGGGTCAGGCCGTCAGATGTGGTCAGATAAACTGGAACAAGTGCGCCCGCCCCGGCCACGCGGACGGCGCCGAACTCGACCTGCGCCGCTCTGGTCAGCGATGGAAAATCGCGCCGGATCATCAGCTCAAATTGCGAACGCGAGAATCTTTCCTGCACCCCGGCCGCGGCATGATGATAGGCGCTCTCGAAATCGGCCGCGCGAAAGTCGGAGAGTTGCCGGTTCACGACCGAGTAAAGTTCCCGCGCCGCCGGGGCGGGAGTGCGCTGCTCGCTGAGATGGGTCGCGATCGTCGCCGCCCCGCAGAGCGCGAAGAAAAAGAGGAGGAGCGCAACCTTGAGCAGGCGGTTCATCGTTTAAGAAGGCCGGGCCGGATCGATCCGGCGGAGATAATCGAATGGGTAAAGACCGGTATTATGTCCGTCGCCCCAGGTTGGCTGGAAGGCGTAGCCGCCGACCAGGTTCCAGCCGCGCAGCTCAAAGCTCTGATCGGTATAACTGACGTTTGGCCTAACGACATCGCCAAGCACATCGGGCTCCCCGCCGCAGGCCGCGCAGGGGCAGGCGGTGCGGAGAAAACGGAGGGGCAGAAACGTCTCCGTCCCATCCTTCCACTGAATGGCGAGTTCGCTCCCGATTTGCTCGATATTGACCGGTTCCAGGCGCATTCAAGCAAAGCCTAGCAATTCGCGCGTGAGAGGCAATCCAAACCGAGGCGGGCTGAGGATGCGCCGTCCGAGGGGAAACGAATCACTCGCTTTTTGGGCGCGAACGTTCGCCGAAAATTGCCGTCCCGACGCGCACCAGAGTCGCGCCTTCCTCGATTGCAATCGAAAAATCTCCGCTCATCCCCATTGAAAGCTGCGGCAGCCTGAGGTTGAATTCGGTCTCCAGTTGATCGCGCAAATCGCGCAGCGCGACGAAGCAGGGACGGGACGCCTCCGCTTCCGGAGCGAGCGGCGGGATCGTCATCAACCCCTCGATCGTTAATCGGCCTAACGACAGTGCGGCTTCCAGATCGCGCCGCAGGGCCTCCGGTGAAAATCCGTGTTTGCTCGCTTCGCCCGCCACGTTTACCTCGAGCAGGAGGCGCGGTCGCATTCCCTCTTCCTCGGCGATGCGTTGCATCTCCCCGGCCAGGGCGAGCGAATCGATTCCGTGAAAGAGCTCGAAGAGCGGGAGGGCGTGGCGGATCTTGTTTTTCTGGAGGTGGCCGATGAAATGCCAGCGCAGGCGCGAGGGCAGAAGCGGGATCTTGGCCCGCGCTTCCTGCACCCGGCTTTCGCCGAAAAGTAGCTGGCCGGCCTCGACCGCGGCCCGCACTTTCTCGGCCGGATGCGTCTTCGAGACGGCGACCAGCTCGATCTCGTTAGGCGAGCGACCGCTTTTCCGCGCCGCCTCGGCGATTTGTGCCTGGACTCGCGCGAGGTTGGCCGCGATTTCTTCCATCGACGAATTATTCATCGCCGGCGGCGGCAGGCATCCTGGCCTTGCCGAATTGGCGCAATTGCGGGACGTCGACAATTCGCTCGTGCTCCGGGGGGTTTTCCACCGCCCAGACCAGGGCCCGGATCATCTGCTGGATCGTGACGAGGTCGAGTCGTATGGCGGATTCCCGGGTGGAAGGCAGCAGTTTCATAACCCAATAGACCGGGAGAATGGCATAGGGCCACCGATGACCCGGACCCAGCACGTACCATGGCCTAACGAATGTAACTGGCAGGCCGGTCGCGCGCAGCATCGCTTCACCCTGCTGCCGGACGGCGATGAACGCCTGCATCATGCGCGCCGGGTAGGCCACACTTAGATAAACAAAATGCCGCACCCCGGCCTCGCGCGCCGCTTTGCTCGCGACCTGGATCGAGACAAGGTCGATCTCCTGGAACTGTTTTGTCTTGGCCGGGCTCGGATGGGGCGTGCCGATCAGATGCACGAAGGTGTCGGCTGGCGCGATCTCGTTCGTGTAGGAGTCCATCCGCAGCGGATCACCCACCACCGTTGGAACGCCGGAGGGCAACTTCTTTTGCGAACCAGGTCGCACCAAAGCCCTGACCTCGTGGCCACGAGCTTGCAGGGCGGGAATCAAACGGGACCCGATGTAACCGGTGCCGCCGGTGAGAAAAACATTCATCTCAGGCCCAGCAACTCGATCATCTGCCGGGCTAATTCCGGCCCGATCCCGGCTTCCTCGTGTTTGAAATAGACGAACACTTCCTGCCAGGTTGCGGATTGTTGCCTGACGAAATCCGTCCAGCGTTCGACGTCGGCCGTAGCGTAATCCTCCCGGCGCAGACGGAGGTAGCCGTAGTCGGCGGTCGCAACCAACGGTGTGCTCATTTTTTCCGTTTCGGCAAGGCAGAGCGCGATCTTGTGCTCACGTAACAGGGCAAAAATTTCGTCGTCGAGCCACGACTCATGGCGAAATTCAAACGCGGCCCGGAGCGCCGGCAGCTCGCGCAGAAAGGCGCTCAGGACATCGGCGTTCTTCTTAAAATTGGGCGGGAGCTGGAACAGGACCGGGCCGAGCCGACCGCCCAGGGCCGAGATTACGCGGCAAAAATAAGCCAGCGTGTCCTGGCAATCGCGCAGCCTGGCGAAGTGGGTGATTTTTTGCGGCGCTTTGAGCGCGAACCGAAAATTATCCGGGGTCTGCGCCAGCCAGTTCTCGATCGTCTTGGGCGAGGGGATGCGGTGAAACGTGTAGTTGATCTCAGTCGTAAAAAGCCGCTCGGCAAAATACGGCAGCATCTTGCTCGCGGGTAAATCTTCCGGATAAAAAGAGCCTTTCCATTCCGTGTATTGAAAGCCCGAGGTGCCGATCCATGTTTTCATTTGCTCTCCTGATCATGCGATGGCCGGAGCCCGCTGACAACTTTCCGTTAGGGCAAAATGATCGTTAGGCCAATTTGGAGATGAGCGGAACCTTTTGGTCCCGGAGTCGCGATTACTAAGAAGGACGGAGGGCGAAAACAAACTGCGTGACGGCTGGATCATGCTGAAGAATACGGTGCTTGAATAGTGGAAGGACAACACCTTTCGCCTGGCCGCGGCCCTTGCTTTCTATGCCATCTTCTCCCTCGCTCCAATGCTCCTGATTGCCGTCGGCATCGCCAGCCTCTTTTTTCTCGTCAGGCCACTTCCCCCGCGGCGTGGCCGCTCGCCCAGGCCCACTGGAAATTGTAACCGCCCAGCCAGCCAGTCACGTCCACCACTTCGCCGATGAAATAGAGCCCGGGAACACGGCGCGCTTCCATCGTTCTGGAGGAGAGTTCGCTCGTCTCGACGCCGCCGACTGTGACCTCGGCTTTGGGGTAACCTTCGGTATCGTTCGGCCGGATCGGCCAGGCATGGAGGAGACGGACCAGTTGCTCGAAATCGGTTTTCCGCATCTGGTTGAGCGGTTTGGGCGAGGTGTAACGGGAGCACCACAGCTCGGCGAAACGCGCCGGCCACTCCCGCTCGAGCAAAGCCTGGGCAGTGAGTTTTGAATCGCGCTGCGCGCGCAGCCAATCGCCCCCGGGATGCTGCGGGAGGAGATCGAGCGTGACCATTCCACCTTCGCGCCAGAACGAAGAAACCTGGAGGATCGCCGGACCGCTCAACCCGCGATGAGTGATGAGCATCGCCTCGGCAAAGGAGGCGCTATCGGCCCGCGCGACAATCGGGAGCGACAACCCGCTGAGGGCCGCGAATGCGACGCGCTCGTCCTCCGCCAGGGTGAACGGAACCAGACCCGGACGGGTCGCAGCGACGCGCAGGCCGAACTGTTGCGCGATGCGATAGCCAAAGTCGGAAGCACCAAGCCGTGCGAGCGACAAACCGCCGGTCGCGATCACGAACGAATCGCATGTCATCTCGCCGAGGTTCGTGCCTAACGAAAAGCCGATCTTTGATTTCTCGACCGACCCCACGCGGCATCCGCAGCGCACCTCCACCTCCGCCAGCGCGCATTCCGCGAGCAGCAGGTCGATGATCTGGCGAGAACTGGAATCGCAGAACAGTTGCCCCAGTTTTTTCTCGTGAAAAGGGATCCGGTGTTTCTCGACCAGCGCGCTGAAATCCTGCGGCCTGTAGCGCGCCAGGGCCGAGGC
>JBOHXL010000042.1:0-17162 GCA_050736975.1 Chthoniobacterales bacterium | reverse complement strand
CGATTGACCACGATGTGCCGTCCCAGTGCTCGATGAGCGCTTGGGTGCTGCCGGAGCCGACGGCCCAGCAATCCGACGCCGAAGCGCACGTCACGCTTGTGAGAACGGTTTCCGGCCCGGGATCGGGCGAGGTGGCGATCGACCACGATGTGCCGTTCCAGTGCTCGATGAGCGGGTGACTGCAGACAGTGTCGTCTTCATATTCGCCGACGGCCCAGCAATCCGACGCCGAAGCGCACGTCACCCCACCATTGAGGTAGTCGGACAGTATGGTGCTGACATTAGGCGAGGTAACGATTGACCAACCGGGCCCAGTCGGAGCGAGCGGCGGGCGTGGCTTCAGCGCACTCGCGGAGCTGGCGCGCTGGTCCCGGCCCTGTGCGATCGTAGCGACGCTAAAGGTCGCCAGCAAAATGCCAGCCGCACAAAGAACCAGCCCCAATACGGAAGCGGGATGAAAGAAACCGGACGGGGCCGAGGAATTCTGGTTCGTGAAAACATTGTGAAGTTTCCAAGGCGAAATAGTCAAGCCGATTCGAGTTTCACAAAACCGAATGGCGTGGTGTTTTGGCTAGTTGTTGGGTGGATGCCACGTCGCTTGGATCGGGGTTATCGAGCCCGGTCTTTTCCTTCCTTTCGGCAAAAAAGACACCGCGCCCGTGGCAGTTGAGCCATCACGAGCGACAGTCGAGGGATCAGGAACGAGGTGCCGTCGCGCGCGGTGCGCTTCCTGCGCGGGAACATCGGCGGAGCGGGACGAAGAACGCGCAAATCATCAGAATGCCTTAGTGCAGTGTTACTCGGAGTTCTGATACAGTCGAGCTATGATTCCTCGTGCCTCAACCATGTGGAAATCTGGTTCTCCGGGATTAATCGAATCCGATGAAGTGTTCACTTTCATCTGTAACACCGCACTAGTCACTGCTATTTGGGGGCCGCGCGATCATACTTGAGCAAAATCATCTTAAGAAGCGACCTAACGATGCGGTATTGCGCCTGGGTGCATGGGGCGTTTTGCACGGAAATCTTCGACGCGAGAATGTAACACTAAATCTGTCGCGAGGCCGCGCTTTGCACGATAGGAGGTGCGGGCATGAAATTAGTTCGAGTAGCAGCTTTTCTTCCTGGGGTCTTTCTGATCCTCTCTATTCCGGCGGTCGAGGCACAGTTCAATCCCGGCCCAAATCCTATCACGGGCACGGTGACGGCGGCGCAGACGATCGGGAGCGGCACGGGAACAGTCGCCGCCGCCGGAACGCTGCAGGTAAGCGGGAGCAGCGTCGCGATCACGGTGTCCGGCAGTTCCACGATCGTGAACGACGGGACGATCATGCAAACCGGGACTGGCCGCGGAATTCGCGACAACACCGGCGGCCTGACTTTGGTGGTGAACAACAACGCGAACGCGCTCCTGCAAACTGCGGATGCGGATGCCATCCAGATGAACAAGTCGAACAGCAGCATCACTTTCAACAACTACGGGAGCGTGATCTCGCTCAACGCTTCCGCGGGTGGCTCGCAAGCCATCGATTGGAATGCGATCACGACCGGGAGCAACGTGCTGCATAACTATTCGACCGGGTTGATCGAGGCGTTCGAGGCCGATGCCGTCCGACCTGGGATCAACGGCGTTGTGACGAATGAGGGGACGATCAAGGCGGTGACGAGCACGGGAAGCAGCAGCGACTGGATCGACGCACAGAATAACAGCGGCGTTACCGTAACCAATTCCGGAGCGGGTTTGATTGAAGGGGGGCGTCACGGGATCACGGGCGGCGCGGTCAATAACAGTGTTAGTTTTACGATGGGAATCACGAATGGCGTCGGGGCGACGATTCAGGGCGACGATGGGTCGGGGATCAATATCGACGGCTTTAATGCCAATGAAGTCGTGACGATCAGTAATGACGGCAACATTACCGGGAACGGAGTGACGGGCGACGGCGACGGAGTCGATGTCGACGGAGTGGTCAACCTAACGAACACAGGAACAATCAAGTCGCTAAATGCTTTCAGCGCCGTCCCGGGTGGCGCGAGCGAGGGTGTGACGGTCGGGGGCGGGACGATTGTTAACTCCGGAACGATCGAAGGCGATGTTGTGAACGGCAATGTTAACGCAGTCGGGCGCGGGATCACTCTCGCGGGCGTGGATACGAGCGGGACGCCGGAACCGATTTATGCCAATTCGGTGGTCACAAACAGCGGGTTGATTAAGGGCCAGACCGACTCTGGGATCGCGGTGCTCGGCGCGGCGAGTGGCTATACGGTGACGATCAATAACAACGCCGGTGGCGTTATCGAAGGCGGCGGCGCAACGGCCGCCGCCATCCAGACCGGCGCGGATAGCGACACGGTGAATAATGCGGGCCAGATCATTGCCGACAGCAGTGGGACAGCGGTTGATCTCGGGGCGGGCGATGATGCGCTCAATATTACCGGTGGCAGCGCCTCGATCATTGGCGATGTCTCTGGGGGCAGCGGGACAAATACCCTGACGATTGATCCCGGTTCCGGCCATAGCTTTAGTTATGCCGGCTCAATCTCAAACTTCAGCAGCGCGGAAATAAAGAGCGGCACTGTCACTTTGTCGGGCGCCAGCACTTACTCCGGCAATACCACGATCAGCGGCGGCACGCTCGTGGCGCACAATCTTTCCGGAAGCGCCACCGGCACCGGCGCGGTCACGGTGGAAAGCGGCGCCACCCTGGCCGGTGATGGCCGCATCGGTGGCGATGTGACTTTGCAGGGCGGCGGGATTATCGCGCCCGGCCTGAGCCCGGGTAACTTGAATCTTGACTCCAACCTCACGATCACCGGCGGATCCAGGTTCGCTTTTGAGCTGGGGCCGCAATCAGATCTGCTGATAGTCGCGGGATCGCTGACTTTCTCCAGCAGCGGCCAGGCGTTCTTTGATATTTCGAACGCCGGACTGGTGGCGGGAAGCGATTACACCTTGATCGACTTCGCTTCTCCCTCAAACCTGACACTCGGGGACCTGGCCCTGGGAAATACGCCTGCAGGCTTCTCTGGAACACTTAGCCTAACGAGCGATGCTATTATTCTGCACGTCGTAGATGTGCCGGAGCCGGCCGGCTTTTGGATCTTCGGCGTTGGAGCGGCCGTGCTCGCCGGTCTGCTACGAAAGCGAGTAGCGAAAGAACCTGCAAGTCGCCTGGTGTAGCCGACCCTCTCGGCTGCGCCGCCGGCGTTCCAATTGCGCAGGCCAACCTACGTGGCGCTGCACAGTCTCCGCGCCAAGGCGATGACTACTTCTTCTCGTTGAAGAGATAGAGATACTTGCCGTAGCCTTCCTCCTGCATCTTCTCGCGCGGGATGAAACGCAGGGCAGCAGAGTTGATACAGTAACGCAGACCGGTCGGCGCAGGGCCGTCATCAAAAACGTGACCAAGGTGCGCGTTGCCTTCCTTGGAGCGGACTTCCGTGCGGTCCATAAAGAGCGTCTTATCGGTCTTCTGAAGAATATGCGACGGGTCGATCGGCTTGGTAAAGCTCGGCCAGCCGGTGCCGCTTTCGAATTTGTCGGTCGATGCAAAGAGCGGTTCGCCGCTGATTAAGTCGACATAGATGCCCTGCTTATGGTTGTCCCAATAGGCATTGTGGAAGGGCGGTTCGGTGCCGTTCTCGCGAGTGACCTTATATTGTTCGGGCGTGAGCTTCTTGCGTAATTCAGTGTCGGACATGGTCTTGGTGTCAGTTATTTTTTTATCGTTGGAACTTGTCGCGAGCGGCGCGGTCGCGGCTGTTGCGGCGGAAGAGTTTGCAGCGATCTCCTTCTTATCGTCGGCCCGACCAACGTAAAGTGAGGTGGCCGCGATCAGGAGGAGTACGCCCAGGCCGATCCAGATGCCGGAACGGCCGCGGCCTCCGTTAAGAGCTTGCCGGTAAAGTGAGATTTCATTCATCGGGCGTACGATACATTAGCGCGCGTTTTATTCCCGGCAATGGTCGCGCGTCAGGCGAAATCCGGCCGCCCGGCTTCGGGCACGCGAATGTAACGGCGAAAAACAAGCAATCCGACCGGTGCGACCGTGGCGGCGAGCGCGAAGATGAGCCACATCATGGCGGGGCGGCGCGGCCCTTGTGCGGGACAGAAAGCCGCAAGGATCCAGCCGGCGCTGCCGACGAGGAGTTTGCCGATGAGAAACGGAAGATAAGCCAGCGCGCCATAGGAGGCTTCCTGGCCGGCGGGCGCGATGGCGGCCGCGTACTCGTACACTCGCGGCGAATAAAAAGCTTCGCCGACGGAAAAGACGGTCAGATAGAGCGCGGCCATGACGTAATAGGGATTGATGCTTCCCGCGAGCCCGAGATAGCCGTGTCCGAGCCATTGCCCAAACGGGCCATCCGCCAAAGGCACGAACCAAACCGGCGGCAACGCCATGATGAAGACTCCTGCCGCGCAAATGGCGCCGCCGATCACGACCATGCGATAAGCGGCGAACCGTTGCGTCAGCGCCCCGATCGTGGGCACGAGCACGATGATGAGAATCGCATTGATGTTTGCCAGCTTGCCGACCGGCGCGTGAAAGCCGAGGACCCGATCACCAAACTTCGGAAAGACATAATCCATCTGGAGAAAGATGGCTTTGAGAAATCCGATCAGCAGAAAGAAAACGAGAATGCGAGCGAAAGCGGACTGGCCGACGAGACGCCGGAAGAGCTTGGCAGTATCGACCGCGCTTTGTCGCACCGTCACGGCAATGCGTCGCCAGTAGCCGGAGGTTGCGGCCGCCAACCGCTGCTCTCGCGCTTTCTCCTCCTCCCCGCGCCGAAGAAAATAAATCGCGGGGAAAATCAGCACCTCGATTATTAGGCTGACCATAAACAACTGCTCATGGGTCGTCGGTTGGAATCCGAAAAAGCTGATCCGCAAATCCAACTGCCGGACGTAATCAAAAATCCATCCGGCCGCGACGTAACCAATGTTCATCACCATGTAGATGATCGAGAACGCGATCGAGCGCTGCTGGGTGGTCGAATAAATCCGCGTCGCTGCCAGGAGCACCGGCGTGCCGAGGGCCTCGCCGACGGCAAGCGGAAGCACACCGCAAACCAGCGCGAGCGAAGGAATCGTGCTCACCACCATGACGCTGCGGGCGAAGGTGCAGATGGCGACCCCGAGGAAAAAAGTCCGGCGCAGACCGATCGCATCGGTGAGCGAGCCGGCGAGCAAGGTGAAGACGGTCATGGCTGGCGCCCAGACCCATCCGACCAACGCTCCGGCCGCCTGATCGCTGAAGCCGAGATCGCGCGAGAGCCACAACACCATGGTCTTGTTCGTGACCGAGTAGGCGGTGTAGATGAGGAATTTGATCCCGAACGTCAGCCATAACTCGCGCTGCGCGCCTTTAAGGACGGCGAATTTGAAGAACCCAGCCAGCCCTGTCTTCACCAATGGAGGATCGCCCACGGCCGCGGCTGCGCTCTCTTTCGTTGTCGGAATCACGGGGAAAAGAATCCGCGGAATTCATCGGAATGGAAGAGCCATCTCACAAATGTCGGCTCGGAGCGGATGCGCGGGGGGAGAATCGATGAAGCGAGCCGTCACGCACTCGCGCCGCCCGGGGCGAGGCGAGTCTCGGCTACGGACCGCCGACAACACGTGCGTCGCACGAAAATTGGAAAAACTGAATCAAGAAAGCCGGGAGGGGTTAGCCAGAGCATTTGTCAGGCGGGAGGGGCCTTTCGAACGGCACTGAGAAAGGGAGATCCAGAGATAGGGAGGGTTGAATTAGGAAAGCAAGAAAACAGGAGAGAATTCTCTTCCGCTTTCCTCCTGGGTTCCTGATTCATTCATGGCGGACTTATTTTACAGCATTTGTTCGATAAACGCCCGACTATCGAAGGGAGCGAAGTCTTCCAGTTTTTCGCCGATGCCGACAAAGCGGGTGGGAATACCGAGCTCGTGCTGGATCGCGATCACGACCCCGCCTTTGCCGCTGCCGTCGAGTTTCGTCACGATGAGGCCAGTTAGGTCAACCGCAGCGTGGAACTCGCGCGCCTGGGCGAGGGCATTGCTGCCGGTGGTCGCGTCGACCACGAGCAGGCGCTCGTGCGGCGCGTCGGGGTCGTGTTTGGCGAGCGCGCGCTTAATTTTTTCCAGCTCCGCCATAAGGTTCATCTTGGTGTGGAGGCGTCCGGCAGTATCGCAAAGGAGGAACTCGATGTCGCGCCGCTCGGCGGATTGGTAGGCCTCGTAACAAAGCGCGGCCGGATCCGCGTTGTATTGTCCGCGAATCATCTCGATTTTCAGACGCTCCGCCCAGATGGCGAGCTGCTCGATCGCTGCTGCGCGGAACGTATCAGCGGCGGCGAGGAGGACTGAGTGCCGGTTGCGTTGGAAATAATAGGCCAGCTTGGCGGTGGAGGTTGTCTTGCCGGTGCCGTTCACGCCCACAATCAGGATTGCTTTTGGTTTCGCGGGCAGGGGACGAATTGGTGCCGGCTGAATCGGGAGGACGCGCAGGATTTCTTCGCGTGCCACTTCCACCACGTCCTGGGCGGTGATCGTTTGTCGCGTCGCGCGCTCCTGCAGGGAACGCACGATCCGCAGACTCATTGGAACGCCGAGATCGCTCCGGATGAGCATCTCTTCGAGTTCATCCCAATCGACTGGTTTGCCGGCAAATTTTTGAACAAGCGACTTAAAGAAGTTCATTGCCTAACGATGGCGTGATCGAGTTGTGGAGTAACGGGTAGGCGATTTCAATACTCCATCACTCCATTCCTTCCTGCACCTTCGCAAAAAAGAAAATGCGGCGCCTCAAACTGAGACGCCGCATTTGGGAAGTGGATGTCGGTTATTTTTCCTTGGCGAGGCTGTCTTCCACCATCTGGAGATGCTCTTTCAATGTCGGAAGAGTCTTCCTGGCGAATTTCGGCACGTCGCGATCTTCGCCAGGTTTTACGTCGCTGGCCTCTTTCTCGAACATCGCGATGTCTTGCTCGTGGTCCTTCTTCAGCATGGTGAGGTAATCCTTGTTGAAATTGTTGCCCGAGATGTTCATCGGCGTCGGATGAACTTTCGAGAGATCGAAGTTTTCCTCTTTGGCGATGTTCATCAGCTCTTCGTTCGCCTTGGAGTGATCGGTGATCATGCGTTCGGCGACATCCTTGGTCGCCTGGTCCTTGGCTTTTTCCTTCGCGACCTTGGCGTTGTCGACTTCCTCTAGGCCGCCTTTGTAGGCCTTCTTCAGGAACTTCTTGTCGTTCGCGCTGAGCTTGGACTCGGACTTCATTTTGGATTCGCTGGCCGCCTTCGCGCTGGAGGCGAAGCCGAGAGCCGTGGCAACGATCGCAGCGATCGCTACGGCTGATGTGTACTGGATATATTTCTTCATAGTTGGTCGTTTGAGGTTGATTGATCTGATTGTCGGCTGTTTCCGGCAAGGATGGTTCGTGAGACCTCGATGGATTGGACGTGAAAATATCGGACGAGCCGCGGGGCGCGCCGCACTCTCATCGTGTCTCGAAACTCGCGCCGAACGAGCGGCGCGCTCCCACGCTAACCGCTGCCGGCGTCGTTTTCGCGGCGGTACGAACTCTCGACCCGACGCGCGACATCCCGATAACCGTAGTCGGTCTCGTAAATGCTTTTCATCGCATCGATATACTTATTGGCCTCGCCCATCTGGTCGTAAACCAGACCGAGATTGTAAACGATCTCCTTTTTCACCGAGTCCATCACTACGATCTCGCGCGCGGCATCATCCAGTTGTTTGGCTGCGAGGTCGAGCATCCCAAGTTCGCGATAGCAGCACCCGAGCAGGTTCATCGCCTTGAGACGAGCGTGCGGGTTCTGGCGGGCGCGCTGCAATTCCGGGAGCGCGTCGCGAAACTGGCCGGCTTCCGTGAGTTGCTCGCCCAGTTCGTAGCGCAATTGCAGATCCGTTGGATTGCGATCGATCCGCTTGCGCGCGTCCTCGATGAGGATTTCCGCTCGTTGTTTCTTCATCGCTTCGAGTTGCGCTGCGCGGGCGGCAAAATCCGCGTCCGCCAGCTCGCGCCCGGCAAGATATCGCTCGTCCTCGCGGATTTGCCGGTCGAACTGCCTCAGTCTTAGATCGGCCACCTTGCGCACGAGCCCGGAGTCGCTTTTGTTCGTTAGGGTGACGGCGTATTGATACCAGGCAATCGCGCCCTCGAGATCGTCCTTTTGATCGTGCAGAAGGCCGAGTCGTTTCGCGAGGTCGACACTCTGCGGCTCCGCCTCGTGCCGGGCGAAGGTTTCGTTGATCTGTTGCTCGAGGGCTTCATCGCTCAGCTGCATTCGGCTTTGCTGCTCGAGCGAGACGGTTGCTTCCTTGTCCTTGATCAAGTCGCGGTAACTCTCCGCTTCGGTCCAGCCACCTTGCTTCATCGAGGCGCGGGCCGAAGCGTCCTTGCCCAGCCTGGCCGCTTCCAGATCGAGCGGATCGATCTCTGTGATGCGATGGTAAACCTCGACCGCTTTGTCAGCCCGATCGTATTGGTCGCAAAGGCGGCCCAACTCACGGAGGATTTTCACATCCCTGGGCTCATTTTCGAGCAGGGTCTCGAGCGCGAAAATGGCGATCTCCGGGCAATCCACCGCCAGGGCGGCTTCTTTCAGGAGCAAGTTGGCCTGCGGATTGTAAGGTCCGGTTTCCAACACTTTTTCAACCAGCTCGATTGTTTTACGGTGGTCTTTTTTAAGTTCCCGCTGTGCCTTCATGACCGCGAGCGGGGCGGTCGAGATATTGAAAAACCCCTTCTTTTCGGTCTTGACTCGCGTCACTTCGGCGCGGCGCAACATCTGGCGGCCGGTAAGGAATTCCGGTTCCTGTTTGAGCAAATTTTGCAGGAGTTCGATTGCATAGCCGAAGTTGCGCAGCTCGATCGCGGCCACGGCTTTGAGCCAGGAGCCACGCAGATGTTCGCTCAGATCCTTCTCATTCTTCAGCGCCATGGATAAAATCGTTAGTTATGAACCGGCGCGAGCGGGCCGCGTCAGGGAAAAATCGCGCTGGGGGTGGCCGCATCTAGAACAAGTCCAACTGCGGCTTCTCGTTCTGCGGCGCGCGCTTTCGAGATTGCTTTTTCCGCTCGACCGGCCTCGGCTCGGTCGCGCCGTTCGGCTTTTCCAAGTGAGACAGGATATCCTTCGCGCGATTCAAAATTTCCTGCGGCAAGCCGGCCAGCCGGGCCACCTGAATACCGTAGCTCTTGTCGGCGCCGCCGGGAACGATTTTGCGCAAAAAAATGATCTGCTCATTCCACTCGCGGACTGCGACGTTAAAGTTCGCTACGCCACTGCGCTCAGCGGCGAGCTTCGTCAGCTCGTGATAATGAGTCGCGAAAAGGGTGCGCGCCTTGATCCTGTCGTGCAGGAACTCGGCCACGCTCCAGGCAATCGACAGGCCGTCGAAGGTCGAGGTGCCACGGCCGATTTCGTCGAGAATGACGAGGCTGCGTTCGGTGGAGTTGTTGACAATGTTGGCCGTCTCGTTCATCTCCACCATGAAGGTGGATTGGCCGCGCGAGAGATCGTCGTTTGCTCCTACCCGGGTGAAAATACGGTCGACCAGACCGATCTCGGCGCTCGCCGCGGGCACGAAACTTCCGATCTGCGCCATCAGGACGATCAACGCGACCTGCCGGATGTAGGTTGATTTCCCGGCCATGTTCGGCCCGGTGATGATGGCGAGACGGAGTTTTTCACCATCGAGATCAGTGTCGTTAGGCACGAACTTTTCGTCCACGAGATTTTGGTCGAGCACTGGGTGGCGCGCGTCCTTCAGGCGGAGGCGCAGGGAGTCGTCGAGCGCGGGCCGGCAGTAATGAAAGAGCCGCGCGGTTTCCGCTAAGGCACCGATGACGTCGAGCGTCCCAAGGGCGTTGGCGGTCTGCTGGATAGGAGCCAGTTCGCCCAGCGTCTCTTCGCGAAGGGTCTGGAAAAGCTCATATTCGAGATGGCGGGCACGCTCGTCCGCTCCGAGGATTTTCGCTTCCATTTCCTTCAGCTCGGGCGTGATGAAGCGCTCGCCGCCCACGGTGGTTTGTTTGCGGGTGTAGTGCGCCGGCACGCTGGAGAGATTCGACTTCGTGATCTCGATGAAGTAGCCAAAAACGGAGTTGAAGCGGACCTTGAGCGACTTGATGCCGGTGCTCGCGATCTCCCGCTCCTGCAGCTCGGCTATCCAATTTTTTCCGTCGCGCGACGCCTGGCGCAGTTCGTCGAGCTGCGGATCGAATCCGTCGCGAAAGATCCCGCCTTCCTTGAGGGCAAGCGGGGGATCGTCGAGGAGCGCGTGGCCCAGCCGGGCGGCCAGCTCCGGCATCTCGCGCAAGTCGTTTTGCAGGCGTTGCGCGAGCGGCTCGTTCGGGGCGGATTCGTTAGGGCGGCTCGTCCCAAAGGCGAGCCGGTCGAGAAGCTTTTGCAGATCTTTTTTGAGCGCTGGAATCTGCTCGAGTGATGCCTTGAGCGCCACGAGGTCCCGCGCATTTCCGGAAGCCTGGCTGAGCCGGCCGGAGGCGCGCTCGAGGTCGCGAATTCTTTTTAAGGCGTCGCGCAACGACGCCAGCAGATCGGGTTCCTGAAGCAGATCGGCGATGAATTGTTGCCGGCACTTGAGTTCATTCAAGTCCCGGATCGGCTGCAAGATCCATTGGCGCAAACGTCGCCCGCCCATCGGCGTCACGGTTCGATCGAGCACGGCGAGGAGGCTGGTGTCGCGCACGCCACGTGAGCTGACCAGCTCAAGGTTGGTCTGGGTCGCGGCATCGAGCAGAACGTGATCGGCGGGTGCATCACAGCGCAGCGCGGCGAGGTGATCGATTTTCCTTCGCAGCTGATGTTTGAGATAATGAACGATCGCACCCGCCGCGCCGATGGCTTGGGAGAGGTCGGAGCAGCCGAAGCCGTCGAGCGATTTGACTTTGAAATGCTCGCAAAGGGTGAAACGGGCGTTCTCGGGCAGGAACGCATAATGATCGTACGGCAGCGCGCGATCGCATTCACCGAACCGCTCTCCCTGGCGGTCGCTGATCAACAGCTCGGACGGCGCCACTCTCGCCAGTCCGTCGAGCAGGCTCCGGGAATCGGTCACCTGCATGAGGCGAAATTCGCCCGTGCTGAGATCGGCGTAGGCGAACCCGAAGATGCCATCATCGAAAAAGACCGCGCCGAGATAATTCGCGCGCTTCGATTCCAGAAGATCGAGATCACTTACCGTCCCGGCGCTGATGATCTGCGTGATATCGCGCGTCACGAGCTTTCCCTGCTGAGGTTCGCTTGTCTGGTCGCAGATCGCGACGCGCCGGCCGGCCGTGATGAGCCGCGCGATATAACCCTGCGCCGCATGATAGGGCATCCCGCACATCGGGACGTCATTGCGCCTGGTCAGCGCGAGATTGAGCAATCCGGAAGCTTCCTTAGCGTCCTCAAAAAAAAGTTCGTAAAAATCGCCGAGGCGAAAAAGCAAAAGGGTGTCCGGCGGCACGCTGGCGCGGAGGCGCCGGTATTGCTGCATCATTGGGGTAAGCGTTTCGGCCACGGGGCGAAGCATCAAATTGGCGGACGCGAATTGCCAGTTTATTTGGCGGCCGTCCGCTCCGATCCACGCCGAAACTGGCGGCGCGCCCCATCGCCCGGTCCCAAAAAAACGGTTGAACGTTAGGCCGGAATGGTTGTCTGTTCTTTCCCCGGCCGCAGTTGCCGGCAGGTTTTTCCGCATGATCCGAGTCCAGGACTTAAAGAAATTTTTCGGGCCGAAGAAAGCGGTGAACGGTGTCTCGTTCACGGTCGAGAAGGGCGAAGTGCTGGGTTTTCTCGGGCCTAACGGGGCCGGTAAGTCGACCACGATGCGCATGATTACGGGCTTCATCCCGCCGACCGACGGCGAAGTATCGATCGGCGGCTTCGACGTGGTGGAAGAGCCGCTCCGGGCCAAGCGACTCATCGGTTACCTGCCGGAAAGCGCGCCGGCTTACGCGGAGATGACGGTGCAGAGCTTTCTGAATTTTGTCGCGGAACTGCGCGGGCTGAGAGGCGAGGCGAAGAAGTCCGCGGTGGCGCGGGCGATCGAGATGTGTTTTCTCGGCTCGGTCGCGCATCAGACGGTCGAGACTCTCTCGAAAGGCTACCGGCATCGGACATGTTTTGCGCAATCGATTATCCACGATCCCGAGGTCTTGATTCTTGATGAGCCGACCGAGGGGCTGGATCCCAACCAGAAACACGAGGTGCGGACATTGATCCGCCGGATGGGGGAACGGAAGGCGATCATTTTTTCGACGCACATTCTGGAGGAGGTCGAGGCGGTTTGTTCGCGCGCGATCATCATCGATCGCGGACAGATTGTGGCGAACGGAACGCCGGCGGAACTGAAACTGCGCTCGCAATATGCCGGAGCTGTCCGCGCCCAATTTGCGAATGGCGACGGGAGCATCGGGCAGAAGTTGTCTCAGCTCGCGATGGTGGAGCGGGTCATGACTCTGGAAGAGGCGCCGCTGACCGTGCGCGTCTGCCCGCGGGATCGCAAGGCCGCACACGATCTGGCGCGTGCGATCGGTGAACTGGCCGCGCGCGAGCATTGGTCGCTGCAGGAACTGCACACCGAGGAAGGCCGGCTCGACGACGTCTTTCGCAGCATCACTCTGCCAGATACGAGGCAATCGACATGACCGAAGCCACTCTGAGCGCGACGCAGACAATGGAACGTGAGCAGACGGCGCCCACATCCGCTGGTGCGCTCGCACATATCATCACGATCGCAAAGCGCGAGATCGTCGGTTATTTCGAGGCACCGATCGCCTACGTTTTTATCGTCATCTTTCTTCTCCTGGTGGGTTTTTTCACCTTTGTGGTTTCGGGGTTTTTTGGGCGTGGCGAAGCGAATCTGGAGCCGTTTTTTGCCTGGCACCTCTGGCTGTATCTTTTTCTCGTCCCGGCGATCGGGATGCGGATGTGGTCGGAGGAACGTCGTCTCGGCACGATGGAATTGTTGCTCACGATGCCGATCACACCCTGGCAGGCGATTGTGGGGAAGTTTCTCGCTGCCTGGCTGGTCCTCGGTCTCGCCCTCGCGCTCACCTTTCCGATTGTGATCACGGTCAATTATCTCGGCAATCCCGATAATGGCGTGATCCTCGCCGGGTATATCGGGAGTTTGCTCCTTGCGGGCACTTATTTGTCGATCTCGGCCATGACATCGGCCCTGACGCGCAACCAGGTGATAAGTTTCATTCTCTCGGTAGTGATCTGCCTTTTTCTCATTCTCGTCGGCTACCCGCCGGTGACAGATCTGCTCGTCCAGTGGGTGAATCCCTGGCTGGTGCAGGCAATCTCGGATTTCAGCGTGATGACGCATTTCGACAGCATCCGCAAGGGCGTGCTCGATTCGCGCGACATTCTCTTTTTCTTCTCCGTTATTGGGTTTTCGCTCTTTACCACGAGCGTGATCCTGCGAAGTCGCCGTGCTGGCTGAGGAGGCGATCTGACGATGAGGAAGAAATCTTTCGAGGTTGTTTTGTTTTCGGCGGTGGGCGTGATCGCGATGTTCATCGTGCTGGTCGCACTCAATTTCATCGCCGCGCATTTTAAAGAGCGGATCGATCTCACCCAGGAGAAGGCTTACACGCTTTCGGCCGGGACGAGAGATATCCTGGCGAAATTGGATACGCCGGTGCTGATCCGACTTTACGTTTCGCAACGCGCCACGGACATGCCGGTCTCCTTCAAAACCTACGCGCAACGCGTGGACGATTTGCTCGGCGAATATCAGCAGGTCTCCAAGGGTTTGATTCAAATCCAAAAGCTCGATCCCGAGCCGGATTCTGAAGCCGAAGATTCAGCGCGACTCGACGGGGTTCAGGGCCAGCAGTTGCCCAATGGAGAGCGAATCTATCTGGGTTTGAGCGTCACCATGCTGGATCAGAAACAAGCGATTCCGTTCCTGACGCCGGACCGCGAACGGCTGCTCGAGTACGACATTTCACGCGCGATCGCACGTGTCTCCACCGCGAAAAAACCAACGATCGGGGTCATGAGTCCGCTACCGGTCATGGGAATGCCGAGCCCGATGATGCAAATGGGGCAGCACAGCGAGGAGCCATGGACCTTGATCACCGAGCTGAAACGCGACTTCGACGTGAAGCAGCTCCCGATGACGGCGGATAAAATCCCGGACGACGTCCGGGTGCTGGTGGTCATCCATCCGCGGGGTATCAGTGACGTCACGGAATTTGCGATCGATCAATTCGTACTGCGGGGTGGCCGGCTTCTCGCCTTCCTCGATCCCAAGGCGGTCCTGGATCGGTCGGGCGAAGGGATGGGCGACATGGGGACCACGTCCAATCTGGATAAGTTATTAAAGGCCTGGGGCATTTCGTTCGATACGAGCAAGGTGGTCGCGGACATGAATTACGTTGCCCACACCCGGCAGGGGCGGGCGCCTGCGATTCTGGCGCTGAACGAAAAGGCGATGAATAAGGACGACATCGTGAGCGCCGACGCCGATAATGTGGTGATGGCGCTGGCGGGCGCATTCTCCGGGACGCCGGCACCGGGATTGAAGGAAACGGTCCTGATCAAATCTTCCAAAGACTCCGAGTTGGTCGACGGGATGATGGCTCAGTTTGGCGGGGAATCGATCGCAAGCCATTTCACGCCTTCGGGAAAGGAGTTTCCGCTCGCCGTGCGCTTGAGTGGAAAATTTAAGACCGCTTTTCCTGAAGGTAAACCGAAGGCCGAACAACCGCCTGACCAGAAAAAGAATGAGAAGGAGGAGAAGCCGGCTCCCGCCTTGAAGGAATCGACCGCGGAAACGAGCGTCGTTCTGGTGGGAGATTCCGATATGATTCAGGATCCGGTGGCCGTTCGCGAAGTGCAGAACCCTTTCGGTCAGCATTGGATTCTTCCGACGAATGGGAACCTGAGCTTTGCGCAAAACATCGTGGAACAACTGAGCGGAGACAGCGATCTTATTGCGATGCGGAGCCGCGCTTCGCGCGAAAGGCCGTTCACGGTGGTGAAGAAAATTCAGGCCGACGAGGAGGCGAATTACCGCAGTAAGATCAAGGAACTCGAGGGAAGCCTGGCCGAAACGCAGCACAAAATGAGTGAGCTGCAAAAGGGTAAGGAAACCGGGCAGCGCTTCATTCTTTCGCCTGAGCAACAGCAGGAGCTGGCGAATTTCCAAAAGAAGGAGGTCGCGGTGAAAGCACAGCTCAAGACAGTCCGCAAACAGGTCCGGGCGGAGATTGATTCGCTCGAAACGCACGTCCAATGGCTCAACATCGCGGCCATGCCCGCGGTGGTCGCTCTCTCGGGTCTGGGACTGGCGCTCCTTAAACGCAAACACGCGCGAGCCCAATGAAGCGCTCGCAACTGGCGATTCTTGTCCTGCTTGTCCTTGTGCTCGGTGGCGCGGCACTGGTGCTTGTCATGCGCAGCACGACTTCGTGGCAGAGTAGCGCCGGTCACTTGCCCGCCAAGGTCGTTAACCTGTCGATCAATGACGTGGTCCGCATCACGTTCACCCAACCCGCCGGGCAAGTGAACCTGGTGAAAAAGGGGGATAAATGGGTCGTGGCCGAGCGCGCGAATTACCCCGCAAACTTCGAAATGATCAGCGCTTTCATTCGCAAGGTCTGGGAATTGAAGCCGGTGCAGGAACAGCAAGTCGGGCCGTCGCAGCTCGGCAGGCTCGATCTCCTGGAACCCGGTCAGGGATCGAACAGCGGCACTTTGGTTGATTTCAAAGCGGCCGACGGGAAGCGGCTCGCCGCCGTTCTTCTCGGAAAAAAATATCTGCGCGAATCCGATCAGTCCTTTGCTCAAGGACGAAGCTTCCCCGCTGGACGCTACGTGATGCCCGAGGATGGCTCGCACCAGGTCAGCCTTGTTACAGATCCCTTTGCGCAAGCCGATGACAAAGCCGAGCGCTGGCTGGATCACGGCTTCATCAAAATCGAGAAGCCGATCTCGATCGCGTGCGCCGGACAAAGTCCGGCCGTGAGCTGGACCCTCGAACGCGGCCCGGAATCGACTGAGTGGAAATGGGTCGATGCCAGGCCGGGCGAACAACTGGACGAGATCAAGGCGAAACAGATCGCGAGCGCGGTTGGCAGCCTATCCTCATTTGTCGATGTGCTGGCGCCCGATGCCAAGCCTGAGACGACTGGCCTGGATAACCCGGTGACCTTTACCATTATGACCGAGGACGGTTTCACCTATGTCCTTGGAGTTGGAAAAAAGATCGGTGAACAGTACCCGGTCACAATCGCCGTGAGCGCGAACATTCCGGCCGCCCGAACGCCGGCAAAGGACGAAAAAGCGGAAGAGAAGACAAAGCTGGATAAGGACTTCCAGACGAAACGGGAGGCTCTGGAGAAAAAACTGAGGACGGAAAAGGGATTCGAAGGGCGCCCTTTCCTCATCTCAAAATTCAGTATCGAGCAATTGGAGAAGAGTCGGACCGATTTGCTCGCCCCCAAGGCGACGCCAACGGCAACTCCATCACCCACTCCTGAGCGGCGCAAGTAGCTCTGGGGCCGAATCAAGGGCGGGGCATCTGCCGCTGGCACGGGATGGGAGAAAAGAATAAGCCCGGCATCCTGTTTCCAAGATGCCGGGCGTAAGTACTGGCAACGTCCTACTCTCGCACAACCTATAGATGCACTACCATCGGGGCTGCAGCGTTTCACTTCCGTGTTCGGAATGGGAACGGGTGGGGCCACTGCGCTACGGTCACCAGAAATCTGCCCCGAGTATTTTCGGGGCAGATTTCTGGCGCGTGATTCGAGATCGGACATTTCCGATTCGGTCGGATCGTCGATTCACGATGTAACAACCTACGTTTTCAAAGAACACTGGTTCTCTGGAATCTACATACAGGAAGCTTTCCAACAGATTAGGCTTCGTTTTAACTAAAAGTCATTCCCCTCTATTTGCCACCGCGTCAGGTTTTAGGGCCGACGCGGCGGGTTAATAGAAAAGTAAATGACCAAGCCGAACGAGTTATTAGTATTACTTAGCTGAACGTATTACTACGCTTACACCAGTAACCTATCAACGTGGTGGTCTACCACGACTCTTCAGGGAGAACTCATCTTGGGATAGGCTTGGCGCTTAGATGCTTTCAGCGCTTATCCTTTCCGAACATAGCTACCCGGCACTGCCG
>JBOHXL010000041.1:0-6227 GCA_050736975.1 Chthoniobacterales bacterium | reverse complement strand
GCTTGCGCGCTGGTTTGTGGACGAGGACGGCCAGCCGACGGTGCGACCCGAGGAAGAACCGGTGACCTAACGAACTTGCCTCAGTAGATGTACGGCGCCGGCAACTGAAACGCGTTGCGGATTAGCTCAACCTGCGGCGCAGTATTCTCCGCGGCCACGATTTCCACGACATCAAAACGAAAAGCGATATCCGGATTCTCGAGCATGCGCAACCAGGCAAAGGCGCCTAGCGAAATCCGACGTCGCTTCTGTCGATCGACTGCAGCCGACGGTCGACCGAAATCCTCTCGCGTCCGCGTTTTTACCTCCACGAAAACGAGCGTGTCGCCGTCGCGACAAACGAGATCGATTTCTCCACCACGCCGGCCGCGGAAGTTGCGATAGAGAATTTTGAAACCGTGCCGGCGAAGAAAGCGTCCGGCCAGTTTCTCGCCGCGCGCTCCGAGCCGGAGATGCGCACGACTAGAAGGCGAAAAGCGGCTGCGCCACCGGCTCAAACGATCGGCGGTGAATCGGACAAGGCCCGTGCTCATGAAGTTTCTGGAGGTGAAGTTCGGTGCCGTAGCCTTTGTGCTGGCTGAAGCAATACTGCGGAAACTGCGCGCAGAATTCACGCATCAATCGATCGCGCGTGACCTTCGCGATCACGCTCGCGGCCGCGATGCTCAGGCTGAGGCAATCCCCGTCGATGATCGCGGTCTGCGGGAGAGGAAACGGAAAAACCGGCAAGCCGTCGATCAAGACATGCTCCGGCGAAATCGTCAGGCCGGCGACCGCGATCCGCATCGCCTGGTGGGAGGCGCGCAGGATATTGATCCGATCGATCTCGACCGAATCGACGATGCCGACCGCCCAGACAATCTCGGAGTGATTCGTCAGGTAATGGTAGATCTCTTCGCGCAACTCGGGCGAGAGTTGCTTCGAATCGTTCAGCTTCCGATGCCGGAAACGCTCCGGCAAAATCGCCGCCGCCGCCACTACCGGTCCGGCGAGCGCGCCGCGCCCGGCCTCATCAATTCCCGCGATGCAGCCGATGCCTAACGAACGCAGTTTCTTCTCATTCCGGAATCCGCAGCGCATCCTCGGCCGATTCTATCCGCGGATGACACAGATTGCGCGCAGATTTTTCGACAACGCTTCCACTGTAGCCGTCGCCCTGCGGGCGACGCGGGTATCGGCTCGGCTGCCGGGAGTCACTCCGGCTGGGCCTATTCCCGCACCGCGGTCGCTTCCTTGCCCTTGCGGGTGCGCAGGTAATTCAGCTTGGCCCGGCGCGCTTTGCCCTGCTTTTCCACTTCCACCTTCGCGATGCGCGGCGAATGGACCGGGAAAACGCGCTCCACGCCTTCGCCATAGGAAATGCGGCGGACGGTGAAGGTCTGGTTCAAGCCCGTCCCTTTGCGGCCGATCACGATCCCGGAAAAAATCTGGATCCGTTCCTTGTCGCCTTCGCGCACCCGGGTATGCACACGCACCCCGTCGCCCACCTTGAATTTCGTCACGTCGGTTTTCTGCTGCTCTTTGGCGATGGTATCGATGATGTTCATAAACGGATCCTCCGATGGAAAACGGGGCCGGATACGTAGCGCGGTCCGGGCGGGTTGTAAAGGGCGCAGCCTGGCCGGAGCAGAGGCGTCCCGCCTGCAGGGGCGTGCGCCGTCACGTCCTTGCCCGAGCCAGACAGGATTGACTGGATTAGCGGGCGTCCTGTAGCCGTCGCCCTGTGGGCGACGCGAGAGCGGCTGCCCAATTGCCCGTTGCGGCGCGCAGACCCTCGCTTCGCCCTGTAGCCGTCGCCCTGTGGGCGACGTGAGTATCGACACGCCCAACCCCCTTGCCACACACATACCCACGCTTCGCACAGCGAAGCGGCTACAATCTCTGCATGCTCACGACATGCTCAAATCCTGTCAATCCTGTTAGTCCGGCCTGAGAAATCACCTACCGATTTTCAACCAGCCGTGCCGCCGATTGGTTGGCCTCCACCCGCGCGCTCACCTTTTCGATGGTTGTCTTGAGCTGTGCCACGGTTGCTCTCAGTTCCGCGATCTCGGTCGTTTCCTTCGTGATCTCTTTCCCCTGCTCTTCCACCTTACGATGCTCCTTGAGGAACTCATTGAGCAACATCGCGTTGACTGCTTCGTAACGCACGGTGTAGGGCTTCCCTTCTTCATCCCGCGCCACCAAATCGGGATCGACCTTCGCCACCTGCTCGGCCACCAGACCGAACTGCGGGATGCCGGCAGGATCAAGGTCGTGTTTGTAACGGAATGTTACCGGCTGAAGCGAGAGCACCGCTTCGCTCGCCTTATCCATCGGTTTGATCGCTTCCTTGTAACGCGCCGAGGAAGTCACCGTCCCGAGCTGGCCGGACGCGCCAATCACCACTCCTACGCCGTCGGCCACGGTCACTCCTTTGATGCCGCTAATGAAGGTCTTGACCTGCTTGGCGCCGATCCGGATCACGGCCGAATCACTCAACGCCCCGCCGTTGCCAATCTCGATGTTGTTGTTGCCATGTTCCACCTGATTCCCCGCGTTGGCGCCGATGGCGATATTATTCGAGCCCGCATAAAAAAAGTTATAGAGAGCTGCAAATCCTACCGCCGTGTTATTACTTCCCGTGGTGTTGTAGTAAAGCGCAACATCACCCACGCCGGTATTAGTGCCTCCCGTCGTGTTGCGGCCGAGCGCTGAATCGCCGACTCCCGTGTTGTTACTGCCGGTGGTATTGTACTCGAGGGCTCCGTAGCCATCGGCCACATTGAGAGAGCCATTTGTGTTCGTCATCATCGCGTAAGTGCCGGTGGCGTTATTCCCGGTGCCGATGGTGTTGGCATAGAGCGCATTGAACCCAAGTGCTGTATTCGCTCCCTGCGAGCCGGCGACCAGGCTGAAGAGCGCATTATCCCCGAGCGCTGTATTTTCACCCGGATAACCCCCGCCCGGTGGCGGCTCGACCGCGAAGGCGACAGGCGCGAGCACGAGGGTGAAGGCGGCAAGGACGGCGAGAAGAATGAAGTGGTTTGTTTTCATAGCCATTGATCGTATCAAGCCAGAGCCCGCCTGACGATGGAAAAAGAGGAGCCTTCGACTCGAGTTCGCGCCTGTAGCCGTTGCGCTGTGCGCCGTAACGGACGCGGAGCGACGGCCGGGCTTTCCAACGCGCGTCTCGTGATCGCCGGCCTGGCAACGATCTTTCCTGGTTCCCCCGTTGCGCTTGGGAACCCAAGCTAAACTTGGAAGCTGCGCTTCGCCGCCCGGCTTAGCGATTCTCGACCAGCCGCGGCGCCCGCGGAGTCGATGCGAGGCGTTCGCTGACCTTTTGGATTTGCGTCGCCTGTTCCTGCAAGGCTGACTTGAGCTGCGCAACCGTTGACTCCAGCGCTTCCACCTTGCGGTGTTCCTTGAGGAATTCATTCAATAACATCGCATTCACCGCTTCGTAGCGGACGGTGTAGGGCTTGCCTTCCTCATCTCGCGCCACCAGGTCGGGATCGACCCTGGCCACTTGCTCGGCGATGAGGCCGACCTGCGGGATCGCTTCCGGGTCGAGCGCCTTCTTGTAGCGGAATGTTACCGGCTCAAGCGAGAGCAACGCTTCGCTCGCCTTGTCCATCGGCTTGATCGCTTCCTTGTAACGCGCCGAAGAAGTCACCGTCCCGAGCTGGCCGTTGGTGTTCACCACCACCGTCACTCCGCCTGCTACCGTGGTCTTGCTGATCCCGGCGATAAAGGTCTTGGTCTGGCTTTTTCTCGTTCCGATCCGGATGCTGCCCGACTCGCCCGCTACTCCTTCGTTGCCGATGTCGATGTTGTTGCTCCCGGTCGTGAGGGTGCCGCCCGCCAACTGGCCGATCGCTATGTTAGTGCTTCCACTCGTATTAGCAGAGAGCGCCGAGTCGCCGATGGCGGTGTTCCCGCTCCCGGTGGTATTGAAGTTGAGGGCCGCTATCCCCAGTCCGGTGTTGTCATTCCCGTTGTTGAAAGCGAGCGCTCCGGCACCAACCGCGGTATTGCCGATGCCCGTCGTGTTGAAAGTGAGCGCGACCGTTCCGTCAGCCGTGTTCCAAAAGCCCGTGGTGTTAGCCTCCAAGGCCTCCTCACCGCTTGCGGTGTTGTCGTAGCCGGTGGTATTGTAGGCAAGCGCAGCAAGGCCCGATGCCGTATTAGAATCGCCCGTGGTGTTAAAATGGAGGCTCCACCATCCGGTCGCGGTGTTGGCCGAGCCACTCGTGTTACTAAAAAGGGATTGGAAACCCGTGGCCGTGTTTCCGCCGTCACCGCTACCGGTATTGCTGTAGAGCGCCTGGTAGCCAATCGCTGTATTATTGAGGTTAAGACCGTCCGGCTGACTAAAAAGCGCGCCGTCTCCCAAAGCAGTATTTCCTCCTGGATAGCCTCCCCCGGGTGGCGGAGTGACGGCGAGCGCGGAGGAGAGCGGAGCAAGGAGAGAGAGAAGAATGAAGTAGGTTGTTTTCATAGCCATTGATCGTATCAAGCCAGAGCGCGTCTGACGATGGAAAAACGGAGCCTGCGACTCGAGTCCGCGCCCATAGCCATTGCACTGGCGCGGGACTGACGTCCATGGCCGAAAAATTGTTGAAGATTTTACAAGACCTTCCCTGGCTGAGCGGTTAAAAGCCTTGGTCAGAGCCCCCGATGTTCCTCCACCCGTCGCCCCAGAGCGCCCGCCATTTGTCCGCCGTCGATTTGCGTCCGGACGCCGTTTTCGGTCCCGAAACCGACGCGATCACCCCGCCAACCGCACGCTTGACCGCCTCAACCAGACCAATCGCCTCGCCAACCACACGGTTAGATCGGCCAACCGCACGGTTGAGGGCGTTAACCACACCGATCGCCTCGCCAACCGCACGCTTGACGGCGTCAACCGCACCAATAACGCGCTCAACCGCACCGATGGCTTCCCCAACCGCACCGATAACGCCCGTAACCGGCCCGATCTCTTTCTCCCCTGCACCCCCCGGGACATCAACCCAAAACCACAGACGAAAAGAAAAAAGCAAAATGAAAAATGATTACCTAAAACAGAACAACGCGGCCTTTGCCCTGCAGCTCGACAGCTTCAGGAACAACATCGCCGCCTACGCGACCCTCCTGGGCCTGAGCCCGGCCGAGGTCACCGCCCAAGCCGATGACGCCGCCCAGTACAGCTACGTCCTGGCCTGCCTGGCCACGATGGAGCAGGGCGCCCAGCAATGGAGCAATTGGCACAAGCTCCTGCGCCACGGCGGCACCCCACCGCCTACCGGCGCGCCCGTCGCCCCCGTCCTCGGCGTCGCCCCCACCGCGGTCGATCTCGGGATCGAGACGCGTTTCCGCACCCTGGTCCGACGGATCAAGGCCCACCCGGCCTACAACCCCTCCATCGGCGAAGCCCTCGGAATCGAAGGAGCCGAGAACGCGGGGGTGAACCTGGCCAGAGTCAAGCCCCAGCTCACCCTGAAGGTGAGCGGCGGAGCGGTCATGGTGGGCTGGGGCTGGAGCGGCCACGGCGCTCAGTTGAGCATGATCCGCTTGGAGGTCGATCGGGCCGGAGGGCAAAGCTTCGCCTTCCTCGCCAACGACACCAACCCGGGCTACACCGACACCGCGCCCCTCCCCGCCACCCCGGCCAAGTGGACCTATCGCGCGATGTATTATATCGGCGACCAGCCGGTCGGCCAATGGAGCGACCCGGTCAGCATCACCGTCGTCTCCTAGCGCCGCCCTTGCCCGGCTAACCAACACAGCCAGGGCGCGATCGGGTGAGCGGCCCGGTCGCGCCTTCTTTGTGCCGCCATTTCAGTCTTGCCAAAACCGGCGCCGGTCCAGTAAAAAAGGTTACCCGCGAGAATTTCGAGAGACTGTAGACTCCATGACAAGAACATTAGAAAAACAAGCTTGACTGCTGTCCGTCATTTCTGTTTTCCTCGGGTTCGCGATTCGATCACCCTATGAAGCGCGCATCTTTTTCTCCAGCCAGCGGGCTTTCCCGCTCTTCTCCGTAACACAACCATCGCAAACCCTCCACCATCATGAAATCCGTTAAACGTTTAGGAGGAGCCACTATGAGATTTTCAAGAAGAGCCATGACCAATAGGAGCTTTCACTATCACCTTAGAAGGCATCTCATAAATAGTACTTGTACGCAAGAGTTTGGGGTATAATTAGTTATGGATGGACCTAACCGAAGAGCAGTGGAGAGCGGTAAAGAAGTTCATTCC
>JBOHXL010000040.1:0-11212 GCA_050736975.1 Chthoniobacterales bacterium | reverse complement strand
TCGCCGGCGATGGCGCGCGCAAGCAGGGTCTTGCCCGTGCCCGGAGGCCCGACGAGCAGGACGCCCTTCGGAATGCGGCCGCCGAGTTTCTGGAACTTCTTCGGATCACGCAGGAACTCGACCAGCTCCTGGACTTCGTCCTTTGCTTCCTCGACGCCCGCCACGTCCCGGAAGGTGATCTTGTTCTTGTCCCGCGCCAGCATGCGCGCCTTCGACTTGCCGAAGTTCAGCGCGCCTTTGCCCGCCATGCGGATTTGTTGCCGGAAAAGAAAATAGAGAATGAGGAGAAAGGCTGCGATCGGCACAAAACCGATCAGGGCCTGGGCGAGGACGTTCGACTCGGTTCGAATCGCGATCGGCATGTGAGCCGCCTCCAATTTTTCCTGGAGGTCGGTGGTAAAATTCAGAAAGACCGTGGTGCTAAACGGCACCTGCTGTTCCGGCGCGTTTCCTACCCCGGGCCGGGTGTAAGCGCCCCGAATCGTCTGCGTCGGCCGGCCTTCCTCGACCACCAGACGAAGGGGAAACTTCGGATCGTTCACGATCTGTTTGTGGGCGAGCAAATCGAGAAAGCGGTTGTAGGGCACATCTTCTTCGGTGCCGTAGCCGGTCCCGCCGCGGAACAAAACCGCCAGGCCGATCAAGGCAAAAGCAATCGCGAAGAGGATGACGCCGCGCCAATTGAAGTTTGGGTCGCCGCCCCTCTTGCTGTCTTTTTGGGAATTGCGATCTGGCTGGGCCATGGAAAATGCTACCCTAGGTCGGGCACGAGCGCGAAAAGTATCATGAAGGCGAAGTCATTGCAAAAGAGCAGGAGCCGGGCCGTCGCATTGCACCAACCGTCGCTCGGATTTAGTCTGCTCGCTGCCATTTAATGTCGGAACCAGCCTCCAATCTCGCGGATAAAATCGATCGCGCTGTCCAGCGCGTGACGCCTTTGGCCTATCGTTTACGAAGACGGGGCCGGCTTTGGATGCGTCGCGCGCTGCGCAAACCGCGCAGTGTCGCTGAAAGTCCCAACCTGCTTCCGCTCCTCATCCAGGTGCTGGCAAGCTTTTCGAAGGCGGATGGCGTTCTGCTCGAGGAAGAGATCGATTCGAGCCTCGGTTTTCTGCGTTACGATTACCCGGAGGCGGTCTACTCGGAGCTGCGCAAGCTCTTTCGCCAGGCGCTCTACGAGCAGCAGGACCTCTCGGCTATGGCGCAAAAGCTCGCCGCCTCCATGAGCGCCGACCGCAAAATCATGCTCGGGGTGCAACTCTACGACCTCATCTCGCAGGCCGGCCTAAAGCAGGACCAGGTTGTGGCCTTTTATTCCTTCATGTCGCAGCTCGGGATGGCGGCGCAGGCGATCGATATCGTCTACCAGCTCAATGCCTCGGAGGAGTCTGACCCGCAGGTTTACCAGCGCGGCGCTTCACCGCTCGAAGCGATTTCGTTCGGGTCCAACGGGCACGCTGACGTCGTTTTGAAGAGTCTCTCGGATAGCGACCGGCTGCTCGCCTTTCGTTATCACGACCTGATCCTGCTCAAAAACTACAGCGCACAACCAGTCTCGGTCCGCGGCCGGCCACTCCTGCGCGGCGGCTTCTGCCGGATCTATCCCGGCCAGCGCATCCTGGTCGGCGACGACGTTCTCTCCTTCCAGGACCTCGCGACTTATTTTAACGCGAAGAAAAACGTCTCCATGCCGCAAATCTATGTGCGGGTGAACAAAGACTCCGACGAGGTGGAACTGGAACGCTCCCGCACTCGCGAGAGTTCCCTCGAAGTCATCTTCGGCCTGAAGGTGCGCGTCAAGGCATTGCGCGATGTCCGGGCAACGTTGAACGGCATCAAACTCAAAGCTGGGACGGAGGTCGAAGCGGCGCTCAATGACCGCATCATTTTTAACAACGATACGGAGCTGGATCTCTCCGACCTGAGACGCCGGGCCCGCGCCTTCGGCGGTCGCTTTCAACTCAAGGCTTCGAAATCCGAGTATCTCGTCTCGAACAATCCAAGCCTGCTCGAGGCGGACGACATTCTTCTCTCACCCGGCACAGCCGGCGATGTTTTGCTTAAGATTTCCTGCAACTACGACAAACGGGTTGGCGTTCTTGAAGTCCTGGAATCCGATCGCCCGATCATGGTCGGCGACGTTGCCGTGCGCACGACGGCGCCGCTGGCTAATGGCGACACCATTCGCATCGATGTCGGGCAATTTCTGCGCTGCGATTTTTCCGAGCGAATCATCGAAGAAGAGCGCAACATTATTCGCAGCCTCGAGGTGGTCGACATCAATCACCGCTTCGGCAACGGCGAGGTCGCGCTCGAAGGCATCAGCTTCGCCCTCAATCGCGGGGAACTCGTCTGCGTGATGGGTGCGAGCGGCTCGGGCAAGAGCACGTTGCTCAAGGTGCTGGGCGGCCAGTTGCAACCCTCGCATGGACACATTTTGCTCAATGGCCGGCCGCTCTACCAGGACCTCGACGCCCTCAAGCGTTACGTCAGTTACATCCCGCAGGACGATGCCTTCGACGAGCACCTGACGATCGGTGAAAACCTGCAATTTGCGGCCGCGATTCGTTCGCCTCACCTCTCGCGCCGCGATCGCACCCGGCGGCTCGAAGGCAAACTGATCGAGCTCGGCTTGAGCGAACGGCGCGACAGCATCGTCGGCAGCGCAGTTAAAAAAACGCTCAGCGGCGGTGAGCGCAAACGGCTCAACATCGGCCTCGACATGATTGGATCGGCCGACGTTTACCTCTTCGACGAACCGACCTCGGGCTTGTCCTCGAAGGATTCCGAGCACGTCATCGAGATCATTCGCGGGATGGCGCACAACAAGATCATCATCGTCACCATCCATCAGCCGAGCTCGAAGATTTTCCAGATGTTTCACAAGGCGATCCTGCTCGACAAAGGCGGCCGACTCGTTTTCTTCGGCACGCCGACCGACATGCTGCGATACTTCGCGGAGGCGGAGCACCAGCATCAGTTCGGCGCCGATCTCGGCGCCTGTCCCTCCTGCGGCACGACGCGGCCGGAGTTCATCTTCGACGTGCTCGAGGCGCCCTTGCGCGACCTGAGCGGCGACATCATTTACGAGGAGAACAACCGTGGTCAGCTCATGCCAGCCCGCCGTTATTCGCCGGAATTCTGGCGCGACAAATACGAAGCCTTTCGCCTCATCCAGGATGTCAAACAGGTGCCCCTGCGGCGTGACCCGGCGACGGCGGTGCCGCCGATTCCGGCGCGGGAGCCGCGGATGCGGATTCGCTGGCACGATGAATGGACCCAGTTGCGCACCCTGCTGCGACGCGCTTTCACGAGCAAGATGCGCAACCGCGGCAATCTCCTCATCACGATCGGCGTCGCACCGGTCCTGGCCCTTCTCATCGCCACCATCCTGCGTTATTCCGACAGCGGCCGTTACGATTTCGCCTCCGCCTATCACATTCCGACCTTTCTTTTCCTCACCCTGATCGTCGCGATGTTCCTTGGCCTAACGAACAGTGCGGACGACATCATCCGCGATCGGACCGTCCTCCAGCGGGAGCGCAATCTGAATGTGCGGCTAACCTATTACGTTTTCGCAAAGACGGTTTCGCTGGGCTTCTTCGCCCTCATCCAGTGCATCCTTTTCGTTCTGATCGGTAATTATGTTCTCCAGATCCGCGGGATGTTCTGGCCCGACCTGGCGATCGTTTTCATGACCGCAATGAGCGGAGTGTCGTTAGGGCTGGTCGTCTCCTCGCTCGTGGCCGACCCAAAAACGGCGGCCAACATCGTTCCGCTCGTCCTCATCCCGCAGATCATCATGGGCGGCGCGCTGATCAAATACGAGGACATGAACCGCAACCTCGGCCTGGTTTATACTTTCACCCGCTGGTTCCACGAACATCCAAACAGCGACGAATCGAAGAAAATGAACAGCCGCCTGGAGGTGCCTTTCGTTTGCGAGTTTGTCGCCATGCGCTGGTCCTACGAAGAGATGGTTGTGGCCCAGGGAAAACTAAATCCTCTTACCAGGCGTCAGGACGAAGCGCAGCGTCAGCTCGACGCCATCGTCGCCCGGCATGAATCGAACCCCGGCGATTCGAAACGCCTCGACGATCTCAAGGAAACACTCGCCGTCCTTTCCGGCCTTGAAGCCCCTGACGAGCGCGAACTGAAGCAGTATCTGGCCATCATCGACCGCATCCTGAGCGGAAAAATGACATTCAATCGCGCGGCCTTTCGGACTGCGAACGGCCCGATCACCCCGGATCAACTCTACGTGAACCAGAAAATTTCTGACCTCATCTCGAACGCGGAGATGGAGCAAAACGATTACCGGCGAGGCGGCAAACCGAACGTTTTCTTCGGCGCACAGAAGCGCTATTTCGGCGAGACCGTAAGCGTTTTCACCTTCAACACCGCGGTGCTGATTGGCTCCAGTTTGGCGCTTCTCGGTTTACTGCACTGGATCTTGCGCCGGCAGTTGGAAGTGCGAAGGAACTAAGACGACATGACGAAATCCAAAGACCAGACGCGCCTCATCGTCGCCGCGAGTGAGAATGACCCTGACATGCTTTACGCGACTCGCTTCTTTGCGCCGGACGCTTTTATTTTCCTCCAGCAAAACGGCAAACGCACCCTCGTGCTGAGCGACCTGGAGATCGATCGCGGGCGCAAACAGGCGCAAGCGGATGAGTTTTTGCCCTACAGCGCCTTCGAGAAAGAGGAGCAGGGAAAGAGCCGGACAGCACCGGCCTACGAGAAGGTCCTGGCCCATTTTCTGACGAAAAGAAAAGTTCGCTCTGCGATCGTGCCGGCAAATTTTCCGCTTGGCTATGCGCGCGAGCTGGAGTCGCAAAAAATTCGGCTCCACCCGGCGAACGGTCTCTTCTGGCCGGAACGGGAAGCAAAATCGGAGTCGGAATTGCGTCAGATGCGCAAGGCGCTCGAGATCACGCAAGCGGGCATGGCACGCGGAATTGAAGTGCTCAGGCAATCGAGGCCCGGGAAAGCGCAGAAGCTGCAATGGCATGACGCAAATCTGACCTCGGAAATTCTGCGCGCGGAAATCGACACCGCAGTTTTGCGCGCGGGCGGATTGCCCGCAAATACGATTGTGGCTGGCGGCGACCAGGCCTGCGATCCGCATGAGCGCGGGCATGGACCGCTGAAAGCGAACAGTCTCATCATTCTCGACATCTTTCCGCGCTCGGCCACAAGCGGTTATTACGGCGACCTAACGAGAACTGTCTTGCGCGGCCGCGCGAGCGAGGCGCAACGCCGGCTTTGGGAAACGGTCAACGCGGGCCAGGCGCTCGCCTTGCGAAAAATGAAACCTGGCGTCGACGGTCTCAAGTTGCATAACGAGATAAAAAAATTCTTCGCCGATCGCGGCTATCCGACCGAGGTGCGCAACGGAAGACAGACCGGTTTTTTTCATGGCACCGGGCATGGGCTTGGGTTGGAAATTCATGAGCACCCGCGTTTTCAGAAAACCGTTTTCAAGGCCGGCCAGGCACTGACGGTCGAGCCCGGCCTTTATTATCCGGGACTTGGCGGAACGCGGACCGAGGATGTGGTCGCGATCACCAGGAGTGGGATACGCAAACTTTCGCGCTTCGAAAATCGGCTCGAGTTGTAGGGCGACGCGCAACAATGAACGTCTGATGCCTCCAGGCGTCTAATCTTTGGATAGCTTTACTCACCCATACATGTACACACCCTATGCGTTCGGCGGTCTTTTCACCTCGAATTACCTCATCCTCATCGGCATCCCGCTCCTCATCGGTCTCTGGGCGCAATTCCGCGTGAGCGGCGCTTTCAAGAAATGGGGCGCGGTGCGCGCCAGCTCCAACATCACAGGCGCGGAAGCGGCCCGGGAAATCCTGCACGCGGCCAAGATCGAGGACGTTAACGTGGTCGAGATCAACGATTACCTCGGCGACCACTACGACCCGACGCAAAAGCGGCTCTGCCTTTCCAGCAACGTCTATAACACACCGTCGGTCGCCGCTCTCGGCATCGCGGCGCATGAGACCGGCCATGCCATCCAACACGCCCGCGCCTACGCGCCGCTCAAGGCGCGGATGACGATTGTGCCGGTCACTTCCATCGCTTCGCGCATCCTGCCTTTTGCAATTTTCGGCGGCCTCATTTTTAACATCATGGGCCTCATCACGATTGGCATATACTGCTACCTCGCGCTGCTGGTTTTCCAATTGATCACGCTGCCGGTCGAGTTCGATGCCTCGCATCGGGCCAAGATTATTCTGCAACAAATGGGAATCATTCAGCCGGGCGAAGAAGCGATCGGCGTGAACAAAGTCCTGAACGCCGCGGCCTGGACCTACGTGGCCGCATTTATCGCCACCCTCGGCAACCTGCTCTGGCTTCTTTCGGTGCGGAATCGCCGCAGCTAATGATGACGCCGGCCGTCGCGCTGCCCGCCCCTCGTCGCCTGACCGATTTGCTGTCGTCGGGCGCTCCCGTGCGTGCTAAACGTAGTCGGGAGGCGATGGACCAACCGCGAACCGACGAAGACCAGCCGCTCGTCGCCCGCGCCCAAGCGGGCGATGCTGCGGCCTTCGATGAATTGGTCGTGAAATATTCGCCGCGTCTCTACGGCCTGATCTACAACATGACCTCGAATCACGAGGACACGAACGACATGCTCCAAGATGTCTTCGCCAAGGCCTATCGCGCGATCAAGGGCTTCCGCGGCAAATCGTCCTTTTACACCTGGATTAACACCATCGCGGTCAACATGACCCTGAACTTCTTAAAGAAGCGCGGTCGCCGTTACCACCTGAGCCTCGACGACGTCGATGCCAGCATTCAGCACGACAAGGAATTCATCGAACTGACTTCCACGAGCAGCCCGGTGCGGGAAGCGGACCTCGCCGAGCTGCAGCGAAGATTGAACGAGGCGATGATGAAGTTGTCAGATGAACACAGGGCAGTCGTCACCATGTTTCACATTCAAGGGATGCCGCACGCAGAAATCAGCAAAATCCTTGGCGTTTCGGAAGGAACTGTGCGATCGAGGCTCTTCTACGCGAATCGCCAACTGCAAAATTATCTGGACGAATTCCGCAAAAACCCCGTTGGTTAGGACTGGCCGCACGCATGGATCAACTCGACGAAAACGAAATCGGTAAATTGCTTCGCTTGAAAAAGTTTGAGCAACCGCCGCCCGGTTACTTCGAGAATTTCCTTCACGAATTTCATCGCCGCCAGCGCGATGAGCTTTTGCGCCAGCCGGTCTGGAGCGTTCTCTGGCAGCGGCTCTCTGATTCGCTCTTCCGCCTCAACATCCCGTCGCTCACCTCCTATCCGGCGGCGGTGGCCGCGGTTCTGGTCTGCGCTGCGGTCATTTCACTGAAGGTCTACCGAGAGCCGCAATCCACCAATGTCGCGATCGTGGACCCGAGCGCCCCGGCCGCGCAGGAAAGTGTGATCGATCAAATGTCGGCCCGGCCGGTGGCGGATAATTTCTCTCTCGCCGCGCCGATCTCGACCCGCAGTCTGGGGCCCGATCTCTCCCGGCCGATGAATGAACGCGCCTACACTCACCGAGCGACGACGCCCCCGCGCTACGTGCTCGACCGGCTGCCCGTGAGTTATGAGCCGTCCTTCAAGTTTTAGCAAAGCGCGCCGGCGCACTCCATTTTTCCGCGGACACGGCGCGGGTCTCGCTAGTCTCATCGCACTCGTTGGTCTGAGCGCCCCGGCCCTCCGCGCGCAGGAGGATACGGCGGGCGCCATCAGTCGCGAAGTCAAAAGCATCTTCGAGCATTGCGGCAATGCGGTCGTCAAAATTCACGCCGTCGATGAACACAGCGAACTTTCCGGCACCGGCTTTTTCGTCGATCCCACCGGCACCATCTACACCTCTTATTCGGTGGGCGGCGAAGCGAGTAATTTTACCGTCCAATTCGGAGGCAAAAAATATCGCGCCAACCAGTTGATGGCCGACCTGCGCAGCGGCATCGCGCTCTTGAAGATCGACGCCGCAACGCCCTTTCTGCCCATTGGAAAGTCCGCCGAGCTCGGCCTCGCCACGCCCGTTGTTGCGATTGGTTATCCGCTCGATCTCCCCGAGTCGCCGAGCTTTGGCATGGTCGCAGGCTTCGACCGAAAATATCTCGGCCGCTATTTTGCGACTACGCACCTGCGCGTGAATCTCGCTACCCAGCGCGGCGAAGCCGGCGCGCCGCTCTTGAATTTCAATGGTGAAGTCGTCGGCATTCTGGTCAGCAGCGTGGACGCCGGTTCGGCGTGCTACGCCTTGCCGATCGATGCGGCGGAAAAAATCCGGAACGATTATGTCCGCTTCGGCGACGCGCGTCACGGTTGGATCGGCATCGACGTCCAGGAGGCGGGCAAAACGGTGGAAGGTTCAGACGCGGAAATGACGGAAATTCGCGAGGGCACGCCGGCCGCGGGATCGGGCTTGCGCACGGGCGATATCCTTTTGCAGGTCGGCAAGGTGCCAGTGCATCAACCGGAGGATGTAATCGACGCATCGTTTTTCATTACCGCTGGTGATTCCGTCCCGATCACGGTTGTGCGCGGCGATACGAAATTGATCTTCAATGTCCAGGCAGCCTCGGCCAAGCCGGAGGCAATGGCGCTCGGTCCGAGCAAAAAGTCGGCCGTTCCGCTGCGCCTCGATTCGCCAATCAGCAAGACGCCCTGACGAGACGTGTCCGTCGTCAGGCGAGAACCATTTGCCGAATCCTCTATTCCCTGGCGCCGGGCGACGTTTACTTTCGGTAGCCCGAAACTTCCTTGCTCGAGGTCGGCGCGATTCCCCTTGGTCCTCCCCAGCGGAAAGTGAGAGAGGCGCTCACGATGTCGACCGAGGCGTCATAATTTCCGCGCAGCAAATGCCCCTGGCTGTCGACCAGTTCGGTGTCCGGCTGATCCACAAAAAGATGGGCGTAGCCGAGGTCGAAATCCATGAAGTTCGTGACCGACCACTTCAGGCCGGCCGAGAGAAAATAGCGATCGTTATCCGGGATGCGCGGCGTGCGAAATTCCGGGCCCTTGATCGGTGTCTCGTCATACGCGAAACCGAGGCGCAAGGTCAGCTTTTGCGTCGCATACCACTCGAGGCCGGTCGAGAAACGGAAAGCGTCGTCGTAATTAATCTCGAGCACGTTTGTGGGAGTGCCGGGGTTCTGGAAGACGATCGGCACGCTTTGCAGCCTGCTCCAGTGCGTCCAGCCGATGTCGCCCATGATGGCGACTTTGTGGGCGAACCGCTGATAAATGCTGAGATGAAGGATGTCTGGCAGATCGAGCCGGGCGCTGGCATTCTGATCGAAGAAGACGCCTTGGAGCGCGCCCGGTACCGGGAATTGCACCGGCGCGCCTGGCGCCGAGATCGCGGGCACGCCCCGAAACTCAGCGCGCCCTTCCAGGGTGTGATCAATCGCAGACCGATAGCTCACTCCAATGCGGCCTTCCTGAAAAAAGGAATCATCGTTTCCCTTCCGGTATTCCAACATCGCGCCCAGGCTGAAGCCGACGTTCCAATCGTCACCCGCCACTTCCGAGACACCGTCAAGGCCGCCGGGGACAAAGCCGGCTTTAGCATACGCTTGCTGGGTGGCGGCAATTGTGGGACCGATCAGCGCTGGCGGCACCATTTGCGCCGCGAGAGCGGCGGGCAGCCCGGCGTAGAACTGGCCGAGAAGCGGTTGCGCGGCGAGACCGAAGTCGATCGCCTGAGTGAGACGGGCCGAGGCGCGCTGAATGTCGAGGCCTGCGCCTAACGAGATGCGGTCGAGGAATCGATAGGCAACCGTGGGCTCGATATCGAAGGTGGTGAGCTTCGTCCGCAGAGCCTGGTAGCGCCCAACCCACCCGGGCTCGTAATCCGTCTCGAGGCCGAAGGGAACACTGAAGCCAACGCCGACCGAGAGATCGCCGTAGCGCGTGTTCCGGAAGACCGGCTGTGTCAGGTAAAAGTTCGGGAGCAAATGCGTGACGCCGGCATCGCCGCCATTCCCCCCAGTCACGGGCAACCCGTCAAAGCGCGTGCCTGGCAGGACATATCGCGAGCCCTGATTGTTGAACGTCGCGCTTGGGATCACGACATGAGCCGCCAGCTGAAGCTCGCCCTGATTCAGGAGCACGATCCCGGCAGGATTGAAGAAGAGCGTGGAAGCGTCCTCGGCTTGGGCCGCGCCGCCGGCATAGGCGGTGCCGAGGCCGCTGACACTTTGCTCGCTCAAGGAAAAACTGCCCGCCTCAGCCGCGAGCGGAATCAGAAGGGCAACGAGAGAGAAAAGCCGGCGGAGCAGATTGGAATGGCGCACAAACGGTGCTTGCTACGCGGCCGCCTAACCAAAGGCAATCTTATTTTTGTTGCTGGCCGCGGCTAGTTTTCGAGAAGTTTCCGAAACTCTTTCTCGGCAACGATTTTGACCCCCAGCTTTTTCGCTTTCTCCAGTTTGCTCCCCGCTTCCTCACCCGCGAGGACGAAGCCGGTCTTCTTGCTCACACTGCCGCTCACTCTGCCGCCATGCCGAATGATTGCCTCGGCGATTTCATCGCGCGGCTGACTCAGCGTTCCCGTGATAACCCAGGTCGTGCCCTTGATTTTCGAATCGCGCGCTGAGACCTCTTTTACCTCACTCGTTAGGCGCAATCCGGCCGCCCGCAGTTTCTCAATCATCTCGCGATTGCCCGGCTCGCGAAAGAATTGTGCGATACTCGTGCCGACTACCTCGCCGACATCGGGAATGCGCTGCAATTCCTCCGGGGTCACCTCCATCAACGCGTCGAGATTTGGAAAATGATCGGCCAGGGCGCGCGCCGCGCTCACCCCGACGTGCAGAATGCCGAGACCAAAGAGCAGGCGCCAGAGCGGCTGTTGCTTGCTGCGCTCGATCGCGCCGAGCAGATTGGCCACGCTTTTCTCCCCCATCCGCTCGAGCCCGGCCAGATCCTCATTCGTTAGGCGATAGATATCGCTCACCTGATCGACGAGGTCACGACTAACGAGTTGCTCGACCATTGCTTCGCCCAGACCTTCGATATCCATCGCCCCGCGGGATGCGAAATGCTCGATCCGCCGCTTGAGTTGCGCCGGGCATTGCGCGTTCACGCAACGGGCCGCGACCTGTCCTTCATCCTTCACGACCTTGCTCCCGCAGATCGGGCATTTCGCCGGCATCCGGAACTTTCTCTCCGATCCATTCCGCAGATCGGTCCGCACTTC
>JBOHXL010000039.1:0-33496 GCA_050736975.1 Chthoniobacterales bacterium | reverse complement strand
CTCCACCGTCGTGCAAAACGTCGTCACCTACGACACGATTATCGACTTCGATAATCCGCAGAGGAAACTGTTTCCCGGGATGACGGCTTACGTCACGATCCCGGTCGCGTCCGCGAAAAACGTTCTGAAAATTCCAAACGCCGCGCTTCGTTTCAAACCGGATTTGTCCGCGAACGAATTGCGCGCGCTTTATCGCAAAGCGGGCATTCCGGAGGAAGGCGACACTGCGGGTGCCAGCCACAGTGCAAAGACCGCACCCGACGGTGCGACTTCCATTGCCAAAAGGGAGACGCGCATTATCTGGAGGCTCGTCTCCGGCAATACGCTCAAGCCGGTGAGCGTCAAAAGCGGAATCACAGATCATACCGACACCGAGCTTCTACAGGTGGTAAATGGCAGCCTCAAGGCAGGTGACGCGGTCGTCACCGGCGTCGAACAAAACCACGGCGCGGAAAAGACGCCGAGTGGTCCGGGACATCCGTAAATGGAGAAGCCGAGTCCATCGATCACGCCTCCACTTTCGACTGTCGGCACCGGGCCGTGTGCGAGCGTTCTGCGGGTCGAGGAACTGCATAAGTATTACCAGATGGGCGACAACCGGGTCCACGCCCTACGCGGCATCGATCTCGAGATCAAGCGCGGCGAGTTCGTCGCCATCATGGGCGCGAGCGGCAGCGGCAAATCGACCTTCATGAACATCCTCGGCTGCCTCGATAAGCCGAGTTCCGGGCGTTATCTCTTGGAAGGCACCGACGCCGCGGCGCTCGATAAGACGCAACTTGCCGGCGTCCGAAATCGCAAGATCGGTTTCGTCTTTCAGGGCTTCAACCTTCTCGCGCGCACGACCGCGCTCGAAAACACCGAACTGCCCACGCTCTACGCCCGGATCGAGAAAGCCGAGCGACGCGAGCGTGCGCTGGAAGCGCTCCGTCTCGTCGGCTTGGGCGACCGCACAGACCATTTCCCCTCGCAACTCTCCGGCGGTCAACAACAACGCGTCGCGATCGCGCGCGCGCTCGTCAATCGTCCTTGCATCCTCCTCGCCGACGAACCGACCGGGAACCTCGACAGCCGCACCTCGGTGGAAGTAATGGAGATCTTTCAAACCTTGAACGAAAAAGGCCTAACGATCATCCTGATCACGCACGAGCCCGACATTGCGCGATTCGCGCGGCGCAGCATTGTTTTCCGCGACGGCACGATCCGGCGCGACGAAGAGATCGCGCAACGTTCCCTCGCCGCGGAGGTGCTTAAGACGATGCCGCGGCTCGAAGATTGAGATGGAATTCCTTTCCACGATCCAGCTCGCGTTGCGTGCGCTTCTGCGCAACAAGAGCCGCTCCATCCTCACGATGCTCGGCATTATCATCGGCGTCGGCGCTGTCATCGCCATGATCGGGATCGGCCAAGGCGCCGCTCAAGCCGTGCAAAAACAAATCGCGACCCTCGGTTCGAACATGCTCTTCATCTCACCGGGATCGAGCAGCCGGGGCGGATTGCACATCGGCTGGGGCAGCACGAAGTCGTTAGTGACAGCGGACGTGGCGGCCATCCGTCGCGAGTGCCCGGCCGTGGTCGCGGTCGCGCCCGGCACCGAAACGTCCGCACAGATCGTCTACGAGGGAGAGAATTGGGGAACGCGCGTCATCGGGACGACGCCGAATTATTTCGACATCCGCGACTGGGCCTTTCGAAGCGGGACCAGCTTCACTCGTGATGACGTGACAACGGCGGCGAACGTCGCCGTCATCGGCGAAACCGTGCGCAGAAATCTTTTCGCATCGGCGAATCCAATCGGAAAAAAGATTCGCGTTGGCGATCTGCCGTTTCTCGTCGTGGGCGTGCTCGTCGCGAAAGGACAATCCGCTTCTCTCGGCGAAGACCAGGACGACACTATCATCGCGCCGCTCACGACCGTGCAGAAAAAAATCACCGGGCAGCCGTGGCTGCGCTTCGCCATGGCCTCGGCCAGTTCCCGTTCGGCCAGCTACGTCGCCCAGGAACAGATCCGCTCCCTCCTGCGCGATCGCCATCGCATTCGCGCCGGGGAGACAGACGACTTCATCGTCCGCAATCTCGCCGACATCGCGGATGTCGCTTCGGAAGCGAGCAAAGTCATGACCGTGCTCCTTGGTTCGATCGGCGGCGTTTCCCTTTTCGTCGGCGGGCTCGGGATCATGAACATTATGCTCGTCTCGGTGACGGAACGCACGCGCGAGATCGGCATCCGCATCGCGATCGGCGCGACCGAGGGCGACGTGCAACGCCAATTCCTCATCGAAGCCGTTGCCATCAGCCTGATCGGCGGCTTCGTCGGCATCCTCGCCGGAATCAGTTCGTCGTTTCTTATTTCTTCGACCGCGGGCTGGCCCGTTGCCATCTCCGCCACCGCCATCGTCGTCGCCGCGCTCGTCTCGATCGCGATCGGTGTTTTCTTTGGCTATTATCCGGCGCAAAAAGCCGCTGGCCTGGACCCGATCGAAGCGCTCCGCTACGAATAATCGCCGCCGCGCCTAACGAGATGTTTTTCGACACCATCCTGCGTGAAGCTTTGAAGGCGCTCCTGCGCAATAAAGTTCGCACCGTTCTCACCATGGTCGGCATCATCGCCGGCGTCGGCTCCTTCATTTGCGTCGTCGGGGTCGGGCGCGCGGGCTCCTTGCGGATCGAAGAACAGCTCCACAACGTGGGCGACAATCTCATTTGGCTGGAAGCCGGCGGGCGCGGGCGCAACGGCATCCGCACCGGCAGCCGGGATAGCCGGACTCTTGTGATGGGCGATTATAGCGCCGTCCTCGAACAAGTCCCGGGAATCAAAAGCGGAACGCCTAACGTGGACGGGCAGATCCAGGTCATCGCCGGGGGCGAAAACTGGGGAACCCGTTTTCGCGGCGTCACTCCGGATTTTTTCCAGATCCGCAAATGGCCGATCGCATTGGGCGCGGCTTTCATCGACGACGATGTCGAACACGCCTCCACCGTTTGCGTGATCGGTCAGACGATCGCTTCAAACTTATTCGGGAAAACGAATCCGGTCGGCAAGAGCATCCGCGTCAACGGTGTGCCGTTCAAGGTTCTCGGAGTCATGCAGGCCAAGGGCTTCTCCTCCACCGGGCGGGATCAGGACGATTTTCTCGTCATCCCGATCACGACCGCGCAGAAAAGGGTCAGCGGCACGGAGTGGCTCGACGACATTTTCTTTTCCGCCGTCCGCCGCGAAGATGTCCCCGAAGCGTCGAAGCAAATCGTCGCGCTCATCCGCGAGCGGCACCACCTGCGTCCGGGAGAGCCCGATGATTTTAATATCCGCACGCCCGAGGAAGTTATCCGGACCCAGCTCGCCGCGGCCAACGTTTTCACCCTCCTCCTCGGGAGCGCGGCTTCATTGTCGCTTCTCGTCGGCGGCATCGGGATCATGAACATCATGCTCGTCTCTGTGACGGAGCGGACCCGGGAGATCGGGATTCGCCTGGCCGTCGGCGCGACCGATCGAGACATCCAGATGCAGTTTATCAGCGAAGCGCTCGTCATGAGCCTGATCGGCGGAGCTTTGGGAGTGACTGCCGGAATCGCGGGGTCCTATCTCGTTCACAGGACCTTGCACTGGGACATCTCGCTCTCCGCGAACATCATGCTCGTCGCCGCGCTTTTCTCGGCCGCAGTGGGAGTTTTCTTCGGCTACTATCCGGCGCGAAAAGCCTCCCAGCTCGATCCGATCGAAGGGCTGCGCTTCGAGTGATTCGCCAAGAGCGGGGGACTCGTAGCGATTATTCGTTAGGCCGGTAAACCAGGAGCTTGAACGTGTTCGGGACAATTTTCGGCCGCTGCCGCGACGCGCCCGGAGAGGGCGTCGGAGTCGGCTCAAACTGCGCCGTCGGCAGGTAAATCTTATCTGTGCTCGGATCGAGCGCCATCGTTCGAGCGCCCCACTCGGTCTTCAGGCTTTGCACGACCATGAGCTTTTCTGGCGACTCCTCTTTCGCAATCGTGGTCATCCCTTCGCCACACGAAGCAAAAGCGAGTTGCGACTTGTCATCGAAGGCAGCGCCATCGGGTCCTTTGCCGATCGGCACGGTTGCGACCACTTTGCCGCTCTCGGTATCGAGCATTGTCATCATTTGGTTATCGCAGGCGCTGAAGAGCCGGTGATGCGCGGCGTCGAGCGCGATCCCGCTCGGTCCTTCGCCCGGCGCGAGCGGCCAGGTCGCGACCACTTTATGCGTGGCAGTGTCGATCGCTGCCACTTCGCTCTTGTCCTCGATGTTGACGTAAACGCGGCCCACCGCGCTATCGGCGACTGCAAACTCGGGGCTGCCGCCTAACGAGACTGTCACCATGACTTTCACGCTCTTTGCGTCGATCACCGTGGCGGAGCTGCCGTGGTGGTTGAAGACATAAATCTCGCCGTGCTTCGGCTCGTAGATGGCGGCGTCGGGACTTTCGCCGGTCTCGACTTTTGCGATTGTCTTGAGCGTCTTCAAATCGACCACGCTCGCTCTTGCCTCCTTGCCGTTGGTGGAAAAGCCGCGCCCCACTTTCGGCACCGCGACGAAGGCGTGAACGCCCGGCGTGTCCACGATCTCGCCGACGCCGGTTCGTCCTCTTCCTCAACCCTCCTTAATTCGACGGGTGGGGCCTGCTTGAGTAGTGAAATTTGGGATTGATGGGTTACCGGCGGCTCTGTAGCCAGCGAGGAGTGTCTCAGAAATGCCGCAATTTGGACACGTCCGGTTTTCTGAAAAAAAGTTCGGGCATACGACGCCGAATTACAGGTGACTCGGCGAGTGGAGTTGTCGAAGCAGCTGAAAGTGCAGCTTGCTTCGTTCGAGAAGCAGTTGGTTTCCCTGACCGGCTGGTTTGTATCGCCATACACAGCAATGACCCGGCAAACGAGATAACTTTATCAGCGAGACCAGGAAGCTTGGCCTTGATCCGGCGACTGCGACGCTCTTCGAATGGCTGGAGGCGGACGACAAAGCCACCTTTGCCCCAACCGGGTCTTGAGACGTTAGTCGATCGAGATGTTCGAGAGGGTGCCGGCGAACACGTGGCCAGGAGTGGTCTCGACGGTGTGGATGAATTTCCGCATCGCATCGAGCACCGGCACCTCGCGGCGGTCGAAGACTTCGCCCTGCAACAAACGAAGCACTTCTATCCGGTGTTCCTTTGATTTGATGAAATGGGTGAAGGCAGGCAGCAGCTTATAGTAAAGCCGGATGAACTCATACCAAATCTCCGTGCCGGAGCGGAGTTTGGTTTCGTAAGGCTTAAGCGCCGCCTCACTAAAATCGTTATGCTCAAAGGCGTACTTGATTCGTTCCGATGAATACTTTGCGCTGAAGAGCGCAACGCTCACGCCCGAGGAGAAGATCGGGTCAACAAACCTGGCTGCGTCGCCGATCAGGGCAAAGCCATTGCCAGCGAAGGTGTCCATCTTGTAACTGTAGTCTCCCTCAAGCTTGAAGTCTCTCACCTGTTTGGCATCGCGCATCGCATGCTTCAGGTCGGGATTGGAATCGACGTACTTCTGAAAGTAAGCGCCCGGCTCGAGGCGCGCGTTCTTGAAAACTGCCTTCTCTGCGACGATCCCCATTGACGTGATTTCTTCGGTAATGGGAATCTGCCAGGCCCAGCCTCTTTCGACCGGCAGGAAATAGATGTGGATGTATTGCGAGGTATCAATCTGGCTCTTGTCAACATTCTCAAACCAGGCGTGGACCGCGAATTGATCGAAGATCGGATCGTTCTTTTTCACCTTCAGTTGTTTCCCGAGCAGAGTGTGGCGTCCGCTCGCGTCCACCACCATTCGCGCCGGCACATCGATCTCCTGATCGGCAAAACGCATGCGCACCCCGCAAGCGTAGTTCTTATCATCGAACAAAACCTTGGTCGCGCTGACGCCTTGATAAACCCTGGTGCCGAGGCTCTCGGCATGCTTGAGCAAGAGGAGGTCGAACTTTTCGCGGTCGACGTGATAGGTGTAGTCCTGGTTCACATGGGGCGAAGGGAATTCCTTGAAGGCGATCGCAGCTTCGCCCATTTTGACGGGAGGGTGCCAGGAAGCGCCATGCTTCTGGACGAAGCCTTCCCGCTCCAGCACCGGCAAAAAGCCGATCTCGTCAAACACCTGCACCGACGACATGACCATCGATTCGCCCACATGTGGCCGGGGATGGTTCGCGGCCTCGTAAATCGTGTTCTTGATGCCCGCTTTCGAGAGGTAGCAGCCCAGGGCCGAGCCGGCCGGTCCACCTCCGATTATCACCACGTTGTCAGGTTTGGAATTCACAGTTTTTTTCGTTAGGATGTTGAAAGTTCTCTTTAAGGGCGTGGAAGTTTCCCGCCGCTCAAATACTATGCTCAGGTAGTGCCAGAAGCATTGTTAATGCCGCTTTTTGCAGCAATCATAATTTCGTCGTAATTAAATCGCCATCTTCAGTATGGGAGGATCTCTGGATGGACTTACCTTCTGCCAACGCATTCGTGATGCTCGTAAGCGACAATTTTGCGCAGTACCCGGTCGAGACCCAGCGCAGCCTTCTGGAAGGCATTTTCCAGCTGGCAGACGAATGCCAGGAGGATTTGGATGAGTTGCCAGACTCGCCGGGGCACGCACACCTCAGGATGAACCTGGTTTTGTCGAAGATCCTGATCGGCAACGCACTCAAGAAGGGTGAACTACGCGAGGGATTTCGACAGGCGGCGCGATGCTTTTGGCCCGTGGCCGCGCCGAATTTCGAGAGATCGGCAGCACTAAACTGAGCGCTCCTGACGAGCCTCTTTTGCTTCGGTGACGACGCCGGATTTCGCCATGCAGCCTTCGAATTTCGCTTGTCGCTCTGCATGACCACGAACTGATACTCGCACGAATTTTGCAATTTTCACTTGCAAAACTGATGAACATATAAGAAAAAGCGATGCCCGCTTCGTTCGCACATTTCGGAATCCGCGAGCGATCCGCTGATCGTATTGCAATTAAGCAGAAAGATTTTAGATCTAATTTTACTCTAGGAAGACTGACGTCTTGATTATTGGTGGAGGCCCCGGGGGCGTCAGATTCGCCGGTGCCAGGGATCGAGGAATGGATCGCAAGGGGCAGGGGCAAGAAACCGCAGAAGTCTAGCGCAGACGGCGGGCTCGGTTTCGAATCGAGGGTTTTATGGTTACGATAGTGTTATTAATCAACTCCATCACTTGCCCGATGAGGCTGTAGCTTGAAGACTCCGATTATGCCAAGAGAAAATTCGCACGACGTTATCGTTATAGGAGGTGGGCCGGCGGGGTCGACTGCGGCCACATGGCTCGCCCGGAAAGGTCACAAGGTCTTATTGTTGGAGAGGGAAAAATTCCCGCGAGAGCACGTCGGGGAATCCCTCCTCCCGTTTTGCTATCCGCTCCTCCAGGATCTCGGGGTCATCGACCAGTTGAAGAAGAACTTCGTCCGCAAACCGGGAGTGCGTTTTATTGACCGGGATGGAAGTGTCTCGACTACGTGGTGTTTCGACCACGTCATCAAGGACGAGACTTATCTTTCTTTCCAGGTCATCCGCGGCGAGTTCGATCATATCCTGCTTAAGAACGCAGCGAAGAATGGCGCGGAGGTTCGGGAAGAGACATCGGTCGTTGAAGCCGATATCAAGAGCGCGGATGACCGAGTCACGGTCACGAGTCTGGATTCCGCCGGACAACGCCATGTGCATTCGGCACGCTTTCTTGTCGATGCGAGCGGCCGGGACGCATTTATCGGAGCTAAGAGTGGCTGGCGCAAGCCTCGAGAAGAACTCGATCGGACGGCCATCTGGTCGCACTGGGGTGACGTGAAATTAAGCGGAGGGCTCGAAGAAGGCCTCTCGATCATTATTTACATGGGCCTGGAACAAAAAGGATGGATCTGGGTTTTTCCTCTCGGCGAAAACCGCATTACTGCGGGATTCGTGGCCCAGAATTCCTACCTCCGGGAGCAGCAACGCAAGCTCAAGGAGGCCGGTTCGAAAGATTGGAAGCAGGACCTTTGCATGCAGGAACTATTACACTCGAAATTCGTCCAAGGCCTGCTCGAAGGGAGCAAGATGCTCATTCCAATGCAGGTTAACGGCAACTACTCCTACGAAGTCAAGAACCACTATGGCTCCAACTACGCGATGGTGGGGGACGCTCGCGGGTTCATCGATCCTATTTTCTCCAGCGGCGTCTTTCTTTCAATCAAGACTTCCTCGCTCGTCACCGCCGCCATCCATAAACAGTTGACGGGCGAGGTGGGCGCAAATAATGCGGCCATCGAGACTGCCTACAAGCAGGTCTCGGGCGGCTATAATTTCGTCCACCGCATGATCAGACTGTTTTACAATCCACATAGCGTCACGTGGGCCCAGGCCGGTGCTGATGGCAAGACCCACAAGGATCACGAGAACGCTATGGCCGCAGGGCATTATATGCTCTCGGGCGACTTCTTTGAAAACTACGAAAAGTTTGAAGGCTTCTTTCAAATCCTCGAGGACCCGAAGCAATTCCGACGTTACAAAAAGCTGGTGATCGATCGGGACAACTTTGTCCAATCCAGCTGCCACAGCCGCTGGGAAGAAGTCTTCAAGGATATGGTGCAGCGGGATACGGAACGCACCGCGGAACTGGCGCGGTGAAATAGTCTCGATGCGTCTCGCTTGAAAGGATCGCTCGATTCTCTCTAGGTTAGACTAAAGCGCGCGCCATCGCATGCCAAGCACGGCGCGACTCTATCTGTTGATTGTGGGCCTTGCTGCCTTCGGCATGCTCATGATCCTGCATGCCGGGCATCGCCTGCATCAGCAAGATTTGCCGGCCACGGTCTACAGCGGGATCGAGGTTAACCAACCCGGCGTCTCCGCCGCGACGCATTCGTTCGGCGAATCCATTAAGGATCGCTTGCTCCAAAACGCGAAAGACCCTCTCAGTCGATTCTTCCTTCAACTTGTCGCGATCATTACCCTCTCGTATTCCGTCGGCTGGATCTTCACACGCTGCGGTCAGCCAGCGGTAGTCGGTGAGATGCTTTCGGGCGTTCTGCTTGGGCCTTCGCTGTTTGGGTTACTCGCCCCCCAAGCCTATCAGTTTGTCTTCGCTGCCAGTTCTCTCGAGCCCCTCCGCTTGCTTAGCCAGGTGGGCGTCTGCCTTTTCATGTTTGCGGTCGGCATGGAAATGGACTGGGCCGAATTGCGCCAGAAGGCACCCACTGCGATTCTCGTTAGTCACACGGGTATCGCCATTCCCTGTCTCCTCGGCGCCGGTCTGGCCCTGCTCTTCTACGATCGCCTCGCCCAACCCGGCGCCCCCTTCGCGGCCTTCGCACTCTTCGTGGCGATTTCGATGAGCATCACCGCTTTTCCAGTGCTCGTTCGAATCTTGCAGGATCGCGGCATTCTTCAGACGCCCTTGGGAAGGATGGCTTCTGCTTGCGCGGCCGTCGGTGACGTGACGGCTTGGGCCCTTCTTGCTTTTGTGGTCGCCGTGGCGAGGTCATCCGATTTTGGTTCGGCTGCTTTCTGTCTGGGGCTCGTGCTCCTTTTCGTCGCGGTGATGTTTCTAGGTCTCAAACCAAACTTTCCTCGCTGGTTGGGGAAACAGGCTTTCGAGCGGCCGCAGCCGTCGAAGAGCGTCCTTGCGATCGTCATCGCGATCGTGCTCGCCTCCGCACTCTGCACCCAACTGCTCGGCATTCGCGCACTCTTCGGTTCGTTCGTGGCGGGTCTTGTCATGCCAACGGCCGCTGGGTTTCGCGCCAAGCTGGGCATCAGGATTGAAAACATTAGCTCCGTCCTGCTTCTACCGGTCTTTTTTGCCTTCTCAGGACTACGGACGGAAATCGGCCTGTTACATGGTCGAATTGATTGGCTCATTTGTCTGCTCATCGTCGTTCTCGCGACGGTCGGGAAGCTCGGTGGGAGTTCACTCGCCGGCCGCCTGACGGGCCTGGGATGGCGTGACAGCTTGCAACTTGGGGCACTGATGAATACCCGCGGCCTGATGGAACTCATTGCGCTGAACCTCGGTTACGAACTTCACATCCTCTCGCAACGAGTCTTTAGCATGCTCGTTCTGATGGCGCTCCTTACCACCATCATGACCGGCCCGCTCTTGACTTTGTTTGGACGTGGCGCGCCTGCGAGTCGCTTCCGCGGGTTAGAAGAAGCGCCTTGAGCCGGCAGGCAACTGCCAGGCAAAGAACGCGAACACCCCGATCATTCGGTCGAGATCAATCGCCTCAGACCGGACACAAAATTTATCGTGGAACCCGACGCTTTGAATTGAAACGGTGTTCCTCGACCGAGGTCTCCAACTCCTCCTCGGCGGCCGTTTCCGCGCGCACAGCGATAACATGGCCATCGACCCCGTCGATGTAAATCTCGTCCAAATTAGGCGACGACGGCAGCCACACATCAATCGACCAAGTGGGACGTCCATCGCTGATCCGCATTTCCTCGGTTCCGAGCCGTCCATCCGGCACACGTCGCAATGCAATCCGCTCGGCGCGAGCAAGGCTAATTCTCCGCTTCGTCGACCCGGCGCGGGCCTCGCTTCGCAATGAAAGCAGGACCATCGAAAAACCGAGCACGACGAGCGCGGCCAGGACAAGGCTGCGATTCCACCGACGAAAGGCGCGCCGATAGAGTTCGTCGCCTAACGTTTCCATGATCGGCGGGTGCGTTGCCGGCGCCGGGCACCGGCGAAAGCGGAACCACCACAGAGCAATGAAATCTACGACCAACAGGATCCCAAGACTGGCGATCGTGTACCCGACGGGGCCCCGGCGACCTGGTCGGTGATGCACTGGCTCTTCGACCACGCGAAAACCCGACGCGACTGCCAGGGCCGGCATGAAAAAATTAAGGGTCCGAATCGGAATAAATGCGTGCACAACTTCCCGGCGAAAAGCCTTCAGCACGCATCCGGCATCCGAAACCGCATCGCCCAGGCACTTCGCCCGGACCACATTCGCAGTCCGCGAGATCTTGCGCCGGATCCAGGAATCCTGGCGTTCGACCCGGACTCCGACGACCATATCGGCCTGGTCGAGCCGGGCCAGCAACTTTGGTATGTCGCGAGGGTCGTATTGCCCATCGCCGCCCATCGTCACGATGACCGGGGCTGTTGTCTTGGCGAAGCCGAAAAGAAACGCCGTCGACTCGCCTTGATTCGCCGGCAAATGATAAACGTGGCATTCGGGCCAGATCACGGGCAGGCCGGCCAATTTCTTCCCGGTGGAGTCAGTGCTGCCATTATCCACCAGAATGATCTCGCTCCCCGAAAGGCAAGCCGCCAAGGCGTCCTTTAATTCGAGGCAAATCGTTTCAACGTTCTGCTCTTCATTAAAGAAGGGTAGAACGACGGAGAACGATGCGCTGGCAGTCATTTCGAGCGACTTACGAACCGGCGACAACATTGTTCGCGCCTGGGCGGCACAGAGTCAATTTCTTTCGCGACGGACAACCGCTGGCTGTTTCTCGCGCAACCAGTTGCGGACTAGTTTGAACACAACCACCGGGTGACCGTCGAACGTTCCCGAGCGATTCACAGCTGACGAAAGAGTCGAAAATTACGAAGGCGAAGGCGGAGCGGACCGCGATGAGGAAGGCCAGGATTCAGAGTGAAGAAATCGAGAACGAACATCACACGCTGGTCTGGTCGTTCGACATGGTCAAGTCTGGCAGCAAAAGCGTCACTGAAGTGCTGGCAAATGCCAGGACGGGCAAGATCGTTTCGCTAAGTACCGAAAAACCGGCGATCAGGCAAAAGAGAAAGCAGCCGACAAGGCGAACGGTCAAAAGTAGGAGTCGCTCACATCCGCGCTCGAAGCAATCGCCTGCACGCAGTCTTTGCGATCGCTACCAGGCTGCTATCTTCCACGATGGCCGGTCGGCTAGTGACTGCTAGCAGCAGCCCATCTCAATTTTGTTCCGTCCAATCACCCCCCCGAATGGGCGAGACGTGTTCTCACCCCGCTAGCGAGCCAGCTCGGCGGTGCGCTCCGCGTCCCGCTCTACCATATCCTTAAAGACTTCTTCCCAGCGACTGTCGCAGCGGGGTCGCACAAAATCGTCGCATCAATCACCAGCTTCTTGTAACGCCGGAATTGCTTGGGATCCTCCAGGATTTGGAGGGAGCCTAATTGCCAACCTCCAATTCCGCCAGGATTGAGGCAGGCAATTAGTAGGACTTGTTATAATCCGGGCAACAACTCCGCAATGGCCTTGAAGCAGGCGGGACATGTCATGGCACATCCTCCGGAACGGCGACCAACGGCCAAAAGCAGTCCGCCGCGAGGCGGAACCCCTCGACCAGATTGCCTCTTTTTAAGGCATCGCTGGCGAAAAGCTTGGCCAAAATGAGCGACGTTTGAAAATGGTCATAGCCGGGAGAGTTGGGGTCCTCGCTCAGGGTTTCTTTACACTCATCGGCCAGTTGAAAAATTCCTTCGAGCAGGCTTCGCTGCATCGCGACCGAATACTGGGAGTAATTCTCACTCACCAGGAGGACAAAGGCATTGGCGGAACGTAAATCCATGCACAGATAGAAGCATACTCATCATGGCGGTTCGGTTACCTCGATGATTACAACTACGAACAACCGCCCGGTGATGGAGTTCACGATCACCTCACCGAGGTCACACGCCTCAGACGACTACTCTCCTGGCTCACCCGCGTGTCTCAGTTTCCACCCGGCAGTTTGGAAGCGATCAGCACGTCGAGCGCTCTCAGGGTCGCGAAGTTCTCCGCGAGAAGTTCGTCATCCTGGATCTGAATGCCGAGGTCGCTCTCCATAAAAGAGACGAGTCGAATAAGTGCAAGCGAATCGATCTGGAGCGGTGCGTCGGGATCAGTCACCGGCGGTAGAGGAGCACGGGCCTCGTCGAGGTACTCTTTGAGTTTTGGCGGTATGTTCATCGCTGGAAAACTATTCCAGGTCGGCAGGAAATTGGGGCGCGCCTCCTTCTACGCTTTCGCCGGCTCATGGCTCCCCTGACCCTTTGCGACCCATTCTTCGGTGCCGGGAACGGGTGAATCCGGCGCCCAGAGCGGAGCGCGCTCCGGATGGTAGCGCGAGCCGATTGGGATGGAATAGTCATCGGCATCGTAGGCACGCGTCCGTTTGAGCAGTTTGCGGAACGACATGATGGACTGCGACGGTTGATGCTCGAAGCCGTAGATCCGACCGGCGAAGGCGTCGGTCATTTGCTCGACATAGCGGGAGTGAACAAAAGTCGCGAAAGCGAACGGTTGCTCCCAAAAAAGATCGATCATGTCTTCCAGGTTATCGATCCCTTGCTCACAGGCCATCTGGTGCTCTTCGAATGGATTGGCTTTCCAATTCAGCTTTCCCTCGAGGTATTGCCGCACGAGGGGCGCGGCAAACTCCGCTTCCCGCATTGTGACCGTGACGCCGAAGGAAAAGATCGGATCGATAAAACGGTGCGAGTCGCCCACACAGATAAAACCTTTCCCGCAGAACCCGCGCACCTGATAGGAATAGTTTGGAATCACGTGCACCTTCTCGGCCATCTCGAGCTTCGGGACGCGCCGCCCAATCTCAGGATTAATGCCAAAGATCTCGCTCCGGAAATATTCCTCCGGCGTCTGCTTTTTCTCGACGAACCTGGCCCTTGGCGTCACCATTCCCAGGCTTACCACTTCCTTGTCGACCGGGATGAACCAGGCCCAGTGAAACTTCTTATCGTAAAGGATGAGGGTATTGTCCCTGGCCTCCTCCCCCGAAGTGCCGCTGCCGCGAATCGCACCACGGATATGGGTGAAAAAGGCGACCTGCTTGTCATAACTGCCAAGATATTTCGGACCGGTGACCTTCTGGTTGGCAAGAAAGGTCGACTGACCTGAGCAATCCAGGACGACCCGGGTCGCGATGTTTTCCTCCCCGCCATTTGGATGGCGAATCCTGATCCCGGTGAGCGTCCCGTCCTCATCCTGCAACGCTTTGATTGCGCTGCCCCGAAGAATTTTCGCTCCCCGGTCGATCGCTTCCTGCAACATCATCCGGTCAAACTCGCTCCGGCGCACCTGCCAGGTGGTGCTGTCGTGCAGATTCCAATCCGCATCGCGCCTCGAGACTTTTACGTACCACGTCGTGACCGCGTTGGTCCCAAAGACCCGCACGCCGTGTTTGACGGGATTTTCCATCGCATCCATTTTCTCTCCCAGCCCAAGCCGCCGCAGCACTTGTGCCGCCTCGCCGGTGAGCGACTCGCCAATGTGAAAGCGCGGAAACTCTTCCTGTTCCAGAATGACCGGAGTGATTCCTTCGCGGAGTAAAAACATCGCGGCCGCTGCGCCACCAGGCCCGCCGCCGATAATGAGAACGTCTATTTTCATAATGTGGTTCGCTGCAGCCGCGATTCTTTTGAGTCGGTCACCCGCGATTTCCAAGAGCTGGGATGTGCGAGGACACCCGAACCATGCGCAAGACCCGTCTGCTGTTGAGTAAATAGTATTGATATTGGCATTGATCGCACAACGGTTTATCACCCATCGCGGCGAAAACTAACCTTTCTGTAATGTGGCTGACAGAGTTTCCCACGTATCAATCAGCAGCAACCTGGAACCAGAGACTTTTCGATTCTTTCCCCGACTGACGATACTGCCACGGAATAACATCCCGCGCCCGGCCCCCAGAGGCGTAGGCCGAAGTTGATCAGTTCATTTTGGGGATGCGCCTCCTAGCTCCGCGAACTTCCATCGACTTAAGCTCGCGCTTATGCCATCATTAATCCCCTCGATGCCAGATCCAGCAATTCGAAACGGGCAATTTCTTTTCTTCGAAATATGACGACCGATATCACAACCAGTCTGCGTTTCTCGATTTGGAGCGGTTCCAGCCGTGACTTGGCCGGGCAAATTGGCTAAGCGCAGATGAGCAGCCATCCCACGCTTTCGCAACCAGACGACGTTGATTCCCGTTTGCGCGATTTTCGGACCGATTCTCGCATGCTTGTGCTGGTCGCGTTGGCAATCCCGATTGGTGTCGTCAGTGCGCTGGTGGCCAAGGCGCTTCTTTGGCTTATCGCCGAATTGACGAACATCGTCTTCTTTCAGCGTTTCTCACCGGTCCTTCCGTTGCTGCAGCATCACCATCTAGGGGCGTGGGTGATCGCGGCGCCGATCGCCGGCGCCCTGGTTATTGGGCTGATGGCTCGCTACGGATCGGAGAAAATCCGTGGTCACGGAATCCCGGAAGCTCTCGAAGCGATCCTGCTTGGTGGGAGCCTGGTGGAACCAAAGATCGCGCTCTTGAAGCCAATCTCGTCAGCCATTTCCATTGGCACAGGCGGACCGTTTGGCGCCGAGGGCCCGATCATTATGACCGGTGGCGCCTTCGGCTCCATCATCGCACAGCTCTTCCATCTTACGGCGGCAGAACGCAAGACCTTGCTGGTCGCGGGCGCGGCCGGGGGAATGGCCGCAGTCTTTTCAACACCGATTGCGGCTACGCTTCTCGCGGTCGAGCTTCTGCTGTTTGAGTGGCGTCCGCGCAGTTTTATCCCGGTCGCGGTCGCCTCGGTGGTCGCGGCGTTGCTGCGTGTTCCATTGCTGGGCGCCGGCCCCATTTTCCCAGTTCACCCGCATGCCGGGCTCGGTGCGAGCGCGATTCTCTGTGCGGTCGCGATCGGAATCTTATCGGGCTTTGGCTCGGGACTCCTGACCGGGCTGGTTTATTTTTGTGAAGACATTTTTTTGAAGCTGCCGATCCATTGGATGTGGTGGCCGGCACTTGGCGCGGTCGTGGTCGGGCTGGGTGGTTGGTTTGAACCGCGTGTGCTGGGCGTCGGCTATAACCTGATCGATGCCTTGCTTAATGGCCAACTCTTGGGCGCGACAGTTCTTTCCCTCCTCGTTTTGAAGGCACTGGTCTGGTCTGTTTCCCTGGGCTCAGGAACGTCTGGCGGGGTTCTCGCGCCGCTTCTCATCATCGGCGGCGCGCTCGGCGCCTTCGTCGGCCAATGGCTTTCCATCGGTGATCCTGGTCTCTGGGCCATGGTGGCGATGGCTGGCATGATGGGAGGGACGATGCGTTCCCCACTTACCGGGATGTTCTTCATGCTCGAGCTAACCGGCGACATGAATGCGCTGCCGGCTTTGCTTTGCGGATCGGTCGCAGCCCTGGCGGTGACCGTGCTCTTGATGCGACGATCCATCCTCACCGAAAAACTGGCGCGCCGCGGTCAGCACATTGCCCGGGAGTACAGCGTCGATCTGTTCGAGTTGGTGCGGGTAGCCGAGGCAATGGATCGTGATTTTATCCTGCTCCCGGCGACGACGCCGCTGCCGCGCTATTCGGCGCGCATCGCCAGTGGCGACCCGCTCGTTTGCCATCACCAGGGAACATTGTTAGGCAACGAAGCCGGCGAGCTGGCCGGAATCATCACCCGCGGGGATGTGGTGCGCGCCTTCGAGCGAGCACACGATGAAACCCTGACGGTAGCGGAAGCGGGCCAGACAGAGTTAGTCGTGACTTATCCGGACGAAACTCTTCATGACGCCATCGCCAAACTCCTGCGGCACAACATCGGCCGGCTCCCGGTGGTGGAACGAGCAGCGCCGAAGATCCCAATAGGTTATCTTGGGCGCGCGGGAATCCTTGCCGCTCGCCAGCGCTATCATCGCGAAGAAGACGTCAGGGAACGTGGCGCGGCCATCCGGAATGCCGAGCGCCGACGGAAAGTTCCGGCCTAAGAAGGCGCCATGCGCACCACGAAAAGCAGAGTTCGAGCCCGCCGGCGTCCCCCGGCGGTTGACCAGTTACCCGCGCGACTCAATCACGACCTGATCGAGATTCGCCATCTGCGCTATTTAGTCGCCGTGGTGGAAGCAGGAAGTATAACGCGAGCCGCCGATCGGCTCGGCCTTTCCCAGCCTAACATTTCTAGCCAGATTCGTGGCCTGGAGGAGGCCTTGCAGGTGGAACTGCTCCAGCGCAAAGGAAAGCGCATTTTCCTCACTTCGGTTGGTCACACCCTTCTGCGGTATGCCCGCTCCATCCTGCGCCAGCTCGAGGACTTTCATCGCGAGCTCGACCTCGATCCGGCGGAGATGCGAGGCGTGCTTCGCCTCGGGGTTGTGCCGAGTCTCAACATTGCCCTGATTCCGCTGCTCCTGGGAAAATTCGTCGTGACCCATCCCGGTGTCAGCCTCAGCGTGGAAGAGATTTCCTCCACGGGAATCGAGACCGCGCTGGAAGAGGGAAGGATGGATGTCGGCCTCGGCCTCCTCCCTCGTCACTCGCCAAATCTCCATTACGAGCGCCTCCGCACTGATCAATTTGTCTTCGTTGTCCCCCGCAGCCACCCATGGGTCAAGCGTCCCTTCGTCTCGGTCAAAGAATTGCATGGAGAGCGAATCCTCGAATTGCCCGAGAGTTTCGTGCTGCGACGCATGACTGATGCAATTTGCCGCCAGCATCAGGTGCGGCCACGGATTGTCGCCGAGATCAACGCCATCGAAACTCTCCTTCAGTCCCTTGCACCTCTTGGGGCCGCGGCTCTCCTGCCAGGATTCGCCATCCATGGGAGCAGGGACTTGATTGCGATTCCGCTGAGAGGAAGAGGCCTATCTCTCGAGATTGGCCTGCTCAGCCTGATGAATTTTGGAGGGAGCCGTTTGGTGGAAGAATTTGCCAGGCTAGCCCGGGCCACCGTTCTCCAGGTTTGGGCAGAGTTACCGGCCCCAACCCGGGGCGGTCAAGCGCGGCCAAGGCGCAAGATGTTAGGAGACTCTTGAGCGCGCAAATCTATCCTGAATTTGCCGAATCCGGCCTGGCGCGCATATTACTCTCCATGGAACAAAAGGTGACCGCAAAGGATCTAACCAAAGTGCCCCCGCGCAGTCCGAAAACCCTCGTCGGTGGCTACGCAATTCTCGGCCGCACACTCGATAAATGCCGCGCTCTGCTCGCGGGCACGATCGGCGAGTATCATTTCGATTGTCCGCTCGATAACATGCTCTTCGGTTGGAAACGGGTCATCGGCGGCGGTTTCAAGGCGGAAGTCGCTAAAGGCGCAAGCGATCAGGAGATGGTAGAGTGGGTGGACACACACGGCCGTCTGAAAACTGACGATGAGAAAAAAGCGTGGGTGGAAGAGGTGAGCAAGGCTTCGTTCTACCACAATCCCGCGAAACGCGATTCTTTCATCGCGGAGACCAAAAAGCTCGGACTCGATCCGGCGACAACAACGCTTTTCGACTGGCTCGAGGCCGACGACAAGGCGAGCCATCCCATGGCCGGGTAGTCCTGTCCTCGCGGGGATGGTTCTCCTGCGTCGAATGGTTAGTCCCCGGTAAGTCGCTGTTTATCGTGCGAAAAGGATCTCGCATATTTTGCCTAACGAATATATCTTTCCCATGACAACAGTGGAACGGATGCGCCAGCTGGGAATTGGGCCAGCAGATCTTGCGGAAACCTTTGCCCGGTCAGGCGGGCCCGGCGGTCAGCACGTCAACAAGGTTTCCACGGCCGTGACATTGAAGCACGTTCCCAGCGGGGCCTCGGTGACCGTGCAGGACTCGCGCTCGCAGGCGCGCAACCGCGCGCTCGCGCTGGAGCGCTTGCTCGACGCCTTGGAACGGCGCGAGCGAGACGCCCGGCAAAGAAAGCGCGCCCAGGCGGCACGGGAACGGCGGCGCAATTCGCCTCGCCCGCCGCGTTTGAAAAAAAGGATCCTCGAGAGCAAACGTAAGCGTTCGCAACTCAAGAAACTTCGCGCCAAGTCGCTCGATTAAATGCATCATCCGCCACCACGAGGCATGAATGGTCGTGATGATAACTCTGCGTGATCCCTCGCTTCCTGCTTATTTGCTTAGCACCGCCAACCCGAGCGGCGGAACGGCTCCATTCGGAAGTCCCAGGTCAAAGGGTGTGTGATTTTCGGCCAGGGTCCCGTCCCCCGCCACATCCAGCACGTGCAGGAGGCCGCGCCGATCCAGAACGTAAAGGAAACTCTCCGTTGGATCGAGGCGGGTGTGCGTAGGATAAGGCTGAGCGCCGGCCCCTGCTCCTCCACCAGCCACGGCTAACTTCAGATGTTGCAGTTGCACCGGATTCAGAGCGTCGCTGATATCATAGACCGTGACCGTGCCAGAAGGAGTCTCGGCGATATAGAGTCTGGTCGCGGCTTTGTTCGTCGTCGCCCAGCAGGGCGCTTTCCCGGCACTGTTGAGGGTGTTCACCAGAGAAACATTGTAGGCGGTATCATACGACATCACATTCAGCAGCCGCGGGGCAGGCATGGTTACATACAGTGCGGCGGTCCTGGGGTTGAGCGTGCCGCCGCCATTGTCTCCGCTTGTAACTAATGAGCTGGGGTTGGCAATGCTTCCTTTCCGGGAAAGCTTATAGGTGGACACGGCATCGCCGGTAAACAAAATGCCAAAGAAATAGTAAGTGTTTCTCGGTAACAGGAGTTGCCAGGGCGAGCTACCGGCCGGCAAAGGGAAGGTCGAGCGCGAATTCCAAACCGGGACGCCTGTCGAATCGACTCGAAAGGTCGTAAGATTGGGCGCCGTTTGAGTTTGGAAGGGATCGGAGTCTTTATTGGCGATCACCATCGTGGCCACGCCATTTCCGGCCGCGTTGTCCTTATAGCCGATAGATGCGGGCTGTGTGCCATGAGACGAGAACGGCGAGCCGGGAATGATCGTCAAACTGCCATCGGCATTCAAGTTAAAGCCCGAGAAGTCATTCGAGTGGCCGTTGACGGCAAAGAGCAGCGTTCCAGCGGCGTTAATCGCTAATTCGCCATCAGAATCCCACTGAATGTCGTTTAGAAGACCGCTCGTCCCCGCTACTCCAGTGCCTCCGGTGGCGAAGGGCGATCCCGCCACCGGGCTCAGGTTACCGGCGCCGTCATTGCTCAAAGCGATCACGGCATTCTGCCCAGGAATGTTAATGTTCGCGTTGATATAGACCAGGTTCTGGGCGGCGAATGTCTGAGGAATGCCGGCCGAGAACCATAGCAGGAGCGCGAGGGCCGCCGCCGTGGCCATGAGTGGGTTCAACCTTGTAGATTTCATACCTGCCTCTCTCTCTAATCTTGTTCGCGGACTGACTTTTAGCCGCGGGGATCGCTTTGCCTCGAGGGATTAGTATGCCAGTGCCGTCGTACCGATTAAACATTGCATGGGACAGACGGCCCTTCGTCAAGCCTTTTTCGCCGCGACAGTTGCCGTCATTCTTCTAAAAAGTGCACGCAAAACCGCGCGATCAGGCTAATCGTCTGCTCGTGACAAAAAAGGTCCGAGTGGGAATTATCGGCGGCGGCTGGCCGGGACAGCAACATGCCCGCGCCGTCCGCGCCTCGCGCGATGCCCTGCTCGAAGGATTGGCCGAGCCTAACGAGGAGCGGACCGCGGAGTTCCAACAAAACTACGCGCCGCGCAAGACTTATTCGGATTACACCGATTTGTTAAATGACAACAAAGTCGAGGCGGTGGTGATTTGTCTGCCTAACCACCTGCATTTCCCGGTGACTCTCGCCGCCCTTCGCGCCGGCAAACACGTCCTTTGCGAGAAGCCTCCCACCTTGAACAGCGCCGAAATGCGCGTCCTGCAGGAGGAAGCGGCGCGGCTTGGACTCGTCTATTTCTTCAGCCGCCAGTTTCGGTTCACGCCCGCGATGCGCCTGGCGCGCGATCTCATCATCCGTGGTGAATTGGGAAAAATCTACTTCGCGGAAGCGATCTGGGTGCGCTCGCGCGGCATCCCGTCAGGCCTGGGTGGATGGTTTACGGAGAAGAAGCAATCCGGTGGCGGCGCCCTGATCGACATCGGCATTCACGCGCTCGACTCGGCCTGGTATTTGATGGGGACGCCGCGGCCGACCTCAGTCACGGCCTCGGTTTTTCAAAACTTCAAGCATCTCGCGCGCACGCCCTCCTTTGATGTGGAAGACGCCGCCTTTGCTTTCATCCGCTTCAGCAGCGACGCAGTCGTGCAACTAAAGACCTGCTGGGCCGGGAACCTCACCGATGATATCCCGGAGGGTCCTGGCTTCGGGCGTGAGCTGAATAACTGCACGCTCTATGGCACCAGGGCCACGGTGCGTTTGAAACCGCTCACGCTCTTTCGAGACGAAAACGGGAAACTGATTGATGAGGCGCTTGAGCCAAAGGACCGTGCCGACTCCTTTGAGTTGCAGATGCAAAACTTCATCGATGCCATTGCGGGCCGGGCGCCGCCGATGAATGACGCGCAGCAGGCGGTCTATCTTATGGAGATGCTCGACGCGATCTACCTATCAAGCAGCACGGGCCGCGAGGTACCGATCGCCCGGGTCTGAAAAGTTGCCCGGCGATCCATTATGGATGTAGCTTCCGTCAAACTGCGTTTTATCAGCACCGAATCTCTTATGAAAAGACTTACTCTTTTTATCCCAGTCATGACGGCCCTCGCCCTGGTTCTTTCGTCCTGCGCGAGCAGCACGAACAAGTCGGGCGCAACTGAGCCCGCGCCGATACGAGGCCCCAACGCCGTGGAGCAAACGCCCACGACCACGAGCACGACAGTGACTCGGCAGAGCGCGGGCGGCTACTGAACCGGAGGGTTGGCTTCGTTTCCCTCTTCAGTGACGGGCGAAAGGCCTTGCCGAAACATTGCGGGCGACACGCCCGCCAGCTAGACTTCGGCTTCTTCCGTTTCCTGACTAACGACCGGTGCGATCGCCTGCAGTTTCTCGGCGCCGCGCAGGTCCATAAGTTTTACCCCCATCGTGTTGCGGCCGACGGCGCGGATTTCAGAAATCCTGGTGCGCACCATCTGGCCCTTGGTGGTGATGAGCATCAACTCGTCTTTCTCCGTCACAGTGAGCGCACCGACCACTCGTCCGGTTTTGTCGCCGGTCTTCATTGTGATGATGCCTTTCCCACCGCGCTTCTGAGTCCGGTAATTATCGAACGCCGTCCGTTTCCCGATGCCGTTCTCTCCGGCGACAAGGAGCATGGCGTCGTTGTTGACCAGGGCGATGCCCACGATATGATCGCCTTTCTCCGGGCGAATGCCCCAGACGCCCACCGTGTTGCGGCCCTGGTCGCGGAGCTGCTCTTCATGAAAACGCAGGCTCATTCCCCCGGCCGTGATCAGGACAATCTCGTTATCGCCATTCGTCAGAACCGCGTCGATCAGGCAATCATCCTGCTCGATCTGGATCGCGATGATGCCGCCTTTTCGGACGTTGCTGTAATCGGAAAGGTTCGACTTCTTCACAATCCCGCTCCGGCTCGCGAAGACGATATGGAGTTTGTCATCCCAGGTTTCGTCAACCGCATTCGGTCCGGTTCCGCTGCTCTTTGATTGGATACGAATAGTCGCGGCGATTTTTTCGCCGGCGCGCAGCTCGAGCAGATTGGCAATGGACCGGCCTTTGGAAGCCCGGCCCATTTCAGGAATTTCATAGACCTTCTCGACATAGCAGCGTCCCGATTCGGTGAAGAACATGAGGTAATCGTGGGTCGTCGCGGTGAAGAGATGCTCGATGAAATCACCTTCGTCCTCCTGGGTCGCGCCTTCGCGCGTGGTCATGCCGATGACACCTTTCCCACCGCGGCGCTGGGCGCGAAACGCGCTCACTGCCGTGCGCTTGATAAAGCCGCCGTGGGTGATGCTGATGATCGTGCCTTCGTTGGCGATAAGATCCTCCATGTTGATCTCGCCTTCGTCGGGCACGAGCTGGGTCAGGCGCGGCCCGGCGTACTTCTGCTGGATCTCGCGCAGCTCTTTCTTGATGATCTGGAAAACGCGAATCTCCTTTGCCAGGATGTCGCGCAGATCCTTGATCGTCTCGATCAACTCCTTGTATTCGTTAACGATCTTCTCGCGTTCCAGCCCAGTCAGTTGATAGAGGCGGAGATCGAGAATCTGGTTGGCCTGATGTTCGCTGAAAGCGTAACGGCCTTCCGTCAGGCGTTCTTCATTGCGAATCAGAACGCCAATCTGTTCGACCTGGCGGCGGGTAAACTCGAAGGCGAGCAGCTTGACGCGCGCTTCCTCGCGATTGGCTGAGCCGCGAATGATGCGAATGAATTCATCAAGGTTCGCGAGTGCGATGAGATAGCCCTCCAGGGTCTCGGCCCGCTCTTCGGCTTTGCGCAATTCATACCGCGTCCGCCGCAGCACGACTTCGCGCCGATGTTCGATGAAAGCCTGGTTCGCTTCCTTGAGCGAAAGCAGTTTCGGCTTGCCGTGATCGATCGCCAGCATGTTGACCGCAAAGGACGACTCCATCGCGGTGTGCTTGTAGAGATTGTTGATCACGACCTTGGGCAAGGCGTCGCGTTTCAGTTCGATGACAACCCGGGTGTTTTCGTCCGACTCGTCACGGATCGCGGTGATGTCGCTCAGCACCTTCTCGTTCACCAGTTGCGCGATGCGCTCCACCAGCGTGGCGCGGTTGACGTTGTAGGGAATTTCCGTGATGACGATCTGCTCGCGATTGCCCTTTAACTCTTCGACTCCGGCCTTGCCGCGCACCTTCATGCTGCCGCGTCCCGTCTCGATGTATTGCCTGACTCCGGCGACGCCGCAGATGGCGCAGCCGGTTGGGAAATCCGGCCCCTTCACGTGTTTCATCAAGCCTTCGATCGTGATCTCGGGATCGTCGATTTGCGCGCAGATGCCGTCGATGACTTCGCCGAGATTGTGCGGCGGGATGTTCGTCGCCATTCCGACTGCGATGCCGGTTCCGCCGTTCACCAGCAGATTCGGGAAGGCGGCCGGGAAGACCGTCGGTTCGGTCCGCGTCTCGTCATAGTTAGGCACGAAATCGACCGTGTCCTTTTCCATGTCGGTCATGAGCGCGGCGCCGAGATGGGTCATGCGCGCCTCGGTATAACGCATGGCGGCCGGTGGATCGCCCTCGACCGAGCCGAAGTTGCCCTGGCCATCGACCAGCGTTTCGCGCATCGCCCACGGCTGCGCCATGTGGACCAGCGTCGGGTAAATCACCGCCTCGCCGTGCTGGTGATAGTTACCGCTCGTATCGCCGCAGATCTTGGCGCATTTGCGGTGCTGGCGGTTGGGGAAAAGCGAGAGATCATGCATCGCGTAAAGGATGCGACGCTGCGACGGCTTTAACCCATCGCGCGCATCCGGCAACGCGCGCGAGATGATAACCGACATCGAGTAATCGAGGAACGACCTCGAGACTTCCTCGGCCACGTTGATGGGTTCGACTTTTTCGTTGGCGTTATACATGAATCAGGAAATGGCAAATTCGTTAGGCGCGCGTAGGGCGAGGAAGCGCTCCTCCCACTCGCGCGAGAGAGCGTCCGTCTGCCGGATCGTAACCGGCCGGCGATAGGAGCGGCGCGGGGCGCGAATTTTCAGGAATTGCAGCACCGCCGCGATGCTCTCCTCATAGTTCTCGGACAAATCTTCGTACTCGATCGGGAATGGTTGCACGCCAATTCGCGCAAAGAATCGGCTCCAGATCACCTCCTCGCGCCGCGCGTCTTCGAGGCAGTTCGCAATCAAATCGGGATCGAATTGCGGTTCGCCCGAGGCGGCATTGCCCTCCTGGATTTTCCAAAGACCGGTCTGGGCGGCGCGCGCTCTTGAAACCGCCTGCCGCACTTTGTTGCGCCGGCTGATCTGAATGAATTGCAGTCGTGGGAACGCATTGCCCAGGATTGCGAGATCCTGCCCCTCGCTCCCGCCGCCGAAAGCTCCGGTGGCGCGCAGACGCTCGAGAAATTCCTCCAAATACCAGGCCATGAGCTTGAAGCCGAAGACTTCGTTCGAGGTCGCTGTCGCCGGGATGATCCCGCGCACGTAGCCGGCGAAATCGCTCACCTCGAGCCCGCACTGGGTGGCATATTCACGCTCGTATTTCGGCAGAAAGAACTGCTTGGGCCGTCCGGCGCGCCGTGTCTCGCGCAAGCCGTCGGTCAGCAGATTGCTCCCGGAGCGGGCAACCGCGCAAACGAGGTAGCAACGCCGCGAATGTCGCAGCTTATGAAAGAGGCCGCCCATGATCAGGGAGAAATGACAAAATCCGAAATCCGAAGCTCGAAACCACGACGAAGCTCCAGTGACGAAAAGCGGTCGCGGCGAAAGTTTCGGGCTTTGGTCATTGTTCGGATTTCGTCATTCGGACTCCGTCATTTCTTCTAGACATCCAGGTTGCGCACGTTGAGCGCGTTGTCCTCGATGTACTGGCGGCGCGGTTCGACCACGTCGCCCATCAATTTGGAGAACATCTGGTCGGCTTCGACCGCGTTGTCGTCGTTCAAGTCCACCTTCAGGAGCTTGCGTTTCTCCGGGTCCATCGTGGTGTTGAACAACTCCTTGGCATTCATTTCACCGAGCCCCTTGAACCGCTTGATCTGGACGCCTCGCCGGCCGATTTCCATGATCTTCTCCAGAATCTCCGGGATGGAAAAAAGCGGGTGCGACGTCGCGCGTTCGCCCTCGCCTTCAATCAGGTCAAAGATCGGCTGATCCGCCGCCGCGTAGTGGTCCACCTTCAGACCTTTGCGGGCCAGCTCGGTAATCAGCTTCTGGATGGTCGTCGCTTCATGCAGCTCAACCAATTTCCCGCGCCGCCGGCTGCCGTTCGTTTTCGCTGGTGCACTTGTCAGAGGGAGGAGTTCCTGCCCCAGCTCCTCGTCGAAGAGGTTCAGGTCGAGGTTGTCCTCGTGAAACTTCCGGACCGCGCGTTCGTCGTGGAAATAGTGGACGGCTTCCTCGTTGCCATCCCGGACTTTCACCAGATAGGTCGGCAGCTTGTCGCCTTTCGCATCGCGATGGTTGAGGAACTCCTCGAAGTCCCCGCCGTGCCGCCGCACCGATTCGCTGAGCTTGGCCAGTTTCTCCAACTGCTCGAGAATGTCCTTCAATTGCGCGGTGGTCAGCTCCTTGGCATCCGCGAGGTTTTTCAACCGCACATCTTCCGCGCCTAACGAGATCAGGATTTTGTTCAGCTGCACGTCGTCATCGACATATTCCTCGCGCTTCTTCCGTTTGATCTGGTAGAGGGGCGGCTGTGCGATGAAGATTTTCCCCGCCCGGACCAGCTCAGGCATTTGCCGGTAGAAAAACGTCAGCAGAAGCACGCGAATGTGCGAGCCGTCCACATCCGCGTCCGTCATGATGATGATCCGCCCGTAGCGCAGCTTGCTGATGTCGAAGGTTCCCTCCTCTTTGGTGGTCGCTTCTTCCTTCGGCTTGCCGATCCCAGTGCCGATCGCGGTGATCATCGACTGGATCTCCGTGTTCTTGAGCGCCTGGTCGAGACGCGCTTTCTCAACGTTGATCAGCTTGCCCCGAATCGGCAGGATCGCCTGGTAACGGCGGTCGCGCCCCTGTTTGGCCGAGCCGCCGGCGGAATCGCCCTCGACGATGTAGAGTTCGGTCAACTCCGGGTCGCGCTCCGAGCAGTCCGCCAGTTTCCCGGGCAAACCGCCGCCGGTCAGCGCCCCCTTGCGAATCGTCTCGCGTGCTTTCCGCGCCGCCTCGCGCGCCAGTGCTGCCGTCAGCACCTTGTAGAAAATCTTTTTCGCGACCGGCGGGTTCTGGTCGAAGTAAGTCATTAATCCGTCGTAGACGACCGAGTTCACGACGCCGTCGATCTCGGTGTTCACGAGCTTCACCTTGGTCTGCGATTCAAAGCGCGGATTCGGCAGTTTGATGCTCAAGACGCAGACTAATCCTTCCCGCACATCGTCGCCCGAGATCGATGGATCCTTCTCTTTCACCAGGCTGTTGCTCCGCGCGTATTGATTGATCGCTTTCGTTAGGGCAGTGCGAAAGCCGGTCAGATGCGTCCCGCCGTCCGGGTTCGGAATCGAGTTCGCAAAGGGCAGGATCTGGTCGTTATAGCCGTCGTTGTACTGGAGCACGACATCGACGAACACTTCATCGCGCTGGCGCGAGATCACGACCGGCTTGGGATGGATGACATTCTTGTTTTCGCCCAACTGCCTGACGAATTCTTCGATTCCGTGCTTGTAAAAAAACGTCTCCTTTTTCGGCGCTTCCGTCCGCTCATCGGCCAGCGTGATTTCGAGACCGGGGTTGAGAAATGCCAGCTCGCGCAACCTGCTTGCCAACCGCTCAAACTTAAATTCCGTCGTGATCGTGAAGATCGTTGGATCAGGCAGAAACGTGATCAGGGTGCCGGTGATCTTCTTATTTTTCAGCTCGCCGATAACGCTCAGTTTCTCCGTCGTTTTCCCCCGCTCGAAGGCCATGTGATACACCTTCGCGTCGCGCGACACTTCCACCTTGAACCAGTCCGAAAGCGCATTGACGCACTTCGCGCCGACGCCGTGCAGGCCGCCGGAATACTTGTAGGCGCCCTGACCGAACTTGCCGCCCGCGTGCAGATTCGTCAGCACCAGCTCGACTGCGGGCATCTTGAACTTCGGATGCATATCGACCGGAATGCCGCGCCAGTTGTCGCGCACCGAGACCGAGCCATCGACGTGGATTGCAACATCGATCCGGCTGCAATAACCGGCCAGATGTTCGTCAATCGAATTGTCGAGCACCTCGAAAACGCAATGGTGCAACCCGCGTTCATCCGGGTCGCCGATGTACATGCCGGGCCGCTTCCGGACCGCCTCGAGACCCTCGAGTTTATCGATCTGCGCGGCGTTGTATTTTTGGTTTTCGGAGATGGCGGCGGGCCGGTCGGAAGAAGTGGTAGAAACGGCGATTTCGTCTTTGGCTTGGAGCATAGAAAGCGCGGCCGAACCGCGACCCTGAAACATAGGTGAAAAGTGGTCGCCAGACAACTAATTATCTGAGGTCGGACAAACGGCCCCAGCCCCAAGATTTAGCGGGCCCGCGCGGCTCGAGCACAGAATATTGTGGTCGCCGCCTTCCGCCTCCGGCTCCAGGTTCCCGGTAATCTAAAACCGGCTTTCCAACCGACTTGGCTGACGCAAAACCGGCCTCGGAGCTGCTTCCGCATGGCCATGGCCGCGCGAAAACGTGTCCCCAGCTGTCCTCGAGCTCGCGCTTCGTCTCCATCCTAACGGCGACTAACGAATAGGCGGATGAAGCATGCAGACAGAGTTCTTTTGTTATTCGTTCCCTTTTGACATCCTATTTCTCCGCCTAAATGTATTTCATGCCTGAAACTTCAAAGCTCACGTCGTCCCCTGCCGCGTACTCTGCGTCTTTGTGCCGTCTCCGCCTTGGGCAACTCATTCCGCTCCTTCTCCTTCTCGCCCTGCCGACTCTCCGGGCCGGATTTGTCGAAACCTTCGACAACGGAAGTAACGATGGCGACTGGCATCTTACGACCGCCCCTCCGACGATCGAACCCGACGGCGGAAACCCCGGTCCCTACCTGCGCGCCTCCGCTGATGCAGCCGTCCCCACCTGGTATGTCCCGCTTGACACGATCCCTACCCATTTCCTCGGCAACTTTGCCTTTCAAAGACTCGGCACCTTCAGCATTGACATCGACATCTTTAGCGGCCTCGCCGTGCCTGACCGCAACGTCACTCTCGATTTCAACACCACTCTGGGCACTGGGGACTTCACAAAGGGAGTTGACGCCTACTATGTCGGCGCCGACATCTCCAAGCTCCCAGTTGGCTGGCATACCTACGAGTTCCCGGTCAACGCCGCCTCGCTCACCATTCCACCCGGCTGGGTCGTGACCAAAGGCAACGGCAAACCGGGCACCGACGCCGACTGGCAGGCCCTGATGCAGGACGTCGAAACTGTCGGCGTCGAGTTAGGCACACCCGGCTTCTTTTATCCCTTCTGGATCTGGGATCTCGGCATGGATAACCCCCGCGTCACCCGGTTACAGCGCTAGCTGTAGCCGCTTCGCTGTGCGAAGCGTGGGTATGTGCGTGGCAAGGAGATTGGCACCTCGTACTCACGTCGCCCACAGGGCGACGGCTACAGTGCGAGGCGCGGGTATGTGTGTGGCAAAGCGATTGGCGCCTCGGTACTCGCGTCGCCCACAGCGCGACGGATACATTCATGACCGCCAGCCAGCCCCGGACCTAATGGTCCGAGCTTCCCGGACCAATCGTTTTCGCTGGACGCGCTATCGACCAATTTGCGATGATACCAGCATGCCAACACAAAATCGCAAGGATACCGCGACCCATTCACGCTCCGGCGGGCTGATTATCACGCTCGCCGCTCTCGGGCTGGCCCTTTCCTCCGTCACCAGTAACGCAGGCGCCGCCATCGACTGGCCTACCTACGGTTTCAATCTGCAACGGACCGGCGAGAACCCGTTCGAGTCCACCATCACAAACGCGACCGTTGCCGGCCTGCACGAGCTTTGGAACTTCAGCCTCGGGGCTGTAACGATCATGCAACCGGTGCTGGCAGCCGGCGTCATCGTTAATGGATCTCCGGAAGACCTTGTCTATATGGGAGCCGAACACGGCGACCTCTACGCGATCGACGCATCCACCAGTGCGATGGTCTGGCATGATAACCTCGGATCGCAGACAACCACCTGTCACGATATTCCCGATACCGTGTTTGGCGTCAGCGGTTCTCCGTTCCTCGACCGGGTCAATAACCGCATGTTCGTGGTGGGCGGCGACGGCAACATGTATGCGCTCGACCTATCAACGGGAGCGACCCTTCCGGGATGGCCGGTCGTCGTTACTTCCGACCCGGCCCACGAGCACACCTATGGCGCGGTCAACGTTTACAACGGCATTGCTTACGCCGAGATCGCCAGTTACTGCGACATTACGCCTTATCACGGCAAGGTGGTCGCGATCAACACGGCTACTCATAAGCCGGTCAGAACGTTTTTTCCGGCTGGTCCAACGGTTAACGGCGGCGGAATCTGGGGACCGGGCGGCGTCTCGATCGATCCGGCCACCGGCCACGTCTTCACCGCCACCGGCAACGCCATCGCTAATCCGGAGAGCTATCGCTATTGTGAGGACGTAGTCGAGCTGACATCGAAGCTTCAAGTGCTCGGCGCGAACTACCCCGGCTTTACCGGCGGCGACGTGGACTTCGGGGCCACTCCCATTCTCTACCAGCCGCCGGGTTGCCCACCACAGGTTGCAGCCAAGAACAAGACCGGCGTCCTCGTCGCCTATGACCGTGGCAACGTCTCAGCCGGCCCCGCCCAGCGGCTTCAGGTCGCCAATATCAACGACTATCAGTTCAACGGTATCCCGGCCTGGTCCGACAGCGCCCACCTGCTTTACATCGGTAACTCTTCAAACTCTAACTCAGACGTTACAAAACACGGGATGGTTGCCTTTTATGTCGACGGAAACTGCCAGTTGCAACTCGCCTGGCAAACCAAGGTCGGATCGAACTTCGCCTCCGTCTCACCGCCCACCGTCGCCGGAGGCGTGGTTTACTACGGCGATGGTCCTGACAGCCAGCTCCTCGCCTTCGATGCAGTCACCGGCAGACAGCTCTGGTCGAGCGGTTCCATTATCACCGGCGGCATCTACGGCGCCCCCATGGTCGTCAACGGCCGCGTCTATGTAGGCGGTTGGGACAGCAAACTCCACGCCTTCGGCTTGTAAGCCGGACTTCTCGCTCTGGACTCAGGGCAGCGCGCGACGAAGCGTTCGTTTCGTCGCACTCGCCCGGCGTCACTGACAGTCGCTAATGTTGGCGGCTGATGTCCGGATCAATCTGCTGCAGCGCCGGTCCTGTTTGCGCACGACCGCTCGCATCGAGATCCGCCTGAGTGTAGACCTTCTTGGCCGGGTTGTCGTTGGTGGCGACGGCCGCCGACTGCGTCTGACAGCCGGCCAGCGCGCCCAGAAAAGCAGCGCATGTGATTGCGAGAAAGACATGAATTTTCATAATTATGGATACGTCCCCCGCGGGTCCTTCGGCCGTAACGCGGGCAGGACGAGTTGAATCAATTGCCGTAAACCCACGGCTCAATATAATCCCTTCTCCAACCACGTCAAAGAATCAAAGAGATTGCAATGTTTGGCCGCCGCGTCACTTGCGACGGCCCTATCCCCGAGATCGATTCCCGCGTGGCGCGCGCAAAGCGTGAGGAAGGCATTCCGTTTCGAGGGGAACAGAAAGGAACCAACCAGACTGAGTCGGTCGAACTCACGTCCGTTGCAGTACTTGTCGCCGTTGAGGGCGTCAAGCTCGTTGACCTTTCGTTTCCACGGAGAAGGGACAGAGTGGAGATAAGCCCATCCAAACCATAACTTGTTCTCATTTTGTCTTCGCTCCTGTTAGATGATTTATCTGCCGTACTGAACGGGTCGTGTTCTTACGTGTCAATTGTGCCATGAAGGTAGAAAGGTTCCGAACCATTGCGAGGCACTCTCTGAGATTCCATTCATGGTTAGCTACCGACCTCTTGGGCAAATGTTAAATGTATAGAGCGACCCCGTTCCAGCTCCTCCCTGTTTCTACTCCGGTTCCTGCTTTCCTGAGAGATGTTTCGTTCGTGTTTGGACGGCTCAGTCGGAAGCTCGGACGGCTGGCAGAGGAGCGCGGGAGCCGGAGAGGAGTGAGCCGAGGAGGACGGAGACGGATAGCAGCACCAACTCCATCATCGGCAGCGCGAAGCGTGGCAAGATTTTGGCAAAGAAACAGTTCAAGAGGACCATCAAGACACCCGCGAAGAGAACCGTCGCCGCAAATGCCACCGCTTCCGCGGGTAGGTCCGGCCCTTGCCGTCGCAGCCACCAAAGAAGTGCGACCGTGCCTGACCAGACGACGCACCAGCCCCGAAACGAAAGGAAATCCCAGAGATGAAAGTAGGCTGCGCGCCGGAATTTCATCACCTCGTCCGATGGTCGGCGAAAGGTGAGGAGGGAAGTGGCTTGCGGCAGTTGCGAGCGATGAATGTTGACGTAATCCGTGGTCGCAAAGAGGTAACGCGCGATCTCGCCTTCGGTCATGCGCGTGGATTGAATAAAGTCATCGCCCGCGGTCGTAATCAGCGGGCGGACCGGCGGATACAGAAAAGCCGCCGCTACCTCGTTGAGGACTCGATCGAAGTGTTCGCGCGACGACCTCGATCCGCTCGGATCGAGAGTGGCCCGAGCGGCGACGATAAACTGCGCAGGATCCCAAGTCTCGTGCTGATCGATCCAAACCTGCAGCAACCCGAGAAACCGCCTGCTGTCTGGCAGACTCACCCGCCGGCTAACCCGCGCAAAGAGATTCTGGCGCGCTGGAGACGGCATCGCGCGGAGGAAGTCCAGTCGCCACAGGAAGGTAAGTCCAAATTCCGATCTCGATTGAATCCGCGCCTTCCGGCAAAGCAGCTGGGTGTAACCGTTCGCGAGGAGCACCGCGAGGAGGCCGATCAGGACCGACATGCCGAGCGAGCGCAGGTGGGATCGAAATCGCGGCGTCGTCCCGTTGGCCACGGCTGGCGTCCGTGAGGAACGCCACCATTCAGTGAGTGCCAGCAGGAGAAAAGTTAGAGGAAGGAGCATGATCAGCAGCACATTGATGTGCCGGGTGATGATGGAGCAAAAAAGCAGCAGAGCCGCGAACAGCCACCATTGCGCTTTCACTGTCGGACGCGCGGTGGCCATTCTGAAACCAAGCCCGACGAGCAATGCCATCTCGATCATGCTCAGCGTTTCCGATCCCAGGCAATGGGCAAAGGTGTAAAAGACCGGCTGGCTGGCGATGAAGAGGCTAAGGACGACGCGCACGAAGACCGAGGCCGAGAGAGCACTAAGAATGGAAAAGGCAGCCATCCAAAATCCAACGTGCTGCACAAGCAGCAGGAGATAGATGCCCGTATCAGTTAGTCGCGGATGCTTGATGAAAGCGGAAAACCGCATCGCGCCGCCGGTCGCGCGATCTCCGATCCAGAGTGGCACGCGGGCCAGTTCGCAGTAGAGCGGTCCATGCAGCAGGATGGTGCTTTGGTTGGGCGGCGAGGTCAGTTGCACATACGCGTCCGCGTCCCGCCAGAGCGGCGGCACCGTCGCCATGAGCCAGGCAGAAGGCAAAGCGACGCAAAGGAGGGGTAGAACAACCGCCAGGATTCGGTGGCGTCTCGACGGGCTTTCGTTCTTTGAAGGTGAAGGAGACATGCACTTTTCGTGAGACTGGAGGTCGGGAAACCCGGGCCCGCCATTATCGCGCGGGAAAAGCGGCAATTAGAACTGGCGCGTGCATCTCGGGCGAGAGCGTAGCGGCAACCCTGGATGACAGCAAGCCCGCGTTCGATCGGCTCATAACAAAGAAGAAGAGGATCGGCCGAGCCGGGGTCAGCGCGAGAATCGTGCAAGAGTCATTGACCATGGCGCCTAACTTTTTCTGTCGAGGAGGGGCATTTATGCACGATTGACGCGCTGACCCGGCTCTTCCGACCAGTTGCCTTGAGCGACCGACGCTTTAATCGAAGCGAGGGACTGTTGCATACGATAAAAGGCCTAACGAGAACAAGATAAACCGCCGCGCGAATTACGAGTGGCAGTCATAAGCTGTGAAATCTGGGGATATCGCTGGTCCGTGGTTGGCTCAATCGCCTGGCTAGAGGCTATCCGGAAAGTAGGGAAGGGTCGCGCGAGAG
>JBOHXL010000038.1:0-10561 GCA_050736975.1 Chthoniobacterales bacterium | reverse complement strand
GAAGGAGCATAGCCGCAGCGTTCTGTGACTGAGGAGCAACGCCGCCAGTCGCTCGCCAGAACTTCGCCCAAAGGGTGGCCGATCTTTGCCGCCGCGGCGGCGTTGCTCGTCGGTCAAAGATCCATCAAGAATATTCTTCCTCCTCGCGTCTTGCCGCCGCAGCAAATCTCTGGCAACGCAACCATTCCCTATTTATGAAATGGGTTCTAAGAGAACACCTGGCCTCCATTCCACCTGGCTACTCCGCTCTCGCCGTATAAGTGCGTAAATTAAGGATTAGTTTGTAAATCTTGACGGAACTCTGACACCTTGGTGGCAGGCAGCAGGGTTGGCGGCGCGGCGTTCCTGGCCAGGGAGGCCGGTCACAGATTGCCATCATGTGGTGCCGCTGCTCTGGCCTTCAACCCCTCGTCCGTCCACCTGAAAATTGACCAATACTAGCGCGGGCGAGCCTGCCAAAGATTTTGGGCTTGACGAATCGACAGAAAATGTGCGCAATCGCCCTCCAAAACACTTATTTAACTCATGAAGATAATTCGCCTATTGGAAAGACTTTCCCTTACAGCGCGGTCGAGCAAGCCCGGCTTGGTCGCGATCTCGTTGCTGCTCCTCAGCGCGCTGTCGGTAAGCGCCGCCCAACAAAAAACTACGCTTTATGTCGCCACGGGCAGCCTGGGCGTCCAGGGTGTTCTCTATACCGTCAATCCGGCCACGGGCGCCGTGCTCACGACGGTCGGGCCATTGAATGACACAGCCGGCAACAACTACGGTATGGCTGGGTTCCGCTACGACCCGCTGAACGGCATATTCTACGGCGCAACCGCGGGCGATTCTCCGACCGATCCCAGCTATCTCATCACCATCAACCCGGCCACCGCCTTGGTCACTCCGATCGGTCCACTCGGGGTTATCCTTACCGATATAGCCATCGATCCAAGGACCGGAATTATGTATGGAGTCTCGGGTTCAATCAAAAGTTTTACACCATCAATCTTGCGACAGGTTTGGCGACTCAGATTGGCTCGACCGGGATTGGTTTTCAGAACGGGGGTGGCTTCGCCGCCAACGCCCAGGGCGTACTGTATGGCGTCAACAATTTTTCCTTCTACACCTACAACAAGACGACGGGGAAGGCGACGCTGATCGGTTTGACCTTGCTCCCGGATCTGGTCAGAGCGGCGGCCTTCAGCTCGAGCAATGTATTTTATGGGCTGGAAGGCGGCGGCGGGATTGACAATCTGCACCTTCGCTTCCTGGTCACGATTAACCTCAGCACCGGCTTGGGCACGTTGGTGGCGCCCATCGGCATCGATGACCTTGATGCACTGGCCTTCGTTCCGGTAAAGAAGTAGTAAGAGCCGAAAGAGAAAGGGCGTTTGCCAGGTCTGCCGGCCTTCCCATGTGCCGCGGCAAGCAAAGGCAAAACGCACGCTTGCGTAATTGCGACAAACCGGGCAAAGCGCGGAGACACTCGATGACCTCCAACGCGCCCCGGATCTTCGTGCTGTTTACTGTGCGAAAGATTTGGTTGACGATTCGTGCGAAAAGGAGCAATCAGGGATAACCGCGATGAAAGGCGTTGAGACGAAGAAGAAGCTGTCAGGGAAAGAACGCCAGGAGTTACTCGAAACGTTGCAAGCTCGCTTCGGGAAGAACATGAACCGCCACAAGGGTCTCGATTGGGCGAAAGTGCAGGCAAAGCTGGAGGCTAACTCCGCAAAACTATGGTCGCTCTCCATCATGGAAACAACCGGCGGCGAGCCGGACGTTGTGGGTCAGGACAGGAAGACCGGCGAATACATTTTCTTCGATTGTTCGGCGCAAACTCCGAATGGTCGGGTAAGTCTTTGTTATGACGACGAGGCGTTGCAGGCGAGAAAAGAGCATAAACCGAAGGATAGCGCGGTTGGGATGGCGACAGCCATGGGCGTCGAGCTTTTGACGGAAGAAGAATATTTGGCGCTGCAGAAGCTGGGGGAGTTTGATACGAAAAGATCGAGCTGGATAAAGACGCCTGCAGAGATCAGAAAGCTTGGCGGCGCGCTCTACTGTGATCGCCGCTACGGCCGCGTCTTCGTCGGGCACAACGGCGCGGACTCCTACTACAGCGGCAGGGCATTCCGCGGCTCACTAAGGGTCTAGAGGCTATCCGGAAAGTAGGGAAGGCTCGCCCTCCGGGTGGCGTCGCTTTTGGTGCGGGCCCGCGTTGCTCGCTCGGGCAGTATCAAAACCGATACAGCCACTTCGCTCGGGCCTCGGCCAGCGCCAAAATCGATCACCACGCGACCCTTTCCTACTTTTCCGGATAGCCTCCAGGCAAAGCCGGCGTCGTCGTGGGCGACTGGGTCACCGCCAACGGTTATAAGGTCAATGATTCCGGAGGGGCGCTGGAGAAGGCGTGGTGAATTCGTCCGCCGGCACGATCTTTTCGGCCAGCGCTTCGAAACGCGGGTCGCCATGCAGAGAAAACAGATGGGGATCGACCCGGATGGTGTTTAAGTCCGGCTGATGCCTCGCGTAGGACGATTCGAGGTAGCGCATTGCCGTGTCCTTGTCGCCGAGCGCGAGATAAACGAGGGCGAACCCGTAGTCCGGCACATAGCGTTGTTTCGCGTCTTCATCGAGTCGCTTTAAAATGGCGAGCGCCGCCGCGTGCTCCCCGGCTTTGGCGGTGGCGGCGCCGAGCAGGGCGAGCGGGTAAGGATCGTCATCGAGCGCAACCGCCTTCTTGTATTCGACAATCGCTCCCGGCAGGTCACCGGCCCCTTCCAGCGCCTGCCCCAGGTCCATGTGGGCGTAATACCTTGCCGGATCCATCTCGATCGTTTTGCGCAGTTGCACGACCGCTTCCTGGTTGCGGCCCGTGAGCGAAAGGGTCGACCCGACATCGTCGTTAATGATGACGGAGAGCGGGTCGAGCTCGAGGGCGCGTTTCATTTCCGCATCGGCGCGGTCGAATTGGCCCAGGGCCGGGAGGGTTCCGTCGCCAAACCATTGGTGCGCGGTGGCGTAATTCGGATTGAGCTGGATGGCTCGCTCGAATTCATGCACTGAGGCCTTGAAATCAAAATCGAAAAGGGAGTGCACCAGGCCAAGCGAAGCGTGTGGCTCAGCCAGGTCGGGATCGAGCGCGATGGCTTTCAGCGCCATCGCAATTGCCTTTGGATAAAACTCGACCGGCGCGCCCCCGCCATAGAGTGGCAGGAGCAGATAGCAGTCGGCCATCCCGGAATAGGCCACGGCATAATTCGGGTCGATCGCCACCGCCTGCTGGAAATAATCGAGCGCCTTCTCGAAACCGGCAGCGTTTCGTTTGTTCCAGAAAAATCGGCCGCGCAGATAAAGGTCGTGCGCCTCGCTGCTCTCGGTCGGGCGGGTGCTGATGGCATGCTTCTCGGCGCCGGTGAGCCTGGCCGCGAGGGTATCGGCGACTGACTGCGCGATCTCACTTTCGACCGCAAAGATGTCGGTCGTCTTGCGATCGTAACTGTTCGCCCAGAGATGGTCATCGGTGGTCGCGTTGATCAGTTGCACGTTGACGCGCACCATCCCTTGGGCCCGCTGCACGCTGCCCTCCAGAACATTCCGGACCCCGAGCTGGCTGGCGATCTGCGGCAAGTCGTCGGGCGAACTCTTGAAGCGCTGGGTGGAAGTGCGCGAGATGACTTTGAAGTCGGGCAGCTTTGCCAGCCGGGTCAGGATTTCGTCCTGCACGCCTTCGGCGAAATAGGCGTTATCCGGATCGCGACTGAGGTTATCAAAGGGAAGCACAGCGATGCTCCTGGCATTGGCTTCCAGCGCGGCCTGGCCGCTCCGTGCGATCGAGCGCCCGAGGAAAAACAAGCCAATGGAGCCGAGCGCGGCCACGGCCACGACATAAATCCAAACACGACTTGAAGCGCGCACGGGCTGCGCATCGGCGGCTTCGGTCCGTCTGATGCCTTCCGGCGTTAATTCGAAAGCCCACGCCATGAGCAACGCGATCGGGAAACCCGCGACGAGCAGGAGCACGACCAGCCGCACACTCCAATTAGGGATATCGAAAAACGGAAAGACCTGGGTCGCGATCTGGATCAAGAGCCAGGCCACGACCGCGTAGGCGACCGCGACCTTATAGACGTGGCGTCGCTTTAGTTCGGTAAAAAAATCGCGCGCATTCACCGTAGCAAGGCTCGTGTTTCGCCGTTCACTTTGGTCGCGGTTGAGGCAGAAGCAACGGATTCATTGCTTCATGGCCGGCTCAGGTTGCGGGACAGTGCCGAATCCTTTGACAACCTCGTCTGCCGGCGCTCCTAAAAACCGCCTGCATATTTTTGCCACGCGCCGATAGTTTGGAGCATGAACGAAAAACTAGAACACGCCCCCGATCTGACCAAGCGCCCGCCGCGCAGCCCTCGCGTCCGTCTCGGCGGTTATGTCGTCCTCGCGCGCATTCTCGACAAAGGCCGGGCCGCGCTGGCCGGCACAGCCGGCGAATTCAAATACAACAATCCGGGTGACTATCATTGGTTCCGCTTCACCGGGATCACGCCCGAGGCCCTCAAAGCCGAACTCGCCACCGGCAAAGGCGACGGCGAAATCCTGGCCTGGGTCCAGGAAAACGCGCCTAACAAACATAGCCCATGGGAAATCCAGCAATGGAGCGCCTACTTTTCCGAGCGCGGCCCGGATAGCGACGTGGAAACGCTCGAGATGTTTGCCGAGCGCATCGGCCGCTTCAATAAGACGCGCGAGGACGTAAAGACCTGGTTCGACCTGCTTGACCTGGATGACTACGTCACGTTTGGCGGCAAAGCCTGAGCGACGCATGCCACGTTGTTCCTGGGCCACGATCGAGCCGGCCATCACCTACCACGATAAGGAGTGGGGCGTGCCGCTGCACGACGACCGCTTGCTCTTCGAGTTCCTCATCCTGGAAGGCGCGCAAGCCGGGCTAAGCTGGATGACTATTCTAAAGAAACGACAAAACTATCGGAAAGCCTTCGATAACTTCCGCGCCGAAAAGATCGCCCGCTACGGCGCGCGCGATGTCAAGCGGTTGCTGGCCGATTCCGGCATCGTCCGCAACCGTCTTAAGATCGCGGCCACGATCCAGAACGCGAAGGCGTTTCGCGAGGTGCGCGACGAACTCGGCAGCTTCGACACCTATCTTTGGAGCTTCGTTGGCGGCAAACCGAAACAGAACCAGTGGCGCAATGCCTCGCAAGTGCCGGCGCGCGCCGCCGAATCCGATGCCATGAGCCGCGACCTGCTGGGGCGTGGATTCAAATTCGTCGGCTCGACCATTTGCTATGCGCTCATGCAAGCCACCGGCATGGTCAACGATCATCTCGTGACCTGTCCGCGCCACACGCAACTCGGTGGCAAATCCCGGCGCGAAAGCCCAAAGAAGCGATCGTAGCCGTAGGGCGACGCAGTTGCTCTCGTTCCCAAGCTCCAGCTTGGGAACGCAATTGTCTTCGAAGCTCTGCTTCGCACGGGTGGCCCACAATCCGGTGGAACGCCGTTGTTTTTTAAACTCTCCTTCAACCAACCCGCGATCCCTTACTCGCGCCAGTGGTCACAGCGCAAAGCTGGCTCTGTCCCGCCCAACCACTCGTGCGCGGACGAGTAACGCCAGTGCTCGGGAGAAGCCACCATCCCGCGTTTAACCGGGTTATTGTGGAGATACTCGAGCTTTTGTTCCATCATCGCGTCGCTCATGATCGCCTGCGGGTGCGACCCTTCCTGCCAGACCTGATATTCGTTCGGCTTGCAGGCGGCCCGATAGTAACGCAGTTGGTTCAGGAGCCATTCGCGACCCTCGCGCTCCAGTTGCTCGATGATCTGTCGCGCGGTAAAGCTCTTTAAGTCACGCAAGACACCAGAGAGATCAGGCGCGGCAAGGATAGCATGGAGATGGTTGTCCAGAATGACCCAGGCGTGAATCTTTAGACCTTTGTGTTGCCGGCTGAATTCGAGGGAGCGCAGGATGATATCGCAACAGGCCGCCGACGTGAAAACCGGAAGCCACTCGACAATCGTGGCCGTCACGAAGTGAGCGTGATCGCGTTCGCGGATGCGATAACGACTGCGCATGGACCGAGGTTGACGAAGCGGAGCTTCCAAGACAAGCGCGTTCCCAAGCTGAGCTTGGGAACGAGGTTAGTCGCCCTGCGGGCGACGCAGACCCCGCACGTTTCTCATCGCCGGGCTCGCCGAGCCCGGTATAATCGCCGCATGAGCACCTCTGCCACCAGCCCAACTGCAACAGCCGATACGGCGACGCCGGGCGTAATTGTCCGCGGCAGCGCAAACGCTTTTCTCCAGGAAGTCACCGCCGGCAAACACACCTTCCGGGTTGACGAACCGGTTAGCGCCGGCGGGACTGAGTCAGCGCCCGACCCTTACGACTACCTGCTCGCCTCTCTCGGGGCCTGCACCTCCATGACCGTCGGCTGGTACGCGCGGCGCAACAAGATTTCGCTGCAGAATGTCGTTGTCGCGCTGCGACACTCGCGCATCCACGCGCAGGATTGCGCGGAATGCGATGCCAGGGCCGGAATGCTGGATCGGATCGACCTCGACATACAACTAACCGGCCCGATCACGCCGGAGCAACACACGAAACTCATGGAGGTCGCCGCGAAATGTCCGGTCCACCGTACCCTCAAGTCCGAAATCGACATCCGGCTGCGAGCTAGCCCGTAAGAGGTCGTGTAGATCCAGCCACAGAGCTTCCTTCTGCAAGTCCAGTGTGCAAATCTTGACAGAATGGTATCGGAATCACCGCTTCTTCCCGTTCAAATGTATCAAATACACGCGACCGTCCTTTGCCGGCCGTTCTCGATTCGCAAGCGGCGCGCGACGCGTTTGAATGCGCGCCTCGCTCCGGCGAGGAATTCGTCCTCTGCCCTCTTCGTACGAGTGTTGCCTTTGGCTTTCACAGTCTTTCAAGGATACTTCTCAATCCGATGACCGTGCAAGTTTCGAATGAGATCGCGCCGCTTCATGCGGTCGTGATGAGGACCTCTCGCACAACTTCTGCGCCGCCGAGCGATTCTTCTGCCAGATCCCGATTGGCCTGCAAAACCATCTCGACCGCTTCCTTCAAATTTTCGCGCGCCTCCTCCAAGGTCGCGCCTTGCGTATTCGCGCCCGGCAACTCTTCGACAAAAGCAGCGTAGCCTTCAGGAAATTTGCGAAAGACTGCGGTCAGTTTTATTTCCATATCAATGTTCTATCAGGGTTACGCCTTCGCGTAAATCTCGGCTCCGGCTTCGGTAAATTCGTGCGCCTTCTGTTCCATGCCTACTTCTAAAGCTTCGTCATCAGATACTCCCTGTTCGGCTGCGTATTTCCGCACATCCTCAGTAATTTTCATGCTGCAAAAACGCGATCCGCACATTGAGCAGAAGTGCGCGGTTTTAGCTCCCTCTTGAGGGAGGGTTTGACGAAGCTGCTGCCCATCTGCTTCGCCCTGTCGGGCTGATCTTCGATCAGTCTATGTCGCCTCATCCCGGTCGGCTCCATTGACTCACTCGCCACCCGCTCGTTCGCCCATTTGGGCTGCCGTTCCGGCAGTCTATGTCGGCTCATCCCCATGGCCTCCATTCATCGTGAAACTCGCGGGAAAGCTCAAGAGCAAAACTCCTGAATCGTGATTCCGGCGGCGCGGAGGAGCCCGCGGAGCGTTCCCTTCGCCACTTCTTTATGGTCGGGGACGGAAAGCGTCGCGTTCTCCCCTGTCTTGACCAAGATAATGTGGCTTCCGCGCTGGCGCGCGATCTCCCAGCCGTGCTTCTCGAAAACGCGCACGACTTCGCGCCCGCTCATCACCGAAAGCTTTGACATCAGACGGTGACGTCGACCTGCTGCGTCTCCACCGTCAACGGCAGGCCGCGTTCGGCGCGAACCTCGAGGCAAAGGGCGATGGCCTCTTTGATGTTTGCGAGCGCTTCATCGCGGGTGTGGCCCTGGCTGACGCAGCCCGGGATCGATGGGCATTCGGCGATCCACACCCCGTCTTCATCTCGGTCGAGAGTGGTAGCGAATTTCATGGAAGGGATTGTAGCACGCCTCAGGCCTTCGAGTAAATCTCGGCGCCCGCCTCCGCGAACTTCTTTGATTTTTGCTCCATGCCGGCCTTCAACGCCTCGTCGTCCGCGAGATTTTGTTCCGCAGCATACTTGCGGACATCCTCCGTTATCTTCATGGAACAAAAATGGGGACCACACATGCTGCAGAAGTGTGCGGTCTTAGCTCCTTCTTGATGCAAGGTTTGACGAAGCCGCTGCCCAGCGACTCCGCCCTCACGGGCTGCTCGTCGATCAGTCTATGTCGCCTCATCCCGGTCGGCTCCATTGATTGACTCGAACCTCCAATTCTCGGGCTGTGCCCAATTGCTCTGCATTGTCTATGTCTCGCCGTTCCCGCGCGTTCCATTCACTCGCCACCCGCTTGTTCGCCCATTTGGGCTGCCGTTCCGGCAGTCTATGTCGGCCATCCCCATGGCCTCCATTGATTCGAATCTTCCCATATTCTCAGGCTACGCCCAACGCATCCGCGTTGTCTACGTCGCGCTGTTCCCACAGGCTCCGTTCATCATGAAATTCGCGGTGATCATCGGTAAACCTCCCGACGATGACGAATTCGGCGCACCCGGACAACTCGAATCACATCAGCGATCTCGTAAATCACGCGGTACTCACCGACTCGAATTCGTCAGTCGCTCTCGCTTCCGCTCAATTTCCGGCAGCCCTGCGGTCGTGGATTCTTCTTGAGGGCATCGATGCGATCGACCACCTGGTCGTGCACGCGGGACGAAAGCCGGCCTAAATCTTTCTCCGCGGAACGTTCAAGGAGAACCTCAAACACGCGTTTTCCTGTCGGCGAGATATTCGCTGAGCGGCCGGTAGCGGAGCGGCTTCTTTCGCATCTTTCTCAGCCAGGCAATGTCCTCGGCGTCTTCCGCTCGCTCGATCAATTCCTTATAGGCTTTGATTGGCAAGATCACGGAAACTGGTTTGCCATTCCGCGTCACAACTTCCGGTTCAGAATTCGCCGCTTTCATAATCCGAACGTATCAGCCTACCGCCTTCGAGTAAATCTCGGCTCCGGCATGGGTGAAGTCGCGTGCCTTTTGTTCCATCCCCATCTGTAGCGCTTGCTCCTCAGTCACGCCTTGCTCAGCGGCGTATCGTCTGACCTCTTCCGTTATTTGACGATCTTCGTCTGCCCGCGAAGATCGCCCTGCGGGTGACTTTGAATGTCATCTATCCGAGCGCTCCCGCTCAATCTCGTATTTATGGAATGCGCATCAGGCTTTTTGATAAAGCTCGCCCGCCGTTTCGAATTCGACAGCTTTCTCCTGCAAACCTTGTTCGATTGCCGCGTCTTCGCTCAAGCCTTTTTCTTGGGCGTAACGGCGGACATCTTCGGTGATGCGCATCGAGCAAAAGTGCGGGCCGCACATGCTGCAGAAATGTGCGGTCTTCGCGCCTTCTTGCGGGAGAGTTTCATCATGAAACTCGCGCGCGGTTTCTGGGTCTAATGATAGATTGAATTGGTCTTCCCACCTAAACTCGAATCTAGCCTTGCTCACGGCGTTGTCGCGATATTGCGCGCCGGGATGGCCTTTGGCGAGGTCGGCGGCGTGGGCGGCGAGTTTATAGGTGATGACTCCGGTTTTGACGTCGTCTTTGTTGGGTAGGCCTAAGTGTTCTTTCGGCGTGACGTAGCAGAGCATGGCGCAGCCGTACCAGCCGATCATGGCCGCGCCGATGCCGCTGGTGATGTGGTCGTAGCCGGGGGCGATGTCGGTGGTGAGCGGGCCTAACGTGTAAAAGGGCGCTTCGTGACACCACTCGATCTGCTTGTCCATGTTCTCTTTAATCAGATGCATGGGGACGTGGCCGGGGCCTTCATTCATGACTTGCACGCCTTTGGCCCAGGCGCGGGTCGTTAGTTCGCCCTGCACTTTGAGCTCGGCGAATTGCGCTTCGTCGTTGGCGTCGGCGATGGAGCCGGGGCGGAGTCCGTCGCCGATGGAGAAGCTGACGTCGTAGGCGGCCATGATGTCGCAGATGTCGTCCCAATGTTCATAGAGGAAGCTCTCGCGGTGATGGGTGAGGCACCATTTCGCCATAATGGAGCCGCCGCGGGAGACAATTCCCGTCATGCGTTGAACCGTTAAAGGGATGAAGCGGAGAAGCACTCCCGCGTGAATCGTGAAGTAATCGACTCCCTGTTCGGCTTGTTCGATCAGTGTGTCGCGATAAATCTCCCAGGTGAGGTCTTCGGCGCGGCCGTTCACTTTTTCGAGGGCCTGGTAGATGGGGACGGTGCCGATGGGCACGGGCGAGTTGCGGATGATCCATTCGCGGGTGGCGTGGATGTTCTTACCCGTGCTGAGGTCCATGACGGTGTCGGCGCCCCACTTCGTGGCCCAACGCATTTTCTCGACTTCTTCCTCGATGGAGGAGGCGACGGCGCTGTTGCCGATGTTGGCGTTGATTTTGACGAGGAAATTGCGGCCGATGATCATCGGCTCTAGCTCGGGATGGTTGATGTTGGCGGGGAT
>JBOHXL010000037.1:0-7288 GCA_050736975.1 Chthoniobacterales bacterium | reverse complement strand
TGGCATAGTCATTCTCGGCATCACCGATGCCGACGCAGTTGTGCAAGGAGAGACGCAATGTATTGAGCGCCTCGCGCAGACCGGTTGCCTTATTAATTCCCTGTGGCAGGACCATGACCCGGCCGTGGTTGAACCGAAGAACGAGCGGCAATTCGAGCTTCCTGATCGCTTCCAAAATCTCCGGCGCCGCCGCGGCATCCGCTTCGATAATGCACTCGCCAAAGCCGACTGCTACTTCGCGTGCACAAAGCTCATCCAGCAGGGCGTGCGATGGCGGATGGGTGAGCCGCCGCATCGGAGTCTTCGGGAACGTGAGCACAGATCCGTTCTCCGCGACGATGGCATCAAATAAATCGTGCTCTGGTAGCACGCGCCGCAACTCCGTCAGAATTCGCCCGGTCACGAGTATCACTACGATTCCACGCGCCTGCGCCTCTTTCACCGCCTCCAAGACCAGGGGATCGGCGCGTCCGTCCCGCGCAATCGTGCCATCGTAGTCCAGAGCGACGACGCATAACTTCATGGCGCGAGCCTAACGAGCGAAGTCGCCAGCCGCTTCCGGCTGATAGTGGACCTTGGCCACTTTCATTCGCCGTACCCCGCCCGGCACGCGCCATTCGAATTCATCACCGACGCGGTAACCGAGCATCCCCGCGCCGATCGGCGCGAGCACGGAAATCCTGTCCTCGTCCAGCCAAGCATCTTGTGGAAACACCAAGGTGAAGGTCACGGTTTCATTGGTATCCAAATCGATCAGCTCCGCGCGAGAGTTCATAGTAATCACATCAGCCAACACTTCGTTAGGCTGCACGATGACTGCGCGTCGCAATTCCTCCGCGAGCGCTTTCCAATCTCCCTGTTGCCGCGGACCGGAAGCGGCCGTTTCGGCGAGCAAGTCTTGCAGGCGTTGTTGGTCTTGCGTGGTGATGTAGATGGATGTGTTCATGGTCGTGAATTTGGTTGAAAAGCTAGGAGCAAATTAGGCGCGACAGCATCGGGCGACGCTCTGGAGTCGGCCAATATTCCTATTCAATGAGTTTGATAGGTTTTCGCTATCTGTCTTTAGTGCGGCGGCGTTTTCCAACCAGCCAGACCGAATCCAACGGCCCACTCGGCGACTGGTCGAGCGAATTGGAGGTTAACGGCAGGGTGAACTGCTTCCCTTAAAGGCCCGTCACAAATAGAACTGCCGCGAAACGTGTTGCCATCTCATGGCTTTACTTCCAGCCCACCGGCGGCGCCGATAGTCATGGCGCGCATGCTGTGATCGACGATTGGATACTTTCCCGAGTGCGGCATGATCGCGTCGAGGATCACGCCCTGCCCCGGTGCGATCGGATAAGTGGAAACTCCGTTTAGCGCATGCTTCGCGTCGCCATCGGGATAAACGGCGGCAAACATTCCGCCGATGATGTGGAATGCGCTGGCAAGATTTGGACCTGCATCCACAACGTAGAAGCGAACGCGCTGGCCAACTTTCGCGGTCAGCGGATGATCGTTGTACTGAAAGGCGATGCCGTTAAAAACCACTTCGTCGGGCCTGACGGCCATCATCTTATCGTAATCACCTGCCATGAGGGTGCCGCTGACCTGGTGCGAGTACCATTCGCCTTGCACAAGCACATAACTGACATCGGCCGGTGGAAGTGGTTCGACCGGGTCCACGATGATCGCGCCATACATGCCGTTGCCGATATGCAGCAACACCGGCGGCGTGCCGCAGTGGTAAATGAACGCACCCGGCACCTGCGCGACGAACGAAAATTGCACGGTCCGCCGGGCTCGACGGAACGATAAGCGACCGCCGGATCGACTTGCGCGGCGTGGAAGTCGATCGAATGGCCCATGTTGCCGTGATTGGTAAATGTCACGTTCACCGTTTGCCCTTGTCGCACGTGGAGAATCGGGCCGGGCGCAGTGCCGTTGAAGGTCCAGGCGCGATACTGCACCCCGCTCGCGATCTCGATGTCGTTATCAGTCGCGACGAGCGTGACCGCGACGGAATCGCCGGTGCCGATCAATGGCGGCAGCGCGGCGGGAGCGGCTCGGGCGACTGGCGCGGTCGAGGCAAGCGAAAGCGGCGAGACGGCAGCGGCGGCATTTTCGGGGGTCGGCGGCGCGGCATTGATCGCGCTGCCGAGAGTCCCGAGAGCCACGAGCAGCGCGACGGTGATCGCGGCGATGGCGGCGAATTGGTGCGGCCAATCGAGCGTGGGTGGCGTGCGTTGCCAGATGGGTTTGGGCGCCCATTCCATCAATGATCCCCAGATCGGAAAGCGCCGGCCGATGTGATAATCGAGGCTGTAGGGAGTGCTACCTAAGATGCGCGCGAAAAGAATCAGCGCAATGAAGACGAGCGCGTAAACGAGCGCGGGGCCGAGGTTGGTGGCGCCGGCGGTGTAAGGGCCGCCGAAGCCTTCTGCAGTTGCCCAAATGAGAAGACTGAAAACCGCGCCCAACGAATAGGTGAAGCGGCGGGCGAGTCCGAGCAGGAGTCCTACGGCGATGGCGGTTTCGATAATTCTTGTCGTCGAGATAAAGAAATCGGCATTTGGCGGGACGATCCGCAGCCAAAAATTGAACCAGGGCGCGAGCCAATCAGGTTGCGCTTTGGCGGCGTTTTGGAGATAGCCAACGTAGTGCGCGGCGAAGGAGGGCTGCCATTTCAACCAGGCGTCCACCGCCATAACAACACCGAAGGAGGCGCGCACCCCCGCCGCGGCGACAATTAGCCACGGCGCCGGCAGCGTTTGTCCGGTTGGCTCCGTCATCGCCTTCATGTTTTGGATCGCAAACCTTCTCTGGAACGAAAACGTAACGGAAGATCGCGGAGTTCCTTTTGCATTCTTTCGTTCAAAACCACACGCTCCGCCGGCTCGAGCAAGACATCGGCCCATTGATAGACTTGCGATTCTTCGAGTTCGTTATGGGTCTCAAGTCTTCGGCTAACGCCAATCACCTGTTCCTGCACGCTTATAAGAATGGCCGGCTCCTCTTCATGAGCCCGGGTACGCAGTTTGCGTAATTGTTTAACGGCCGCGGCCAATTCGCGCATGAAGTAGTCGTGGTCCTCTTGCAGACGCGAGATGGTGCTGTGTGCGATTTCTAAAGATGGGCGGTGGCTTGCCTTCTTCGTCTGCTGCGGAGCCTCCAGCGCCCGCAACAATGTGGGAAATAAATGCAAATGTTCGGCGCGAATGTGCATAGCCAATCGCCCCCAGAAACGATCCAGCTTCGCAAAAGCCTTTTCCAGCTTGTCCGCCGAGAGCGCGGAAAAGAACCCGGCCAGCAACTCATCGAGTTCAGCATGATCGTGCGCGAGCAAAGCCACTTTTATTTCTTCGGGCGAACCGCGCGGCCGCAGCATCCCTGGCATCAACGTCGTCCTCATCCCTCAGTCTCGATTTTTGATTTCATTAGCTCTTTTTCAACAGCTCCTGCAAGACAACCGCTTCGTTATGCTCCTGGTCGCGCGCACCGTAGAGAAGAGTCACGGTGCCTCCCCGCGCCTTGCTCTTGATAACTCCCACCTCGTCAGGATGACTCTTTAGTTCCGCCCGGTAACGGCGGCGAAACTCTTTCCACTTCTCGGGCTCGTGGCCAAACCATTTCCGCAGCTCAGTGCTGGGCGCGATTTCCTTCAACCAAAGATCGAGCCTGGCTTTCGCTTTCGTCAGGCCGCGCGGCCAAAGTCTGTCCACGAGAATCCGTATGCCGTCAGCCTTGTCGGGTCTCTCATACACCCTTTTAAGTTTAATGGCGTGTTGTGTCATCCTGCGTCGTGCCGATCCTTCGCATCCGATTCTAAGGTGCTGGGCGCGCGCCCTCCCTGATCAAGATCAACGTTTCCGCCGATTCTTCGCGCAGCGCAGAAAATTACAATTCGCCGAGGTTTGTTCGTAGAAGCTCTTGCAGCGCCCGCGGCTTTGTCAGTGTTAACGTCTTGCCGTTCATCCGAAGCAACTTTTGATCGCGAAACTTTGCCAGCGTACGCGAAAGTGTCGCGTTCGCGGCACCCATCTCGGCAGCGAGCACACGCTTGGTCCGGTCGAGCTGAATGACGACGGACCCGTTGGGCAAAGGCCGCGGGCAATGCTTCAGCAACCAATTGGCCAGGCGCGCCTCCATGTCCTTCAGGGTTAGATCATCAAGCAAAGCAATGAGCACACGCAGATGTTGACTCATCGAGGCGACCATCCGTAGCGCTAGCTCTGGTCGATGTCGCAGCAGTTCGAGGAAATCGCTTTTCGGAATGAGCAGGACGGTTGCTTCTTCGACTGCGCGCGCATGCGCCGGATACCCGCCATCCGTCGCCAGCGTCGCTTCGGCGAACGATTCGACCGGCCGGAAAAGATGGATCATCTGCTTCTTCCCGGCGGCACTCTCGCACTGAACGTTGATTCCGCCGCGCTGCACGATGTAAAAACCTTCCGAAGGTGCGCCTTCGTGGAATAAATACTCCCCCTTCGCCAGCTGCTTCGGAATGGAGAACGCGGCAATCGCGGAGACATCGGAGGCGGGCAGCCCCATGAAAAGCTGGCAACTCCGCAACGTGCTCTCGGTGATGAGCTGTTTGAATCTTCCCGTCTCGATCGCCATGATATCAACCTAGCTAAAAGCCCTAAAGAGTGGTGTTACAAGCAGGCGAGACGTTAGGAGTCCGGTCGTGGCGATGGGATTATCAACGACGTGCCATTATGCAAAGGAGGGGTTCGCATCTCATCTAGTGCAGTGAGTTGTTGAGTTCTGATACAGTTGTGCTATGTTGGAAGGCGTGGCAGCACCTTTTGTAATCAGTCCGCCAGAACGGCGCGAACTTATGAAGATAGCTAAGAGTCGCCGTGCTCGCAGCGAAGACAGCCGCAGGTCCCGCATCGTGCTGGATCTCGGGCGTGGGCTTTCTTTGCGAGCCATCAGCGCCACCCAGCGCTGCAGCGTCAATACCGTGCGCTTGTGGAGGGATCGCTTCGCTAAAGAGCGTTTGGCGGGACTCTACAGTCGGCATCGCGGGCGTGAGCCCCAGCCAGGCCGCGCGAAGCTCGCCGCGCGCATCATCGACTGGACTCTGCACCGTCGGCCCAGCGGAGAAGCTACCCAGTGGAGCACACGACGCCTGGCCAGGGAGCTGGGAACGACGCAGACCCATGTTTCGCAGGTCTGGCGCAAAGTTGGCCTGCAACCGCACCGACTCCGCCATTATATGGCGAGCAACGATCCTGATTTCCAAGCCAAGGCCGCCGATGTCATCGGGTTCTACCTCAGGCCCCCGCTTAACGCGGCTGTTTTCTCGCTCGATGAGAAGAGCGCCATTCAGGCCCTCGACCGGCGCGACCCGGTTTTGCCTCTTTCGCCCGGTCGTGCCGAGCGCCACGGATTCGAATACTACCGCCATGGCACGCTTTCGCTCTACGCCGCGCTCGATGTGCGCACCGGCCAGGTGCTTGGCAAGACGGCGGCCCGTCACACCAGCGCGGAGTTTGTCGCCTTTCTGGCCGACGTCGTCGCCACTCAGCCCGCCAGCAAGGAGATCCACCTCATTGTCGACAACCTCTCGGCCCATAAAACAAAGCGAGTCACCGCCTTTATGAGCGAGCATCCAAAGGTCATCGTCCATTACACCCCGACTTACTCCTCCTGGCTCAACCAGGTCGAACTCTGGTTTTCGAAAATTCAGCGCGACCTGATCGCCCGCGGCATCTTTACCTCTAAAAATGACCTTAAACGAAAGATCATGCGCTACATTCGCTCCCATAACGCCAACGCCAAACCCTTCAAGTGGACCTATCGTAACATGGCTCATCGCATCGCCCATTAGTGTTCACTTTTAAAAAACTCACTGCACTAGTGCTTGAGATTCGCAACCTGGGCTTCCCCCCGCGATGAATTGGGAGCATCAGCGCGACTGGATACGTCAGCGTCAAGTGACCGACTCGCCAAATAACCCAAAGAAAGCCGATAAAACGTGTAGAGAGCGGCGATGGTGAGCGCAGCAAGCAGAAGGTAATCAATAGCGTTCATTTGTGCTAAAGATACGGCTCTTCCTCCTCGCGACTAAGATGCAAACTTAATCACATCGATAACTTTAAACTATGTGGCAGTCGCGCTCGTCATCGCTTCGTAAACCATTCAACTATCCGCCCAAACATTCACAGCCCAAGCCCCGTCCGGTTGATGATGCACCTCGGAACGGAAGCCTTCGCTCCGCAACTTTTCAATCAATGGCGCCGGAAGAAACGGGGCGACGATGGTCAATCCCTCCCTTGCCTTCAAGGTGTCTACGCGCGACCGAATAAGCGTAAACGGCTCGGCTCCACGAGCGATGATCGGACGCACATCCAATTTCTTAAATGCGACTGGGAACGCCACTCTTTTCTTCACTTTCGCCCTTCTCTCGATGTGAGACAGATTTTCCCAATGAGGATTGATGAGGCGCGGATATCATTGCTTCACGGTCATGATCCCGTGCATTCCTGCCGCATAATGCGCCGGAAATGCACAAAGATAAACATAGTCGCCGGGTACAAAGGGCGCCACAAAAGTGACGGTGTCGCTTTCGCCCGGCCCCAGCAACCTGGTGTTCGCGATTACGTCCTTGCCGAATTCCGGCGCGATATAATCCTGCGCGGCGTGCATCGAACCTTCGTCGAGAAATTTTTGCACGTTGGTGTCTTGCTTCAAAAGAATAAAGTTGTGTCCCATCGACGCTTTAGGGGTTGTGCCGACGTTCGTTAGGGTGACCGACACCCTCTGACCGGGCTTCACTTCGAAGGCCGTCAGGTCGTACTTCATCTTGTCGTTCGCCGTGATCTGCACGGTCTTCGGCGGTGCTTCGGGTGCGCGCGCGCATCCAGAAATCGAAAACAAAAGCGCGGCGCAAGCGAGCCCACCGAGGATAGGCGGGATGCTGAACTTGTTTTTCATGAAGCATTTTGCAATCGGGCCGAATATCGGGCGTTGATCTAAATCAACGTTCCAACGATTTGGCTCGGGGGCTGAGATTAACTTTCTCTTTGAATTCTCCCGACGGTCGTACCGAAAATCGTAGACAAGCGCGGCGATTGCCCAGCGCACCGGACAACCCCTGTGAGTGCAGTGAACGAAGAAGGCGATAAACTGTTATTGAACCGGCTCACCGCAGTGGGCGATTTGGGAATACCACGATGAGCTAGCCAAGATCACTGCTTATCTGGAATCGAGAAACAAGCCGATCTCACCAACAAACTCGAGCGGGCAATAGAAAGCATTATCGCTCATATCGTTTTGCTGACGCGCTCTATTTCCAGTAGAT
>JBOHXL010000036.1:0-18573 GCA_050736975.1 Chthoniobacterales bacterium | reverse complement strand
GGTCTAGACCGGAGATGGCGTGATGATCGCGGGCACGATCATCGGCGGGACAAAAATGCAGACCCTGATCTTTCGCGGGCTGGGGCCGTCCCTTGCCAGCGGTTCAGCACCGGTGAGCGATCCCTTGCCAGACCCGGAGCTGACATTGGTAAACAGCCAGGGCACGACACTCTACACTAATGACAATTGGCAGGATGCGCAGGCGGCGGAAATCGCCGCCGCAGGGCTTGGCCCCGGCAATCCGCTGGAATCCGCGATCGTCGTCACGCTTTCTCCCGGCAACTACACGGCGCTTTTGTCCGATGCGCATGGCGCAACCGGAGTCGGTTTGCTGGAAATCTACAACGTCACCCAGAATTAGAGTCCTGGCTCGAAACTAGTCGTTAGGCAGGGTGAGGAAAACGCCCGGCGTGCCGCAGGCGTTCGAGCAGATTCGCTTTGCGCAGGTTGGGATCGTCGCGCCGCAGGTAGTGCTGTTCCATGAGCGGGCTGCGCGCGACGATCCATCCGTCCTGACGCACTTCTTCCACCAGCCAGTATTTGTTAGTCAGGTAGTAGTAGGACTCTCCGTATTTCGACGGACGAACATCGTAAGCGTCCTGACTCGGGCAGGTCGAGGTTTCCGTAACTCGATAAACGATCGGGGCGCCGACTTCGAACTTTCGTTGCAGAAATCCTCGACCCGGAGTGAGATGGCGAGACGTCAGGAACGACCCAACCAAAGCCGGCCCGACGATCACGAAAGCAAGGAGCGCTAGCACGACCATGGCTGCAAATCAGCATGGCTCGTGCCGGGTGGGATTGACTCTCCACCGCTTGGTTATTCCTGGTTACGATCGTAAGGAATGATGTTGTCCCACTCTTCGGCGGAGGAGCGGGCTACGAAGGCCACGACCGGCTCGGTATCGCTCAGGTTGAACACTTCGTGAGGCAAACCCGGCTTGATGTAAATGAAGTCACCCGCTTCGTTCTCGATCACCTGTTTCAGGCCCGGGCCGAATTCGTGCCGCACCCGCCCTTCGAGAATATAAAGGATGAGCTCGAAGCCGACGTGGATGTGAGCCCCAGCTACTCCGCCCGGCGGAATGGTCGCGACATTGGCCGAGAGCCTGGTAGTACCGACATTTTTCGCCGACATGCCCTGCTTATAGTGGATGCCGTTCCAATCCCGCCGCGCGCCGCCGCCGCGAATCGTCAGGATGCCGCCGTGATCTTCGACTGCGCTGAGTTGGATGTTGTCGTTGCTCATAAGATGGTTTCAGGCCGGCGCTCGCAACCGGCGGATGGCGGCGGCATAATCAGACGCCTTAAAAATCGAAGTGCCGGCGACGAGAAGGTTGGCGCCGTTCTCGAGACAAAGCCGGGCCGTTTCCGCATTGATCCCGCCATCGACTTCGATCTCATAATCTGCGCCTAACGACTCCCGCAGTGCGCGTCCCCGGCGCACCTTGGTCATCATCCCGGGCCGAAAAGATTGTCCGCCAAAGCCCGGATGCACCGTCATAACCAGGAGCAGGTCAACGTTAGGCAAGTACGGTTCGACCTCGGCAAAAGGCGTGGCCGGATTCAACGTCAGGCCGGCGCGACAGCCGCGCGCGCGAATCGCTTCCAGAGTTTTTGCGACTTCGTGTTTCGCCTCCGCTTCCACGTGCACGGTGATCGAATTCGCACCTGCCTCGGCAAAGCGCGGCACGTAATGGTCCGCCCGCTCGATCATCAAATGCACGTCGAGCGGGAGACTCGTTAGGCCGCGGACCAGTTGCACTATGGCCGGGCCGAAAGAGATGTTGTCCACGAATTGCCCATCCATGATGTCGAGGTGCAGCCAATCCGCGCCGGCTTCGATCACACGCTGCAAATCGTCGGCCAGATGACCGAAGTCGGCCGCGAGGATGGAAGGGGCAACGAGGATCTTACGCGTCGACATGCTTGACCGACTCTCACTCAACTGGGACTTCGCGGTCAACTCCGGCGAACAAACTTCGAGCGCTGTCAAATCCCTTGACGCGCGGTTGCGCCGTTCCAAGATACTTGGTTTTTCGCCTGTCCGGACGTGCGGTACAGCTTTCGCTTCGGAAGGGTCGGCCGGCGTTGACGCAATTCCAGGGCTTCTCTCATGCTAAACAGACTTTTTGGTTGGTTCTCCAGCGATATCGGGATCGATCTCGGTACCGCCAATACGCTGGTCTACGTTAAGGACCAGGGCATCGTTCTGCGCGAACCGTCCGTGGTTGCAGTGCAGGCCGGCACTTCCAAAGTGCTGGCGGTCGGTGACGAAGCGAAACGCATGCTCGGGCGCACTCCGGCCAATATCGTCGCGGTCCGGCCGCTCAAGGACGGCGTGATCGCCGATTTCGAGGTGACCGAGGCAATGCTGCGCCATTTCATTACCAAAGTGCACAACAGCCGGGTGCGCGCGCGTCCACGGGTCGTGATCGCGGTCCCTTCCGGGATTACCGAGGTGGAAAAACGCGCGGTTCGCGAATCGGCCACCCACGCCGGTGCGCGCGAAGTTTACCTGATCGAAGAGCCGATGGCGGCGGCGATCGGTGTCGGGCTGCCGGTGCAGGATCCGGCCGGCAACATGATCATCGACATTGGCGGCGGCACGACCGAGGTAGCGTTGATTTCGCTCTCTGGCATCGTCTTCAGCCGCAGCGTGCGGGTGGCGGGCGACGAGCTCGACGAAGCGATCGTGCAATACATGAAGCGCGCTTACAATCTGATGATCGGCGAACGCACTGCCGAGGAAATCAAGATCCGGATCGGCTCCGCCTATCCGAGCGAGAAAGAAACCAGCGTGGAAGTAAAGGGCCGCGACCTGGTCGCCGGTTTGCCCAAGACCCTGACGATCACTTCGCAGGAAGTGCGCGAGGCGTTGCTCGAACCGATCTCGACCATCGTCGACTCGGTCCGGATCACTCTCGAGCGCTGTCCGCCGGAATTGTCGGCCGACCTGGTTGATCGCGGGCTTGTCCTCGCTGGTGGCGGCGCGTTGCTCCGCGGGTTCGATCGTCTGCTAAGCGAAGAAACCGGCCTCCCCGTGCATGTCGCGGAGGATCCTTTGAGCGCGGTCGCGGAAGGGACCGGCAAATGCCTGAACGAAATCAAGTTTCTCCGCCAGGTTGCGACGGCCGATCGCCAGTGGCGGCAGTGAGAAAATTGCAGATCTCCAATTGCGGATTGCAGCTTGGCCGTCCGCTGAAATCTGAAATCGAAAGTTTGGAATCTGAGAAGGCATGAGCCGCAGCAGCATCGTCGCGATCGTCATTTTCGCTGCGGCGCTCCTCGGCTTGTTCAGTCTCGGACCGAAAGCGACGCGCAAGATTCAGGCGACTTTTTTTCAAATCGTCTCGCCTTTTCTCAAGACGGGATCCGGCTTGGAGCGGCAAATCACTTCGGTGCGCGCGGGCTTGAAATCGCTCGATGAACTGGAACACGAAAACGCCGAGATGCGGGTCGAGATTCGTTCCCTCAAGGCGACTAACGAGGCGCTGCGCGATGTCGAACACGAGGTCAATCGACTCCGGCACGCGCTCAATTACCGGCAGCGTTCGCTCTTCAGGCTGGTCCCGGCGGAAATCATCTCGCGCGATTCCTCGACTTGGTGGCGCACCGTCACAATCAACCGCGGAGAGGAAGACGGCCTTGCGCCCGAGATGCCGGTTCTGACCGATGAAGGACTCGTTGGGCGGACCACGACCGTGAGCAAAAACGTCGCCGTTGTCCTGCTTGTCTCGGATGAAAATTGCAAAGTGGCGGTGAGCGTCGAGGGCACGCGCGAGCAGGGAATCGTGACCGGCGAGCGGGTCGCTGGAAGCATCGCGCCTCTCCTGGATCTAAATTATTTGTCCAAGCAGGCCGAGCTCAAGCCAGGGCAGAAGGTTTACACCTCCGGCGTCGGCGGAGTCTTTCCCTCGGGCCTTTTTGTCGGTACGGTGCGCAGCTTTCATGTCCGTGCGCTCGATGGCCAGGCCAAGCTGACGCCCGCGGTCGACCTGGCCAAGCTGGAGGATGTCTTTGTCGTGATCGGGAGCAAGTAACGGAAGGAAAGGCGAAATCCGAATGTCAAAATCGGCAGCGATCAAAAACGACAAGGTTCGAATGACAAAATTCCGCGCGGCTGCTTTTGTTCATTTGGGCTCAGTCATTGTTTCGCGCCTCGAAACTCGGATTTGGAAATTTCAGCCATGATCTTCTTCCTCCTCCTTGTCTGCCTCGTTTTCCTCGCGCAGTTGGTCGAGATTTTCATCCCGCCGCTCGACTGGATGTTTAACGCACACGTTTACATCGTGCCGGTAATTGTTTTTTATGGTGCCGTGGCGCTTCCGTTTCCACTCATGCTAGCCCTCGCCTTTGTCGCCGGCTTTTTATGGGACGCGATGACGGTGCAGGTGCTCGATGCCCATGTTGAAATCTCTTTCGGATGGACGATACTCCTTTACGCGGTGCTCGCCGCCATCATGCACGGTCTCAAACCCTTGTTTAATCGGGGTCGCTGGGAAGTGCATTGTGTTCTCAGCGGCATCGGCACTTCCCTTATCCTCCTTTGCCAATATCTCATGATCTCGTTTCGGCGTGGCTCAATTTTCTTCAACCGCGAAGTCTGGTGGCAGATTGGCGGGCCCGGTCTTCTCGCCATTTTCATGGCGCCGCTCATTTTCTGGTCGCTCCACTGGCTTTCCGGCCTAACAAACAACCCGTATCTTGCCCGGGAGGATGAATTCGATGAATACGCGCCGCGCTAAGCCGACTTTGCGCATCCAGTTCCTCGGCCTTTGCATTCTCCTTGGCCTCAGCGCCCTCGTCCTGCGCCTTTGGTGGGTGCAGGTGGCGCGCGGCTACGAATGGACCGCGCGCCTCCAGGGCAGCTCGGAAGCGACGGTGCGTATTCCCTCGATCCGAGGCGAGATTCGCGACCGTAACGGTGTCGCACTGGTCCAGAACCGCGCCAGCTACGAAGTTGATTTCTACCTTCCAGAAATGGTGAAAGGCTACCGGCAACGCTATGGGCGGCCGCCCGAAACGCAGTATCGCGCCACCATCAGCGGAATGCAGAAGGACCTGAAGGAGCCGGATATTGTTCGGATCGTGAACGACGGCGTCGTGCCGCGACTCGAGGATCTCGACCTGGCGCGCGACTACAACGCCAACCAGCTCCAGAAACATTATCGCAACAATACCGAGGTCCCATTCTCATATATCAGGGACATCGACTTTGCGACCATGGCCAAATTCTCCGAGCATGATGTCGGCTTGCCCGGAGTCGACATCGCGATCAAGCCGGTGCGCTCCTATGTCTACGGCGCGCTGGCCTCCCATATCCTGGGTTACGTCGGCGCGCCGGACGACACGAACAAGGATGAGGCACGCAAATTTACCTTTTACCAGGGCGACGTGGAGGGGAAGTCGAACATCGAGAAAACGATGAACGAATATCTGCGCGGCCAGCCCGGCATCCGCGTGCTGCGCCGCAATGCTAAGGGAACGATTGACGGTGTGGTTAGGGAAGAGCCGCCGAAACAGGGCGCAGATGTTTACCTGACGATTGACGCCCGCATTCAGGCGATCGCTGATGAGGCCTTGCGCTCGGTTGCCCGCGGCGCTGCGGTCGTGGTCGATCCCAACAATGGCAACGTCCTCGCCATGGCCTCGGTGCCTTCCTTTGACCCAAATACTTTCATTCCCAGCATAAAGGCGAAGGATTGGAATCTACTGCGCAACGACCTGGCTCATCCGCTCATCAATCGCGCCCTCAGCGGCCTCCCGCCCGGCTCCACTTTTAAGATCGTCACCGCGTTCGCCGGTCTGCGGAAACAGATGGGCAAGGCGAAGTTTAACTGCAGCGGCGGCGTCACCTATGGCGATCATTATTTCCACTGCTGGATCGGGTTTAAGGGCGGCGCGCACGGCACGATCGGCTTGGAAGACGCGCTGAAAGTTTCCTGCGACGCCTACTTTTACCAGTACGGGAACGCGGCGGGCATCGATTCGATCGACGCAACCGGCGCGCTCCTTGGCCTCGGCCAGGAAACCGGCATTCCTCTAACCGGGGAGCAAGCCGGCGTCATGCCCGGCCCCGAGTGGATGGCGATCCACAGCCCAGACGAGAAATGGTCGGCGGCCTACACCGCGAACGTCTCCATCGGGCAGGGCTACGTACTGGCGTCGCCGCTGCAGATGGCGATGGCTTACGCGGCGGTGGCGAATGGCGGCATCTCGTACTATCCGCGGTTGGTCGAGAAAGTTTTGAACCAGGATGGGACGCCCGCGCTCGATCAAGATGGCAAGGTCGCGTTTCCCGAAACGCCGAAACTGCATGCTGATCTGCGTAACGATTTTACGCCCGACCAAATCGAACTCGTTAGGCACGGACTTTGGGAAGTGGTGAACGAAGACGGCGGCACCGGCCGCGTCGCGCGGATGAAGGACGTGGAGGTGGCGGGTAAGACTGGCACTGCGGAGGTGACATCGAACGGGAACAAAGAAAACGTCGCCTGGTTCTGCTGCTTTGCCCCCTTCGATCATCCGAAATACGTCGTCGTTGTGATGGTGCAGGGCGCCTCTGGGCACGGTGGTTCGGTTGCCGGCCCGATCGCCGATCGCATCCTGGAGCGCGTCCTCGCGATGGACGCCGGAAAATTTGAACCGCAACTCGCCTGGGTCCCGCCCGCGCACAAGGATGATCCTTTCAAACTGATCGCCGCCGTCTCTTACAAAGATGCGCTTCCCGACAGCAAGGATAGCGACGAAGAAGGCTCAAACGGTAAACCCGCCGCCGAAAAAACAGAAATGGCGCAGCCCGGCGACTCCCCCGATGTCGAACCGGAAGCCGATGCGCGCGGTCGGGTGCAAAACGCCCCCCGGGTTCGGCGGGTTCTTCGCGCCCAGCCGGTCGCGCCGCCGCCGCCGCGGCGTCCACGCAGCTTTTTTGAGCGGTTGTTCAACGTTCAACCGCGTCCCGCCGCGCCCGCGGCGACTCCCAGGAGACGCCTCCCCGGCTCTCTCATAATCCCATGAAGTTCAGGACCGGTTTGACCGCAATGACTTCGAAAAATTTGCAGCACTATGATCGATCAAGTGAGAAAAATTCTTGGCCTGCGTCGCAAGACCGGCAACAAACTCGTCATCAGCGTCGAGAAACTCGAGCGCCGCGTCGCCCTGCTGGAGGATGGACAGCTCGAGGAATATAGCGTCGAACGCGCCGGTTCCCGCAATATCGCCGGGAGCGTATACAAGGGCCGGGTCAAGAATATCGAGCCCGGCCTCAAGGCGATGTTTGTCGACATCGGTCTGGAGAAAAATGCCTTCCTTCATTTCTGGGATGCGATCCCGGCCGCGCTCGACAGCGGGGTGGAAGAGATTGAGCGACCCGACCGGAAGCAGCCCAAAAAGCGCCTGACGGCCAAGGACATTCCAGCTATCTATCCCGTCGGCTCCGAGGTCTTGGTGCAGGTAACGAAAGGACCGATCGGCACCAAAGGCCCGCGCGTCTCAACCAACCTCAGCTTCGCCGGCCGCTATCTCGTCCTCATGCCCTTGAGCGATCGCAGCGGCATCTCGCGCAAGATTGAGGATCCCAAGGAGCGCGCGCGCCTGCGCAAGATTCTGCGCGAGCTCGACATCCCGGAAGGCATCGGCGTTATCATCCGCACCGTCGGGGAAGGCCAGCGCGCCCGCTATTTCGTACGCGACCTGCGCTTTCTGCTCGAGCAATGGTCGCGGATCGAACAACAGATCCGGGATCTGCCCGCGCCGGCCAGAGTCTTCGAGGAGCCCGACCTGGTCGAGCGCACGGTGCGCGATTTCCTGACCGACGAAATCGACGAAGTGGCCTGCGACGATCGTGCCGCGGTCGAGCGCATGGTCGAGATGGTGGGCCAGATTTCGCGCCGGGCGAAGAGCCGGATCAAATTTTATGATGGCGCCGCGCCGATTTTCGAAACCTTCGGCGTGCAAAAACAAATCGACGACGCGTTTCATCGCCAGGTTTGGCTGAAGTGCGGTGGTTACATTGTGATCGACGAAACCGAAGCGCTCGTCGCGGTGGACGTAAATACCGGGCGCAACAAAGGCGGGCGCGACGTGGAGAAAACGATCCTGCAAACCAACCTTGAAGCGGCGGAGGAGATCGCGCGCCAGCTTCGTCTGCGCAACATCGGGGGCCTGATCATCGGCGACTTCATCGACATGAAGAATCGCCGGGACCAGCAGCAGGTTTATAACCGGATGCGCGAGCGGCTGAAGCGCGACAAGGCAAAAACGCACGTCCTCCCGATCTCGTCGTTAGGTTTGATGGAGATGACGCGGCAGCGGGCGCAGGAAAGCCTGAGCGATTCGATCTATCAAAACTGCCCCTACTGCGAAGGCCGCGGCGTGGTCAAGACGACCATGAGCACGAGCGTGGAATTACATCGCACGTTGAACACCATCATGCGCAAATACCAGGATACGATTCACGACATTCGGGTCATCCTGAATCCCGACGTCCTGAAACGGTTGAAGGAGGAAGACGAAGAATTACTTGTCGAGTTGGAACGTCGTTACGCCGGGCGGTTGATGTTCCGGGGCGATCCGACATTTCATCACGAAAAATTCCTCGTGACCGACGCCAACACTGGCGCGGAGTTGAAAGCCTGACGAAAGCGCTTTGCAGAGCGAAGCCTCCACAGCGCAAACAGGCTAAAAGAGGCTTGTAACCGCCGTCTTGGCGGAGTTGTCTTTCAATGCAAGGATGACAACATCCGGCGAGAGGTCTAAATCCGAATTCGTCTTAACCAGCGCTTTAACCAACCTCCGCACTTCGCAACTGGAACCATCAGGCAAAAGGAGAAAGGAAATGAAGAAATTGTTCGTCAGCGCTTTGGCCCTGGCGACTTTTGTCGTCACGAGCCATGGCGGAACGCCGGACTACAGCGAGCCAAAGGGGCAGCAGTCGAATTATCTGCCGACCGAGCAATTGTATCGCGATCGTGAGTGGAACTTCGACCTCTTCGGGACCTATGCTTTCACCTCCCAGCCGTACCGGAGCGATCGATTCCTGGGTGTCGATCACGCCTGGGGCGGGGGATTCGCCGTCAGTTACATGTTCAACCGCTACCTCGGCGCCGGCCTTGAAGGCTACGGACTGGCCGCCGACGATGCGGTCGGACAGGCCTCGGCCAACCTGATCTTTCGTTATCCGATTCCGGGCACGCGTTTCTCGCCCTACGCCTATGCCGGCGGCGGGGCCATCTTCAATGGCTCGCGCGTCGGCGACCTGGTCGCGCGTCCCGGCGCCTTTCGGCGGAACGGCGATAGCGAAGGGATGGGTCAATTCGGCGCCGGCATTGAACTGCGCCTCACGCCGAACATCGGCCTGATCAACGATTTCAGTTGGAACGTCGTAAATGGCGATCACAACGATTTCGGCATCGTTCGCTCGGGGCTGCGCTTCGCCTTTTGATCTCGATTCTGGCGGCGGTCCTGTCACCGCCGAAGGGGCTCGAACCAGTTTTCGTTAGGCGTTAGGCAAGAAACGAGCTGATTTCGGCCAGCGGCTTGCGCCCAATGTCGGGCACGCACGCTCCCTCCGCTGGATGGCCGATGACGAGGAGCAGAAAGGGCTTCTCGTAGGCGGGGCGCTGCAGAAGCTTGTTCAGAAAGCCCATCGGGCTCGGGGTGTGGGTGAGTGAGGCGAGGCCCGCCTGGTGAACCGCCGCAACGAGAAACCCGGTCGCGATCCCGACCGATTCGATCGCGTAATAATGTTTCAACTTCCGTCCGTCGGGCAGAATCCGGTATGGTTGCGCGAAGATCGCGATCAGCCAGGGTGCGATTTCGAGAAACGGCTTTCGCGCATCGGTCCCGAGCGCGGCCAGCGCCTCCAACCACTCGTTAGGCGCGCGGTGTTCGTAAAATTCGCGCTCCTCTGTTTCTGCCGCCATCCGAATCTCATGCTTGAGCGCGGGATCGCTCACCGCCACGAAATGCCACGGTTGCAGGTTGGCCCCGTTCGGGGCGCTTCCCGCTGTCCGCAGACAGGACTCAATCAATGCGCGCGGGACCGGTCGATCTGAAAAGTCCCGCACCGTGCGCCGCCGCGCCATTTCCGCGTGGAATTGCTTCGCCCGCGCGATCAGTTCGTCGTCCGCCAGAGCTTCCCGCGGCGGCAGCGGAATGAAATTCGGTTTGCTCACGGATCAAATCCTAGACTGGTGCGGGTGCGATTGCGATTCCGGCGCGAGACGCGAAATTAGCGTGATGTCTTTTGCCGCCATTCTCGATCAGTTGCCGACGGCGGGATCGCCCGTCCTCCGACGCTTCGCCGCGCTCCTCGAGCGCGACGATGACGCGCCTTTCGAGCGCATGGCGGAGGAGGCGCGGCGGCTTACCCGGCAGAATTTCGGTCGCACGATGCGGATGTTCGCCCCGCTTTACCTGAGCAACGAGTGCATTAACAACTGTCGCTACTGCGGTTTCTCGCGCGACAATCCGATCCTGCGCGTCACGCTGACCGTCGATCAGGTTGTGACGGAAGCGCGTTATCTTGCGGGCCAGGGTTTTCGGCAGGTGCTGCTGGTGGCCGGCGAACACCCGAAGCTTGTCAGCGAAAATTATCTCAGCGATTGCATTCGCGCGCTCGCTCCGCTTTTTCCTTCCATCTCGCTCGAACTTGGGCCGATGGAGACCGCGAAATACAGGCCGCTGGTCGAAGCCGGCGCCGACGGCCTGGTGGTTTACCAGGAAACCTACCACCGCGGGATCTATGCGGAGATGCACACCGCCGGTCCGAAGCGCAATTTTAACTGGCGGCTCGAATGTCCGGAGCGCGCTTACGCGGCCGGCTTTCGGCGGATCGGCATCGGCGCGTTGTTTGGTTTGGCGCCGTGGCGCCCGGAGGCGATCGCGCTCGCGGCCCACCTCGAATACCTGCTCAAACATTGCTGGCAATCCAGCCTCACCGTCAGTCTGCCCCGCCTCCGTCCGGCGGCGGGAGAGTTCGTGCCGGTCTTCTCGTTAGGCGAACGGGAGTTGGCGCGGCTGGTCTGTGCTTTTCGGCTTTGTTTTCCGCAGGTCGGCATCGTCCTGAGCACGCGCGAACCGGCGCCGTTGCGCGACGCGCTGGCGTCCTTCGGCGTGACCATGATGAGCTCCGGCAGCCATACTGAGCCGGGTGGCTACACCGGCCAGGGGCGGCATGCCGTGCACCAGACGATCCGTGGCCGCATCCTGCCCCCGGACTCCGGAATTGATGCACTTGCGACTGGCCAGTTCCAGATCAGCGACGAGCGTTCCGCGGCGGAAGTTGCCGCCGTCCTGCGCCGGCGCGGGTTCGAGCCGGTCTGGAAAGACTGGGACCAGGCGCTGATCGCGCCATGAAAATCTTCGTGAACGGCGCGCTCGCCGATTGCGAAGAGGAATTCACGGTCGAAGATTTGGTTCAGTGTCACGCGCTTTCGCCGGAGACGACGCTGGTGGAGCTGAACGGCGTCGCGCTGCGTCGGCGCGAATGGGTGGCGCGAACGCTGCGGGATAACGACCGCCTCGAGATTCTTGGTGTCGCTGCCGGCGGGTAGGGTGTGCAGTTTCCAGCTGGCCGGATAAATCGGCGCAACCGGAGATGGTCCTGCTACCGGGGATCTGGCCAAGGCGCGCGTCGCGGCTATTGGTTGCCCGTGATGTTGTAAATCTCGACTAGCCCGACTCCGGTCGCTCCGTTCGCGTCCATTAGGATGACGGTGTAATTGCCCGGGGAAAGCGGGGTGAGGATGGCGGATTCGAGCGCATTGGGCGGCGCGAGGCCGGTGGCGGCGATCTCAGCGGCTTGTGTGTCCTGCCAGTTGTCGTTCGTCGCGATCGCCTGCCCAAAGCTGTCGTAAAGCGTCAACGTCGGATCAGGCAACGGATTCGGTACGGGCGGCGAGGCCGTGGCGAGGGAGGGACCAAGCCCGCGAACAACGATCACCTCCGCAGTCGTGCCGCCCACGATCGTTCCCGCAATCATGACTGCTTCGCCGGTGTCGACAAAGCCGCGAGTCGAGATGTTGAGCAATTGCGGAGTGTTCAATGAATCGAGGTCGTAAACCTCCACGAGCGCGATGTTTTGTGTCCCGTCCACCCCGCTTACGACCGCAGTGTAAGCGCCGGGTCCGAGCCCGATCAGAATGGCCGACTCCCGCGGATCGGTCGGCGCGAGGCCGCTGTCGACGATCGCCTGTTCATTGGCATTCGTCATCCAGTCGTCGTTGCTCGCGATCAACTGCCCCGCGGAATTGAAAAGTTGCAGGCTCGGGTTGAGCAGAGGAGAAAGAACCCCACGTGCGCCTAACGACGGGCCCAGCGCCCTGACGACAACCGTTTTCGTGCCGTTGCCTCCGCCGAGAATAAACCCGCCGATGAGCACGTTGTTGCCGGTCTCGGCCCGTCCACGGGTTGAGATGTTGAGGAGCGCATTGCCCGAAACGGTAGGCGTGGGAGTGGCCGAGGGGTTGACGGTTGGCGTGACACTGGGCGTAGGCGTGACCGAAGGAGTCGGAGTCACGCTGGGTGTCGGAGTCACGCTTGGAGTTGGGGTCACGCTCGGCGTCGGCGTCACACTCGGCGAGGGACTGATGGTGGCCGTTGGGCTCGGGGTGACCGTGGGCGAAATCGTCGGCGATGGGCTCTGGCCCGAGGCGGCCGCGACCAAAAAATTTGCGAGGGCGAAGGTGCAGACGACGATCAGCAGTGAAGCAGCGCGGCGCATCGAAGAACCTTCATCCGCAATTCCCCGAGGTAAAGAGCCGGGACCGACTTTGAGCAGAATTTCCCCGCGGACCCGCGCGCGACGAAACGAGCGCAGCGACTACGGGCGACCAAAACAACCTTTCCCGCAATATGAATGACCGGAATGGAAAAAACGCGACCACAATGGCCCGCTTGCTCCGACAAACAGCCGACGCTTATCTCTACGGCAATCCGGTGCCCGATTTGCTCTTTACCAGACCGATATCGCCTGCGTTAATGCTGCCGTCGACTGTCACGTCCTCACGGAAGTTGGCAGCGGTAACCGGTTGACCCGATTGAGACTTGGTCTGCCCAATGTCGCCGGCGTTGACCGCACCATCGCCGTTCGTGTCGCCGATCAGAATGCCCATTCGGGCCGCGACGTCGTTCGTATTCGTCCCGTCGCTGACCCCGGCGAGAGTGACCGTGACGTATTGCGCATTCGTCGCCCCAGTGAGGTTAACCGTCACAACCGCAGTGCCGCTGCCGCTCGCGTCACCAATGCTGCCCGTGCCGGAAGTGATGGATACCCCAGTGTAGGTCACGAGAGTCGGAAAACTTAAAATAATTTGGTAAGAATTGCTGGCCCCGCCCGATCGGCATTCGATTCCTGGAGCGCCACCGAGCGGCAGGTTCACGTCATAGGGAGTTCCGTTATGAACCATGCGCGAAACGGCGCCGGTCGCCGCGACGGGGAACGCGTTCGTCCAGAACGCCGGCGTGCCACCGATTCTGCGGACAATAAAGCCGGCTCCCTGCGGGATAATATCGCTTCCGCGATCGGCCATGCTGGCATCTCCGGTTAATCGCCAGTGCGTATCGTAATAATAAGTCGCACTCGGCATTTTATCGTAGGCGGCCTGCGTGTTGTCGAAGAGAAGGAGCTGATCACTCGGCCCTATTGCGCTGCCAAGCCCGGTCGCATCGAGTGCGACGTTCACAGGTCGGACCATACCGACCGGATTATCCTGTCCGGGGCTGGCCGCGGTGGCCAGCGGCACGGAAATTTTCTTCAGCAAGACAGCGCCGAGATTGGTCAGTGGAAGCGTCAACGCTCCGTTGGCGTTGCGAACAACAAGATAACCGTCGGGAAGCAAAGGGTCGTCATCGCCAATGCCCGCCGGACTGATGCGCTGCCACGAGCCGCCATAGAAGTAGTATTCGGCGGAGTAAGGAAGATTGATGCCCGTTGCGGAATAATTCGGGACCCGAAGCAGGGTTGTGTAAGCAGGGGGCGAGGTGGTGGGCGTGAACGAAACGCCTGCGTTACTGGCCGGGAACAAAGTCGCCGGCGTCCAGTAGGGAATGATCACGATCTGGGCATTTGCCGGGACCCCGGTCAGGTCGTCACTGGTAGTATCAACCGTAAGAGTAGACGCGGTATTCGCGGTGATCGTAAAGGTATGCCCCTCCTTCGGATTGGTCGTGGTCGCGGGCCCGAGGAGTGCGTAATAATGATTGGGCTGCGTTCCCTGGACATAGACGAATTGGTTCGTCGCCCAGCCGGGCGAGCCGGAAACTGTCAGGGTGCTGCCCACAATTGAGGCGATCGAGCCGAGAAAAGCCGGCGGCCTGGTAAAAGGAGTCGACACCAGGGTATCGGAGTTACTCAAACAGGAGGTAGTAGTAAATCCGACCGGGTTGGTCACAACGGTCTGCGCGAAGCCGAGCGAGGCGAAGACAAGCAGACCTAACGACATTACGAAGGCCGCGCTTCCTTGCCGCAACCGCAAAGCGAGCAGCAGGGCGGCCGGGTAGGTGAGTTGGCGCTCCAAGGCAGTCAGTGACTTTCGTGTCATTTGTCCGGGCTTGGAGCGGATGTTTAGCGACCTCGGTCGCCGGTGACAAGCAAAATGTGTGGTAACCGGCTAACCAGATGGAGTCGCACGATCAGAGTAGCCGCAATTGCTCGGTAGGGCGGCGGAAGGCGGCGGTGGATAGCACCGGTCGCTCGCCTATCTCCGACCGCTTGCAGCCCGCTTCGAAAAGCGCCCGGATTTGCTCCGCAAAGATCCCTTCGCCGCGCATGCGCGATTTGAAGCGCGGATCGTTCAGACGCTCTCCACCGCGCAAATGACGGATGCGTCCGAGCACCTTCTCCTTCCGATCAGGAAAATGCTCCTCCAGCCAGCGCTCAAACAACGGCGCGACGGCGTAAGGCAGCCTGACGACGGTGTAGCCGGCAAACTGCGCGCCCGCCTCTGCGCAAGCCTGAAGGATCGCCGGCACCTCGTGGTCGGTTAGCCCAGGGATGACTGGCGCGACCATGACCCCGACCGGCACGCCCGCCTGCCGCAAATGGGCGATCGCGTCGAGCCGAGCGCGGGGAGTCGAGGTCCGCGGTTCGAGCACACGCTGGAGCTTGGGATCGAGCGAGGTCACGGAGATGTTGACCGCCGCCGCCTGGTAGGCGGCGAGTTCGCCTAACAAATCGAGATCGCGCGTCACGAGCTGGTTCTTGGTAATGATCCCGACCGGATTACGAAATCGCGCCAGCACTTCGAGGCAACGCCGAGTGATCCGGAGCCGGCGCTCCACCGGTTGATACGGATCGGTCACGCCGCTCATTACCAGCGTCTGCGGTTTCCAGCGGGGCGAGGAAAGTTCCTTCGCGAGCAGCTCCGGAGCGTCTTCCTTTACCATGATGCGGCTCTCGAAATCGAGCCCGGCGGAAAAGCCGAGAAACTCGTGCGTCGGCCGCGCGTAACAATAAATGCAGCCGTGCTCGCAGCCGCGATACGGGTTCACGCTCGATTCGAAGCCGACATCGGGGCTGTCGTTATGCGCGATGATTGTGCGGGTGAAATCGCGCAGGTAAAGCGTGCGCCGCGCCGGGCGTTCCGGATCCTTCTCGTCTTCGGGATCGGGCTCGAGGTGAAGCTCTTCGAAGCGGTTGGCGGGATTGCTGGAAGCACCGCGTCCGCGCGCCGGGTTCGGCTGCGACCTTTGGTCGTTCCAATCTGGCATGCGCTACGTTCGTTCGAACGTATACAATGTCCAGCCCAGATCCTTCGCGATCTGCCCTTTGTCTTTCCGCACCCGGCGTATGCAAGGCGAGAAGGCGATGGGCGCGTGAGCTGATTTGCTCAGCCCTTCTTCACTTCCTTGGCCCAGGTTTCGCGCAGGGTGATGGTGCGATTGAAAACGAGCTTGCCTGGGCGCGCATCGGGATCGAGCGCGAAATAAGCCAGGCGCTCGAATTGGTAACACAACTCCGGCTTCGCTTCGCCTAACGACGGCTCACATTTCGCGGTCACGATCTCGAGCGAGTTTGGATTAATCAGCGACTTGAAGTTCCCTTCCGCGTCCGGCTCCGGCACGGTGAAAAGGCGGTCGTAAAGCCGCGCCTCGGCCTCGAGTGCGTGCTGCGCGCTCACCCAGTGGATCGTGCCCTTGATCTTGCGATTGGAAGTCGCGCCGCCCGATTTGCTCTCGAGATCAGCCGTGCAGCGCAGCTCCACAATCTCGCCCGATGAATCCTTCAGCACTTCGTCGCACTTGATGATGTAGGCGTATTTCAAACGCACTTCTCCGCCCGGTTTGAGCCGGAAATATTTCGGCGGCGGCGTTTCCATGAAATCGGCTCGCTCGATATAAACCTCGCGACCGAACGGCACTTTGCGCGTCCCCGCCCCGGGATCCTCCGGGTTGTTGATCGCCTCCAGCTCTTCCGTTTTGTCCTCGGGATAATTGGTGATGACGACCTTGAGCGGATGCAAGACCGCGAGCCGGCGTAGCGCCGTTCGGTTAAATTCGTCGCGCATCGCGTATTCGAGCGTGTCCACCTCGGTCAGCGAAGGATATTTCGTGATCCCGATTCGGTAGGCAAAATCACGCAGCACGCTCGCGGTGACTCCGCGCCGCCGCATCCCGGAGATGGTGGGCAACCGCGGATCGTCCCAGCCGCCGACCAATCCCTCATCGACCAACTGCTTGAGCTTGCGCTTGCTCATGACGGTGTAGGTGAGATTGAGGCGCGCGAATTCATACTGATGGGGCAACGGGCGCCGAAGATCGAGCGCTTCCAATATCCAATCGTAGAGCGGGCGATGGACCTCGAATTCCAGGGTGCAAAGCGAGTGCGTGATACCTTCGAGATAATCGCTCAGGCCATGCGCGAAATCGTAGAGAGGATAGATACACCACTGGTCGCCAGTCTGGTGATGCGCGGCGTGCCGGATGCGATAGAGGACCGGGTCGCGCAGCCACACGTTAGGCGCCTGCATGTCGATCCTGGCCCGCAGGGTGCGCGCGCCATCCGGGAATTCGCCCGCCTTCATGCGCGCCAGCAGGTCGAGATTCTCTTCCACCGGTCGATCGCGAAAAGGTCCGTCCTTGCCGAGCCGCCGATATTCGTCGGTTTGTTCGGGCGTCATGTCGCAGACGTAGGCTTTTCCTTTGCGGACGAGCATCTGCGCGAATTCGTAAATCTGATCGAAATAATCCGAGGCGAACATCGGAGCGCCATCCGGTTTGAGGCCGAGATTTTTATCCGCCCAGCCGTCGATCAGCCAATGGATATCAGCCATGATGGAGTCGATAAATTCGGTTTCCTCCTTCTCTGGATTGGTATCGTCCATCCGCACGTTGCAGATGCCGCCGAACTCGCGGGCGATGCCGAAGTTGAGGCAGATCGCCTTGGTGTGGCCAATGTGGAGATAGCCGTTGGGCTCGGGCGGGAACCGGGTGTGAATGAGCGCGTGCTTTCCGCTGCGCACATCTTCTGCGACGATGTCACGGATGAAATCGGAAGGGGCGACCTGGTCTTTGGCTGGTTCAGACATGCGGTGGCGCGACGGTAACCACGCCGAAGCCGGTTGTCATCCCGGAGACGATTCGAAATGAAGCCGGTTTTCGATCTCAACGACCTGCACAACTGGGAGGAAACAATCCGCAAGATCTCGCCGCCCATCCGTCTCGGCGTGTTGGGCGACCCGGTGTCACAATCATTTTCACCTGCGCTGCAAAACGCCGCCTTGGAAACGACCGGCCTCGCCCTGCAATATGCGCGTTTTCAGATTGCGCCTGACGAACTCGCGCCGGCCCTGCAACGCATGCGCGAGCTCGGGTTTGTCGGTTGCAACCTGACCGTGCCGCACAAGATCGCGGCGCTTTCCCTTGTCGAGATCATGGACGAGCGCGCGAGAAAGATGGGCGCGATCAACACGATTGTCTTTCGCAACGGGAGTTCGTTAGGCTGGAACACCGATGGTCCCGGTTTCGAGCGCGCCATCCGCGAGGAGTTTTCGGTCGACCTGCGGGATTTGCGCGTCCTCCTGCTCGGAGCGGGTGGGGGAACCGGTCGCGCCCTGGCTTATCAATGTGCGCGCGAAAATTGCGAGCGCCTCGTTCTGGTCAATCGCACCTTCGACAAAGCGCAGGCCCTGGCGCGGGAACTGGCCGGTTACTTTAGCGGCCCGCGCGTCCTCGGCCCTGAAGCCCGGCTCGAGGCGGTCCGCTGGGAGGATCATTCGCTTCGGGCTCAAATCGCTCGCACCGATCTGGTGGTCAACGCGACCACGCTCGGGCTGAATCAATCAGATCCATCGCCCCTGCCGCGCGCCTTGATCGCGCCGCACCTCATGGTTTACGACCTCATCTGCAAGAAATCGCCCACGCGACTGCTCTCCGCCGCGGCCGAGGCCGGCGCGCGCGGAGCCAACGGACTGACGATGTTGCTTTACCAGGGCGCGCTCGCCTTCGAGCTTTGGTTCGATCGACCCGCTCCGCTCGCTGCAATGCGCAAAGTCCTCATCTGAGCGGCTTGCTTCCAGCGGCACAATTCATTTTCAGTTCATCGAGCGCAGAGTTGGAGAGGCCGTGATG
>JBOHXL010000035.1:0-2726 GCA_050736975.1 Chthoniobacterales bacterium | reverse complement strand
GCGCTCGACGACGCCTTTTCGCGCAAGCCGGTCCATGATGGTCATGATGGTGGTGTAGGCGCGCGGCAGGCGCGGGGCGAGACGTTCGCGAATCTCGCGAACCGTGGCTTCGCCGACTGGCCAGAGTGTTTTCATGCAATCGAGCTCCAGCGGCGCAAGATCGAGCAGCGAATGTTTCGGCGAACGCGCCTTGACGACACGTTCGCTGCGCTCAGTGCAGGCAGGATCAGTCATGGAATTGCAGCTCCAGATTCATGAGGATGCTCATTTCGCCGGCTCGCCATCGGCCAAAAATTGTTTCACGCGAAGCAACGCTCTGCGAAGGGCGGGATTACGATCGGTCCAGAGAGAATGTTGCGCCACGTCCGGCGGACAATCGAGGCTCACACGCATGCCCGCCATTTTGGAATCGATATCGTCGATAAAATTCAGCGCCACGGCCTCGGGAATCTGCGGGAGAGAAGGCGAGCCGAATTCATGCGAGCCGTGGTGGCTCAGAATCAGATGTTCCACCAAAGTGGCGAGTGGCGCGGGGAATCCCTGGATGGCATTGATTTTTTCGCGCGCGATGGCCGTGCCGATCATGATGTGGCCGAGCAGGCGCCCTTTCTCGGAGTATTCGATGCCGCGCGCGTAACGGAATTCCTCCGTCTTGCCAATATCGTGCAACACGACGCCAGTGAGCAGCAGGTCCGCATCGAGATCGGGATAATGCTTTGACACGGCAGCCGCGAGACCGATCAAGCTCACCATGTGCTCGAGCAAGCCGCCGATATAGGCGTGATGCATCGCCATCGCGGCCGGGGCGCGCTTGAGTTGCGGGGCGATGGCGGGATCGCCGACAACATTGGAGAGCAATTGCTTGAGCCAGGGGTTCTGCATTCCCGCGATGGCGTCTTGCACGCTGGCGTAGAGCTTTTCCACGTCGTATTTGGTTTGTGGGAGAAAGTCTCCGAGGTCGTAATCGCGCTCGGCGGCGGGAATGATCTGCTCGATGGTGAGTTCTTTCTGGCCGTTGTAAAGCTTGACGCGTCCACGAATCTGAATCACGTCGTGACATTCAAAAGTAGGCACAAGGAGCGTGAAGTTGTCCCACATTTTCGCCGGAATGGTGCCGGTACGGTCGGCAAGCCTCAGCTCGAGCCAGGACTTTCCGCTACGGACGGAGGTGCGTATCTCTTTCTCGCGAACCAGAAAGAGCGACGCGACCATTTGTCCATCGGCGAGATCAACGATGAAATTAGACTTCATTAACCGTTGACTTTCGGCAAAGGAAGCTTCTTTTTTTCTTTTTTCTTGCTTGATGTGTCCGGCGTCGGTGCGACTTCCTTGATCACGGTTCCTCCGGCGACCGCGGCCGTGTCCGTATAGCCGGGTTTCACCTGCACGTAACTTTCCTCACGCAACTGCGCCAGATAGGTGCGCATGGCTGGATCCATTTTTTGCCGGTACAGAATGTTGGTGACTTCATTTTCGACCTTGCTGAGCGGCTGCAAGCCGGCCTGATAGTGGTCGAGGACTTTCAGAATTTCAAAACCGGTCTTGGTTTGAATCACATCGGTGAACTGGCCCTTTTCCAGCGGGAAGACGGCATCCTCGAACTGCTTGGCGAGCTGGCCGCGCTGGAATTCGCCAAGGGCGCCGTTATCCTGGGCCGTGGAGCCCTCCGAATAGCGCTTCGCGAGCACGCTGAAATCTTCACCTTTCACCAAGCGGTTGTGGAGATCCTCGGCGCGCGTGCGGACGGCGGAGATTTCCTCTGGGCTTTTGCCTTCCGTGCTCAGCATGATTTCCGCAAGGGACACTTCTTCAGGCCGGACAAAATCCTGCTTGTGCGCGTCGTAGTATTTTTTTACTTCGTCCGAGCCAATATCCATGCGGCCGCCCACTTCGCGCTGGATCACTTGCTGCGTCAAGATGCTGTTTCGCAATTGGTTCTTGTAGTCTTCCCAAACAATGCCCTGAGATTCGACGGCCTTCTCGAGATCATCGATGGTGGCGAGATTGTTCTGCTTTCGAACGTCGTCGAGCCGCTTGACCAAGTCCGTCTCGACGTTGAGATCCATATCCTTGGCGCGCGCGATCAGGAGCTGCTGGTAAATCATGTCCCGCAGCAGATTCTTCTGGCGATCTTTCAGTTGGGATTGAATCTGCGCCGGCTGACAATCCTTGCAATCCTGCCGGACTTCCTGAGCGAGTCCGGCAGAAGCCTTGTCGTAGTCGGACATGGTGATGATTTGGTTGTTCACTCGGGCGACGATCTGTTCGACAACGGTGCCCTTGGCCTGAGCGATGCAGATGGAGGGAGCCGAGAGCAGGCCCGCGAAAATAGCGATGGATGGCAGCCAGCAAATATTTTTAATTTTCATGGTAATCACTTTGGCGATTTTATCGCTACGATTGTAGTTCCTTCAACACTTTCTTCGCAGCCTCCATTGGCCTTGTTTCCTTGCCTCTTTTCCAGTCCAGTAAGAGCATGCCGGCAGGATCGAGGCGCATGTCACGGCGCTTGCCAATCAAGTTCACCAGGCGTTCGGGTCCGAGCGGTGTGTCATCGTAAAACTTGATGGCCAACTGCTCGCCGCGGCGGTCAATTGTGGCGACCAGAAGTTTTTCCGCCAAGGCTTTCAGCACAGCATAGTCGAGCAAATTCACGACCGCAGGCGGCGGGGGGCCAAAGCGGTCGTCCAATTCCTTGCGAACCTCATCGCGCGATGCCTCGGAAG
>JBOHXL010000034.1:0-44297 GCA_050736975.1 Chthoniobacterales bacterium | reverse complement strand
CTTTTTTAACACCACCGGCAGCAACAACACCGCGACCGGCGGTGGCGCGCTTGCTTTCAACACCACCGGCTACGACGACACGGCCAGCGGTAATGGAGCACTCTCGTCCAACACCACCGGCACCGTGAACACGGCCGACGGTGCAGGTGCGCTCTTTGAAAACACCACTGGCAGTTACAACACGTCCAGCGGTTATTCCGCCCTCTTTTTTAACACTGTCGGCAACGATAACACTGCCAGCGGTGCAGGCGCACTCTTTAACAACACTACCGGCGACAATAATACGGCCGTCGGCGATAATGCATTGCTCGCTAACACGGCTGGAAGCAAGAACATCGCCTTGGGTGACTCATCTGGCTCTGCGCTCACGACCGGAGGCGACAACATCGACATCGCCAATAAAGGTGCCGCGGGCGAGTCGGGAATGATTCGCATCGGCACGGAAGGAAGCCAGACGGCGGCCTTCGTTGCCGGAATCCGAACGTCGCCGCTCGTCACTGGTGTGGCCGTCGCCGTGGGCATTTCTCCCACGGGCCAACTAGGGGTGAGAGCTTCCTCGGCGCGCTTCAAGGAGGCGATCAAGCCGATGGATAAGGCGAGCGAAGCGCTCCTGGCACTTAAGCCGGTGACCTTCCGTTATAAGAAAGAGCTGGATCCGAACGCGATCCCGCAATTCGGTCTCATCGCCGAGCAAGTAGCGAAGGTGGACCCGGACCTCGTGGCGCGTGATGTGGAAGGCAAGCCGTTTACGGTTCGCTATGACGAAGTCAACGCGATGTTACTCAATGAGTTCCTCAAGGAGCATCGCAAGGTGGCTGAGCAAGGCCAAGAAATCGCCGAGCTAAGGACGACCATCGCCGAACTAAAGTCCACGATCGAGAAGGTGAGCGCGCGGGTGGAGGCTACAGAGCCGGCGCCGCGGTTAGTGGAGAATCGTTAGGCGGGCGCGCCGCTCAATCCGCCGGGGAGAGGCGGAGTTACGCCGGGGGCGACCACCACTTGTTTGGGCGGCTTTTCGGGGAATTTGCTCGCCGGCGGCGGCGGGCCAGGCGGCGGAAAAGGCCGCCTGATACTGATCGGGCAGCACTCGAGGTCGCTCCGTCACAGCGGCATCCGGAGGCAATTGTCTTGACTCATGGCCGCTCGCCCCGTCACACTGCTCGCCTTCAGGAGCACTCCTATGAAAGATCCACATCCTCAAATCAAACTCACCTGTCGTCCTGCCATCTGTCTTTTGCGAATGACCCTCGCGGTCGGCAGTGCCAATCTTGTTCTTGCCTTGGCGCCGCTGGCAGTGGCGCAAGATAATGAGAACACCGCCTATGGTGAGGGCGCGCTCTCCAGCGTAACAACGGGAAGCGCCAACTCCGCGTTCGGGTTTAACGCTCTCGCGAGTGATACGGTAGGCAGCAGTAATACCGCTTTGGGCGACGGTGCGCTTTTCACAAACACGAGCGGGGGCAGCGGAACGGCGGTTGGTTATAATGCGCTCCATAACAACACGACCGGATACGGAAATTCGGCGTTCGGAATTGCGGCACTTGCCGCGAACACGACAGGTTTCGATAATGTGGCTGTCGGCCTGAGCGCGGCCTCCAGCGTCACGACGGGAGCGGACAACACGGCGGTCGGCGTGGGAGCGTTGCAGCACGACACGATCGGCGGCGACAATGTTGCGATCGGACATGCCTCGATCGAACTTGCCCAAGGGGGCAGCCTTAACACTGCGGTAGGTTCATATTCGTCTCTATTTGTAGACGGCGGCACTCAAAATACGTCGATTGGTTATTCCAGCCTGTCGAATGTCCGATCTGGGAGCTACAATATCGCGGTTGGCTCAACGGCCGGCTCCGCCCTTAGGCTGAACAACAACATCGCCATCGGAAGCATTGGGACGAAGCTGGACTCGGGCACGATCCGTCTCGGCACTCCAGGAACGCACAGTGCGACCTACATCGCAGGCATTAGCGGCATTACGGTGGCAGGCGGCGTGAGCGTGGTCATCGATGGGAGCGGACATCTTGGGACGGTCACTTCTTCGGCGCGTTACAAAGAAGCGATCAAGCCGATGGACAAGGCGAGCGAAGTGCTCCTCTCGCTCAAGCCCGTGACATTCCGCTACAAGAAAGGCTTGGATCCCCAAGGTATTCCGCAATTCGGCCTCGTCGCCGAGGAAGTCGCAAGGGTCGATCCCGACCTGGTGGCGCGCGATGAAGAAGGTAAGCCTTATACGGTTCGCTACGAAGCGGTCAACGCGATGTTGCTCAATGAATTTCTCAAGGAGCATCGCAAGGTGGAGACCCTGGAGAAGACGGTGGCTCAGTTACAAGCCGCAATCGAAAAGGTGAGCGCGCAGGTGGAAGCGAAAACGCCACCACGACTCGCCTCGACCGACGAGTAGGAAGCAAGTTTGCCTTGACTCGCCGGCCCGATTTACTCATGCTGGGGCCATGAAGCACACCTACCTTCGAACCAAATTCACTCCCCTTTTTGTGGCGGGCTGCGTCGCGCTCGCGCCGGCCGTCCTCGCCGTCACGCCCCCGCCGGGCGGGGGCTATCCCGGCAATAATACGGCCCTTGGAGACGATGCCCTGTTTAGCCTAACGAACGGTACTGAAAACGTGGCTCTGGGTACGGACGCTCTTTTCACCGATACGACGGGCGGCAGTAATGTCGCCGCTGGAGTGGGCGCCCTTTACAGCAACACGAGCGGCACGGGGAACACGGCCAACGGTTATCACGCGCTCTACAGCAACACTAATGGCTACGGCAACACCGCGACTGGCCTGGCCGCGCTCTATAGCAGCACCACGGCGGGCGGCAATACCGCCACGGGCAATGCGGCGCTCTACTCCGACACCACCGGCAGCAGTAACACGGCGACTGGCACAGCGTCCTTGAACTACAATACGACCGGGAGCGGTAACACGGCGATGGGAAGCCAGGCACTCGGGTTCAATACGACCGGGGGCATGAACACCGCAATCGGGGATACGGCGCTGAATCTTATGGGAACCGGCAGCAACAACATCGCGCTCGGTGTGACCGCCGGTTCCGTTTTGCTGACCGGTAGCTATAACATTGATATCGGCAATCGGGGAGGCGGGCCCAAAGAGTCGACCAAGATCCGTATCGGCACGGTTGGTATTCAAAACACGGTCTATTTCGCCGGTATTTACGGAGTCACGGTGGGCGACGGCGTCGGGGTAATCATCGACAGCAGCGGCCGTCTCGGCACGACGACTTCATCGGCGAGGTTCAAGGAAGCGATCCAGCCGATGGGCGAAGCGAGCTCAGTGGTCTTAGACCTTCAGCCAGTAAAATTCCGCTACAAAAAAAAGCTAGATCCGAAGGCGACCCCGCAGTTTGGTTTGGTCGCCGAACAGGTAGCCAAAGTCGATCCCGACCTGGTGGCGCGGGATGAAGAGGGCAAGCCCTACACTGTTCGCTACGAAGCGGTCAACGCGATGCTGCTCAATGAGTTTCTCAAAGAGCATCGCAAGGTGGAGGCGCAGGACCGCAAGATAGAGACCTTGGAAACAGTTGTCACGCGACTGGAGTCAACCGTGGAGAAGCAGGCAGCACAGATCGAGAAAGTCAGTGCGCAGATTCAGGCGGGTAAGGCGGCAACGCGGTTGGTTTCGTCGAGCGATTAGTCGCCGCCAGATTGCAGGGCAAGCGCTTCGCTTGCCGCGATGAGGCAGGCGGAGCGCCCGCCCCCCAACGGCGCGGCCATTCGGCCGGGCGCATTTATCTTGACGACCGATCGACTACCTCGTCAGACTGCGCCTTCAGGAGCATCCTTATGAAAAACCGATATCCACAAATCAAACTAATCATTCTTCTCGCCACCGCCTGCCTCGCGCTTGTGCCAGCCGCCTTTGCTGTCGATCCTCCACCGGACGGAGGGTATCCGGGCGACAACACTGCGGAGGGTCAAGATGCACTCTTCAGCCTCACAACCGGCTTCGACAATACGGGTCTCGGCTACAACGCGCTTTATAACAGCACAACTGGTTTCATTAACACGGCAATCGGTTCTCAGGCGCTCTACGCCAACACGACCGGGACCGGTAACAACGCCACCGGTTTTTCCGCGATGATGGGGAACACGACTGGCTCGTACAATGTGGCCGATGGCCAATTGGCTCTCCTGGGCAATACCACTGGGTATCTTAATACAGGCGTCGGTCAATCTGCGCTCATGGCGAACTCGACCGGAGGAGAGAACACCGCCGTGGGTTCCGCCGCGCTTTTCTATGGCCAAAGGGGAAGCAATAACACCGCGGTAGGATATGCGACGTTCTATAATTTTTTTTATGCGGGCTCGAATAACATTGCCATCGGCGCCAATGCCGGGAACCAGGTGGAGCACGGCAACAATAACATCGAGATCGGCAATACCGGGTCGCGAACGGATTCGGGCGTCATCCGGATCGGCGACCAACAGACAAAGACCTTCATCAAGGGGATAAGCGGAGTAACGATTGCGGGCGGCGTTGGCGTCGTGGTGAGCCCCGCCGGCCAGCTCGGGACGATTACCTCCTCGGCGCGTTACAAAGAAGCGATCAAACCAATGGATAAGGCGAGCGAAGCCCTTCTCGCCTTAAAGCCGGTAACCTTTCGCTACAAGAAAGAGTTGGACCCGGATGCGATCCCGCAGTTTGGTCTCGTTGCGGAGCAAGTAGCCAAGGTCGATCCCGACCTGGTAGCACGGGACGAACAAGGCAAGCCCTACACCGTGCGCTACGAAGCGGTCAACGCGATGTTGCTCAATGAGTTTCTCAAGGAGCATCGCAAGGTGGAGGAGCAAGGAAACAAACTGGCGAAACAGGATGCGGAGATCGCCGAGCTAAGGTCAGCGCTCGAAAAACAGGCGGCGCAGTTGCAAAAGGTCAGCGAACGCCTCGCATCGATTCCGCCCGTGCCGCGGCTGGTCGAGAATCGCTGAAGCGGTTTAATGAAAAGTGTAGCCGCGTGGGCGGGGTTCTCTCTCGGGTAGGGTGGGCGTCCCCGCCTGCCGAGCGAGGCATCTTGCCTCGCGGCCTTTGGGAGCAGGCAGGAAGTTCGTTTCGGCGAGACGCCGCAACCGGCGGGCGGGACGCCCACCCTACCCGAGCTCTAACCGGGATTTGCTGGAAGAACGGGCTCTGTCCCGTCCGTGTCTCTGGAATCGCGGATGACACGGCGGTCGTCCCTCCAAGGGCTTGCTGAGATGGTTTGTCAGTCGTTACTGCCCCAGGGTGCAATCCGCTTTGATATCCTGGCCGTAGATATCTCCGCCGTCAGTCCGCGCGTCGCTCCAGACCGAGAAGGCGACACCGTTGGTCGAGAGTCTCGTGTCGAGGCGCGACTTGGACGAAAGGATGGAAGAGACGTAGAACGTCGGGCAGATGATATTGGCATTCGGATCAACCTTGGCCCCGTAAATGGAATCCTGGCCGTAATTGGGCTCCGACGACCAGACCACCAGCGGGCCGGCCACGGTGAAAACACTCGTCACGTTGATGACCGCGGACGAGGTGAAGGGCTGGACGACGAGGCCAAAGGCGCCAAATTGCACCGCGCCGGTGGGATCAAACTTCTGGCAGGAGATTCCTTCGTTCGTTAGGGGTCCTTCCAGAATCTCATCCCAGAAGAGGTAGGTCGAACCGGTCGCCGGGTCGTAGGAGACAGAAGGGTTGACCTGGTCGTGAGCGGTGTTGGTCGAGCCGGGGACGCCGTTATGCGGGAAGGCTTCGCTGCCATCAGCGAGGATGTGCTGGGCAAGCGATTGCAGCGGGCTCACCTGATACCAGCCAAAAACCGCCCCGCCAGCGCCGTCCGTGACGAATGGCGGGAAATTTCCAAACTGGAGCGAGCCGCCGTCGAAGACAGTGACGTGGTTGGCACCCCAGAGAAGGCTGCCGTCGGGGCCGATTTTGTTGGTGATGAGATGTTTCGGGCCGCTGAACCCGGCGGCCGAAACCCACGAGGCGATGACGGAGCCGTTGTCACTCCCGTGCAGATCGGCCAGCGAATAACTCAGGCCGGTCGGAGCAGTGATTTTGATCCCGCCCTCGCCCCAGATCTGGTTGCCGGCGCGATCCAGTTTCTGGAATTTCAAGTCGTTGTTATCGATCCAACCGACCACGGCATAACCGTCGGAGGTCGCGGCGATTTTCGGATTTCCCAGAAAATCGGGGCCGCGTCCCACCTGTTGGCCCTTCTTACCCCAAAGCTGTTGTCCGGACGGGCTGACGCGCGTGGCGGTGACGGTGATGGCGCCGCCGGGCCTGCGATCGTCGAGGAAAGCGACGAGGGCGTTGTTCCCCGCGTCCACGTCGAGGCCGTAGTCCTCCGTCGAACTCATGCCCAGATCAGCCAGCCGGATTCCCATGGGAGCAAATTGCCGCACGCCGGCGGCGTCCAGCCGTTGCAGGAAAACGTCGTAGCCAAACGGCGGATTGCCAATCGGGTCGTTGTCGAACCAACTGACGTAGCAGCCGCCGTCCGACGTCGGTCGAACCTTTGGCTGGACCTGTTCGTCAAATTTGACGGCGATACCGAAGTTGACCATCGGATCCGAACTCCACTGCGCGCGGGCCTGCGAAGCGAAGGTGAGTGAGAGAAGAGCGAGCGATAGGACGAGTTTTTTCATTAGGTTGATCTGTTATCTGTTGGCTCCGTGGTTTTGCGACGCGGAGTGAACGAATCGTAGCAAGCGAACGGTGGGGATGACGAGCTTTTTTTTGGCCGAAGCGTGTTTTTCAGGCGTTGCGGGAGACAATCGCAATGGACCGGGCGCTTCGAAAATTGCACCCGCCGGGTTCTGCGGCAAAGGTTAACGACATGCCTGAAAACGTCCTCGCTCCCGATCCGCTTTGGTACAAGGACGCGGTCATCTACGAGCTGCATGTCAAGACGTTTCAGGACAGCGACGGAGACGGGATCGGCGATTTCCGCGGGCTGATTGAGAAACTCGATTACCTCCAGGAACTGGGCGCGACGGCGCTTTGGTTGCTGCCGTTTTATCCCTCGCCGATGCGCGATGACGGTTACGACATCGCGGATTATTTCGATGTGAACCCGACCTTCGGAACGCTCGGTGATTTTCGCGCTTTCCTCGCCGCGGCCCACGAGCGCGGGCTACGGGTGATTACGGAGCTGGTAATCAATCACACCTCGGACCAAAATCCGTGGTTCCAGAAATCGCGGCGCGCGGCGCCCGGGTCGCCGGAGCGGGAGCGGTATGTCTGGAGCGATTCGCCGGAGCGCTACAAGGATGCACGCATCATTTTCAAGGATTTCGAGACGTCGAACTGGTCGTGGGATCCAGTGGCGAAGGCCTATTACTGGCACCGCTTCTATTCGCACCAGCCGGACCTGAATTTCGATAATCCGGTGGTCCACGAGACCGTACAGAAGGTGCTCGACTTCTGGCTGGGCATGGGCGTGGACGGTTTGCGGCTCGATGCCATTCCGTATCTTTACGAACGTGAGGGAACGAACTGCGAGAACCTTCCCGAGACGCATGCGTATTTGAAGAAATTGCGCGCGCACGTGGACGCGAAATTTCCCGGCCGGATGCTGCTGGCGGAAGCGAACCAGTGGCCGGAAGACGCGGTCAAGTATTTCGGCGAGGGCGATGAGTCCCACATGAATTTCCATTTCCCGCTCATGCCGCGGATGTTCATGGCGCTGCAGATGGAAGATCGCTTTCCGATCATCGACATCCTTGAGCAGACGCCGCCGATTCCGGAGAGCTGCCAGTGGGCGATGTTCCTGCGCAATCACGACGAGCTGACGCTCGAGATGGTGACCGACGAGGAGCGCGACTACATGTGGCGGGTCTACGCGACCGATCCCACGGCCCGGATCAATCTCGGGATTCGGCGCCGACTCGCGCCGCTTCTGCTCAACAATCGCCGCCGCATCGAGCTGCTCAATATTCTGCTTTTTTCCATGCCGGGAACGCCGGTGCTTTACTACGGGGACGAGATCGGGATGGGCGACAACTTTTACCTCGGCGATCGCAACGGTTGCCGCACCCCGATGCAATGGAGCAGCGATCGCAACGCCGGTTTTTCGAAGGCGAATCCACAGCAGCTTTACCTCCCGATCACAATCGATCCCGAGTACCACTACGAGGCGATCAACGTCGAGAATCAGCAGAAGAATTTGTCGTCGCTCCTTTGGTGGATGCGGCGCGTCATCGCGATGCGGAAAAACTTTCGTGCTTTCTCGCGCGGCTCGCTCGAGTTTCTCTTCCCGGATAATTCGAAGGTGCTCGCCTTCCTCCGGCGCTCCGAAGACGAGACCATCCTGGTGGTCGTGAACTTGTCACGCTTCTCCCAGCCAGTGGCGCTCGATCTCTCCCGTTTTGCCGGTTGCGTGCCGATGGAGGTTTTCAGTCGCAACCTTTTTCCATCCATCAGGAGGTCGCCGTATCTCCTGACGATTGGTCCGCACGGCCACTATTGGTTTGCGTTCCAATCGCACGCCGCCAGGCGTTCGGCGAAGAAACGCGTCGTGCCCACAATCAAGGTCGAGGCGAAACTCCCGGCGCTGCTCGCGAAAGGTGCGCGGGCCGAACTCGAGCGCCGGATTTTGCCCGATTACCTGCGCACTTGCCGGTGGTTTGGCTCCAAGGCGCGGCACATCCGCGAGATACGATTGATCGAGCAAATTCCGATGGCCGATGACGCGGCGCAGTTTTGGCTCCTGCGGGTCGATTACACCGACGGCGCGCCGGACATTTATTCTTTGCCGGTGCAATTGGCGACGGGGGCGGCGGCGGATGCGATCGCGCGCAATTCGGCGCAGGCGGTCATCGCGCGGATCGAAGCGCAACGGGCGGTCCTTTATGATGCGATCTGGGACGCGGATTTTCGGGAAAAGCTTTTCCGATTGATGGCGAGCGGGGCGAATCTCAAAGGCCAGAGCGGCCAACTTGCCGGCGTGGGCAGCGGGTTGCTGGCACAAGAACCTGACGACAAGGTGCCAGCCTCGCAGGTGCTCGGCGCCGAGCAGAGCAACTCCTCGATGCTGTTCGAGGATCGTTTTTTCCTGAAGCTCTACCGTAAGCTGGAGGACGGACTGAATCCCGATGTGGAGGTCACGCGTTTCCTAAGCGAGCGGTGCCGCTTTGCGCATGTGCCGGCGTTCGTCGGATCGATCGAGTATCGTCGCCCGCGGGTTGAGCCCACGGTGATCGCGCTTCTCCAGACGGCCGCCTCCAACGAGGGCGATGCCTGGACGCTGACGCTCGACGCCGTCGGCCGTTATTTTGAGCGGGTGCTGGAACGCAAGAGCGACCTGCAAACGGCGGCCGTTGCATCCGGTCCGTTGCACGATGAATTGTTCGGCGGCGTTTATCCCGAGAAAGCAAAGTTGATGGGACAGCGCACGGGCCAAATGCATCTCGCGCTTGCCTCCGACCTGACGGAAAAGGGCTTTGCGCCGGAACCTTTCAACGCCATGGCGCAACGCTCGGTTTATCAATCGATGCGCGCTTCGCTCCGGCGCGCCTTTGTGCTCTTGCAGAAGAAGCTTCCCGATTTGCCGGAAGCGTTCCGGGCCGAAGCGGCCCAGATCCTGGCGGCTGAGCAACAGATTCTGGCGGCGGAGCACCAAACTCTGGAGTGCCACGCCTCCGCGAGCAAGATTCGCATTCACGGTGATTACCATCTTGGGCAGCTCTTGAGCACGGGAAAAGACTTCGTGATTCTCGATTTCGAAGGCGAGCCGGCACGCCCGCTAGGCGAGCGAAAATTGAAGCGTTCGGCGTTGCGTGACGTCACCGGGATGATGCGATCGTTTCAATACGCTGCCTACGCTGCTCTTTGGCGGCCGTCGATGCGGAGCGAAGACGTGCCCTTTCTCGAGTACTGGGCTGATCTCTGGTACCGGCAGATGAGTGCCACCTTCCTCGAGAGCTACCTTGTGACAGCGACGGGCGCGATCTTTCTCCCGCAGAATGAAAGCGATCTCCGGACGCTGCTGGTGGCGTACCTGCTCGACAAAGCAGTCTATGAAGTCGGCTACGAATTGAATCATCGGCCCGACTGGGTCGTGATCCCGGTGCGCGGGATCAAACACATTCTCAATCTCACCTAACGAGTGACTTTACGGGAATACTTTGACGACGAATTGCTCTTAACGAATCATGAAGACCATTCTCCTGGCCGCTGGCGGGGCCCTTTGCCTAACGATGAACACCACGGCTGAGACGCGCTTCGAAAGCGGCCCGCAGCAGACCTCGCTGGTCGAACTTTATACTTCGGAGGGTTGCAGTAGTTGCCCGCCGGCCGAGGCCTGGATGAGCCGGCTCAAGGATGATCCCGGCTTGTGGAAGCAGTTCGTGCCAATCGCCTTTCATGTCGATTATTGGGACCGGCTGGGCTGGCGCGATCGTTTTTCCTCCAAGGACTGGACCGAACGCCAGCGGCGCTACGCCGCGCTTTGGAGCAGTGAGTCGGTCTATACTCCGGCCGTGGTCGTGAACGGGCGCGAGCAACGTGACTGGTCGACGAGCGACCTGTCCCAGCCTAACGATAAGTCGGTCGGTGTGCTTCGCGCTACGACGAGTGATGGCAGGAATTTCTCGATCGAGTTCAAACCGGCGCAAGGCGACCCGGGCGCCTTCGAAGCGCACCTGGCACTCCTTGGTTCCGGTATTTCGACGGACGTGCGCGCCGGCGAAAACAACGGTCGCAATCTAAAGCACGACTTCGTGGTTCTGGATTTGCAGAGCGCCGCCATGAGAACGGAGGGCGGTGCCGCCCGCCTCAGCCTAACGACAAGAAACCCGGGCGAGCCTGGGGCGCGTAAAGCGGTCGCAATCTGGGTGAGCCAGCCTGGCAAGCTCGTCCCCTTGCAAGCGACCGGCGGCTGGTTGGCGGCGAAGTGATCGCCTCGGCGAATCCGGTCCGAGCCGGCCTAACGACTAACGAACCGGGCGACTACTCGTGGTGTCCGGAGTATTTTTCTCCGGCCTCAATCGCCGCCGGAAGATCATTGCCCGGCGGCGGAAGCGGGCAGGTGGCGAAAGGCGTGAAGGCGCACGGTGGATTTTCCGCCCGATTGAAATCGAGCACGGTTACTCCATTGACCGGTTTGTCTGCGTGGAGGAAGCGGCCTGCGGCATAGGTCTCTTTCCCGCTTGTTGCGTCGCGGAAGATAATAAAAAGGGATCCGTCATCCTCCGTCACCGGCTGGAGCGAGTATTCCTTCGCTTGCAGGGTAAACTTCAACTTTCCCGGACTTTGCATCTTAAAGTGTCCGCCGAGCACATTCGGGACGATTAACTCCTGCGGCGCCGGAAAGGCTTCGAGTTTCGCCGGCACGCGGTAACTCTCGTTGATCGCAAACCACTCCTGTCCTTTAAATTCTATTCGGGCTGGGCTTTGAGTGTCTTTCAGCCGTATCCCAAAGCGGTCTTCCCGCCGGATGAGATAGAAGATCTGGCTTCCGGTGTGAACCTCGGTCGGTTTCCCTTGCGTATCCGGGACCAGATCGATGGAAGTGACCGGTTTTCCATTGACCTGGGCATCGACACCCGGTTCGACCCGGAGGGTGGCCACGCCATGGTAAAAATTGATTTCTCCGAATTTGCTTCGCTTAAAATTATTCGTTAGGCGAACATCGAAATTCGGGCCCGCCCCCACTGTGTTGTTACCGTCTTTCAGCCAAAACAGGCCCGCCAGGGCGAGCCAGCCATCCGGCTTCGTCAAGTCGACCTCCTCGTCGTGGCGCCATTTCTGGACGAGTTCGATGTAACTCGAATCGGCCAGCGCATAAGAAATGGGGCCAAGAAAGATCGCAGCCAGAACGAGAAGAGATTTTTTCATTCCTGTTGTTATGCACGGGAGCGCCGGCTTCGGCGAGCCCGCTCTCGCGCTGGTAGTTGTGCGCCGGATCCGCCCATGGCAGACTCTGAGAAGGCGTGCGGCCATCGAAACGGGGGCTCCCGCCTAGGAGACTGTTGAAAAACAGGAGCGGGTCGCGCGTAGAGGCAGAAGGGGCGGAAGGCAAGGAGGGAGCGAGGCGCATCCCTGCAAGGGGCTGGAACGAGCGCGCGACGCTGCCAGACGCCCCTTCTGCCTCGCGCCCCACGGGTTGCGTTGTTTTTGACCCTGGCCGGCGTTGCTCGCTGGGTCGAGATGGCAAGGATATCAACCATGTGCTCGCGCCTTGGCCAGGGCCAAAAACATTAGCAACGCGACCCACTCCAGTTTTTCAACAGTCTCCTAGACTCGTTAGGCCTGCCCCGCGCTCTCCCCGGGCAGCTCGACGGAGGCCAGGCAGACATCATCGACAAACTCGCTTGTGCCCGTGAAGGTCTGGGCGCGGGCCAGCAGGACACTGAGCAGGTTCGATCCCGGCGCGGCCAGGTTGGCCTGCACCGCCTCTTTCAATCCGTCGACGCCCCATTCGCTGCCGTTGCCGTTTTCTGCCTCGATAATTCCATCGGTGAAAAGAAGCACGAGATCGCCCGCGCTCAGTTGCGTTGTCGTCGTCCCGAAATGCGCGCCGGGGAAGAGCCCGAGCGCCGGACCGGGAGCCGCGTCACTGGCAAATTGCAACTCCCTGGCATTGCGGCGCACATGCAAAGGCGGTTGATGGCCGGCCCGTGCGTGTCGCATCGTCATCTGGTCGCATTGGAACACGCAATTAAAGCGCGGTGACAAAAAGCACCGTGTCCGTTTGTTTAAGAATGGCCGTCAGCTCGCGGTTCAGGTCGGTCATGAGCAATCCCGGATCGGCGAGGTTTGCGCCTTCGCCGGCGATGAGCGCACGCAACATCGCGGTAATGAGCGCGGAGCGGACGCCGTGCCCCATCACGTCGCAAATGAAAACGCCCGCTTCCTCTTCGGAGATGCGCACGACGTGAAAAAAATCGCCGCTCATCAGACTGGCCGGTTGATAAAGATGAGCGAAACGGAGGCGCGCGGTCTGGGTCGTGGCGGTAGAGGGAAAAAGCGGATACTCTTTGGGGAGAAGCGCCTGCTGCAATTCCATCGCCATCCGCAGGTCGGTTTCCATCTGTTCGTTCCTGGCCCGGATCTCGCGTTCCTTGGTTTCGAGCTGGAGAAATGTTCCCGCGCAGGAGCGCGTTCTGGACCTTGAAAAGCGTTTCGGTGGCAATCAGTCCGACAAAGTCCCCGGCGCCATCGACCAGCAGAACGTCGTCGTAAAATTCCTCCGTGGGTCGCGCGAAGACCGTGGCCAGCACAGCGCCGATGGCATCGCCCACCGTGATCCGAATTTCATTCTTGCGCAGATGTTTCCGGATTGGATCGCGCGCAAAGAGCGAGAAACCGTAGCGCCCACCGAGCAAGGCACTCAGCTCATGCCGGGAACACATCCCGGCGAGCTTGTTGCCATCGAGGACGGCGAGAAATTCGACGCGCGTCTCGGAAAAGGCGCGCGCCACCTCTTCCGTCTTCGTGCCCGCGTCCGCGGTCGTGCCGTGACTAACGAGTCGGCGGAGATCAATTTCATCCGCCGCAAGAATTGCCTGGTCGAGCTCTGCGATGGCTGGCGTCGCCGGTGCGGGCGATTGATTGATGGGAAGCGCGGGCGTTTCCACAAAGCAGGTTTTATCAGTTTTCATCGCGGACGTTGTGTTACGATTGTGTAACAGGGAAGCGCGGTGGATTTTCTCGCAACCTGGAACCGCCGGTGGCGTTCAAGGATTTCGCGCTCGACAGTAGGGCCGGGCGATTCGTCCGCAGGTTCATTTCCGATATGCGAGCTCGAAACGTTCTTCTCTTTAGTGCTGCCTGGGTCGCGACGGCTGGCCTGGCGTATCTCGGCACCGGTCTGCACCCGGTCTGGTGGTCTCTTTGGCTGGCGCCCGTTCCCGTGCTGGCGATCGCGACGCGGCTCGGCCGGGGCGCCGCTTTTCTGCTCGCTTCCAGCGCGTGGCTGATCGGCGCGCTGAATGAGTGGAATTACTTCAGACACGCGATTGAGATTCCATTGCCGCTGATAGTTATCGCCCTCTTGGTCCCCTCGCTTGTTTTTGGTTTGTGTGTTCTCTTTGCGCGCAGCTTTCTCCAGCGCGGGTCGGTCTTCCTCGGCGCGCTCGCTTTCCCCGTCTCCCGGGTGGCTTACGAATATCTCGTCGAGATCGGCTCGCCGAACAGCACCTTTGGCAATCTTGGTTACACGCAAATGGATGGTCTCCCTATCATCCAGATCGCTTCAGTTACCGGCATCTGGGGGATCAGCTTCGTCGTCTTTCTGTTTGCCGGGACGATTGCTGCGCTTTTGTCCGGAACCGGCAAACCCGGGCAGCGTGGCGCGCTTGCGGTGATGGCCGGCATTCTGCTTTGCGCTTTGTTTCTCTTCGGGGAGTGGCGACTATCGTCTCATCCGGTCGCTCCATCTGTCACCGTGACACTTATGGCGAAGGACGTGCCGATGAGTATCTATCTCGGCTCGGAAGAACAGGCGCTAAAACTGTTAGGAGAGTATGCTGATGAAGTGCGCCGCGCGACACCGGCCGAAACGCAGGTCGTGGTTCTGCCTGAGAAAATCGCACGCGTGAGTGAGAGCAACCTGTCGAAAGTGGACGCGCTCTTTGCTTCGGCTGCGGCGGCCAGGCACGTCGCAATCGACCTCGGAGTGGTTCGCAAAACCGCTAACGGCGCCTATAACTCAGCGCGTTTCTATTCGTCCGAGGGAAAGCTGGTGGCGAACTACGATAAGCATCATCTCGTGCGGATCGAGCCGGAGAAACCGGGCGACAAGCGGGTCGTGCTTAACCAGCCGTCGGGACGCTGGGGATTGCAGATCTGCAAAGACATGGATTTCCCTCAACTAAGTCGCCAGTACGCCAATGAAGATGCGAACCTGTTACTTGTGCCGGCCTGGGACTTCGGGGTCGACCGCTGGCTGCACTCGCGCATGGCCGTGCTGCGCGCGGTCGAGGATGGCTTCGCCCTGGCGCGTTCCGCCCGCTACGGGCTCCTGACTCTAAGCGACAATCGCGGACGCATTCTGGCGCAGGCAGCGACGGCGCCGGGGCGATTCGTTGTGCTCACCGGACGACTAAATGTCGAAGACGCACGAACGTTCTACACGCGAACCGGCGACTGGTTCGGGTGGGCTTGTGTTGGCGCGCTTATCATACTTTTGGTGGCACGCTTTCTTTGGCTGACCAAACCACGCGTGGCCGCGCCTCCGGATTGAAGCGACTCTTCAAGCCAATGTACAATGTTGAGGCGTGACCCCATCTCTCATTCCTAAATCTACATCAACTCCTGAAAACACCTTGTTAGATGACCTCAGATGTATGGTTAGGTGTTAGTTAGGGTGCCTCAACATAGTCAGCCAAATTAACAAAGGGCGACTTTGCCTGGATATAACGCGTAAGCTGACTATTCATCGAAAGGGAAAGGAGAAAACGAACAGAATCATAATGCCCGTCTTTGGGGGCCAAAGCGAGCGCGTGCGCCACGCGTGGAATGAGGCTTCCTCGCAAGATGATCTTCTTTCGGTTGGCCCCGGGAGGCAAGGTAGACAAAGGTGCTGGAGGATAAGGGTTATGTTCCTCGCGGGTGTTGAGCGTGAACTCCTCTGAGAGAGAGGAAACCGCGCCTTTAGAATCTCGTTTGCCGAACTGGCATCGAAAAGCAAACTGCGGCACCGGGTCTGACAATGAGTCGACAAACTCTTGTTTATCTTTAGAGATGTTGGCGAGGGAGACCGTCAAGTCTTTCGTCCCTCCGACTTGCGTTATCGTAAACGAGAAGTCCGGGAGGTAGTCGCGTAGGACGAACAACGTGTCCTTGTGGGCATACCTTGTGCTTCATCTCGATCCTGGGCGGGCAAAACAGAGGACGGATAGAACAGAAAATCGCGAATCCGCTGCTGGACGTTCGCTGGCTGCCTCTCAACAATCTTGACGTAATAATCAACCCCATATGGTTCGCCTATGCGATCGAGACTGATCGAAATAAGAGTTCCGTAGGCGCGGGCATCTTGATTAAACGCCCTTAGGGAAAGCGAGAACCCAAACACACGCCCTAAGGCGTCCGCGGAAATCTTCTTATCGTCGCCGTACACGCGTGAAAGCTCTCCCTTTAGGTCGAAACCATTCGTCTGCGCGAACGTCTCAAGATGATCGAAGTCAGCGTCAATGATCGGCCCGAACGGCATACCCGGCACAGCTTTTTTATCCTGAGCGGGAACGATCGCAGTGACCGCTAACGTAAAGATGGTGGGCAACAGATGCGGCATAGCCTAACGAGAACAAGATGAGCTGCTGCGAGCGAGGGCGCGCATGGCAGCAAGTTGAGGAAGGGAAGTCACCAGAAAATTGTTATCGCGCCGGCTCGCAGTCAGCTCCATCGCCTCGGTTAGATGTTTGCGTCGCGTTCATGGGTGCGCACCTGTCATGGTATAAGTAATTGGAACCTTCACATGCCTATATGCGCCCGGCTTGCAACGCCAGCGTTTAAATGTGCGGATTGATGTAGCGTCGAGAATAGGGCTGCCGGTACTCTTTAGGACACGAACGTCGGTGACCGCCCCTGTCGCATAGTCAAAGTCGAGGAGAAACACGCCGGTCGCCTTTTGACTATGACCAGACGGCGTGGCCGTCGGCTGTGCAGGCGCACAAGCGGTGAAGGCGAAGATAAGCGAAAGAACATAGCGAAGGAGTCGCAATCGTGCGATGGATTTGCCAGCCTGACGCGTTGGCGTCATCATCAACGAGACGGAGCTGAGCCACCGCTGGCGGGACCGAGCGTGGCAAACATCGGGAACTGTTTCACAAAATTAAACGTGGACTTCACACCGGCCAGCGGTTGGCTCGAGCGCGATTGGTTAGATGTTGCGGGTTGCATCACGGAAGGCGTGGAGCTAAAATGCTGGTCGTGGACGCCATCGCTCAAAAGCTAGACACGAAACTGGGCAAGTGGAAGCCCGAAATCTCCCAAAAAGTGCGTGCTCTCGTCTCAGACGTAATCGACGCGGCGGACAATGATGCTCTGGACGTGATGCGCTCTCGCGCTGTCGAGCAGGAAGTGCTAGACCAGCTGGATGAGCCCACGACCCGGTGAAGTCTGGCTGGCCGATCTCGGCCTTGCCGCTGTGGGTACAACTATTTTTGGCCGAAAGACGATTTGGGCAACACGCCCTTTAGACGCGACCCCATATCTCCTATCACGAGACAAAGCTCAGCCGCGGCGACCGGGGGTGCGGGCGGCTGCGCGTTGAATGGTTTAGTCATTTAGAAACTGGATAGTACGACGGCTCGCCCTCGGCCGCAGCGATTGGTTAGGCGGATTCGTTCTCATCTGAACACTGCATCCGGAAAACGATTCCTTGCAACAACCATCTTTCCAAGCGTCTTCTTGCGTTCCCCAGGGACGTTAGCGTAAACCCTAAAACGCTTGCCGGAGGCACACGTAACCAGCACGGCGAACGTAGGTTCATCGTAGCCCCTCGCTCTCTTTCGAAGATCTACGAGACGCTGCAACTCTTTGCGGCGAATACAGCAAATTTCCTTAGCCTGAACGCACACAAGGATGATATAGATTTTGTCGGTTTTTTGGCTCAAAGCCTCGATCTCTTCAAGGTTCGCTTCCGAGAACGTAAAGAAGTACTCTCCATAAGCTGGATTCGCTTTGCGGGCGTACTTGAGATAAATGCCCACATCGTCGTTCACACGAAAAGCACTTCGAGACTTCTGAGCGCCTTTGTGGAACGAGTTGATCGCCGTGAACTGTGGATGTTCGGCGATCTGCGTTAACGCAGCTCCGTGATACATGTGGTCATCATTTATCTTCATGGTAATGTGGCAACCCCGCCTAACGAGGTTTCAATGGCTAGTCGCTTTCGCATGAATAACAAAGGTCTGAGCCTGCCATTGCCGGTTTCCCGCAGAAGCGACATCTTTGTGGCGGATGAATCATAAACTGGCCTTGGTCGAAGGTATCAGCCGCTCTCGCCGCAAGCGCGCGCCTCTCGACCGAAGAAGGAGTTAGACCTGTGGGCGGTGCTCCCAAAGTAGCCTCGATCGAAAAGCGATCATGCACTTTCTTGATGTGTTTTGGGAGCCTGTGTGGCCTCAGCGTCGCGGCGCATTGCGGGCACGGAACCAGAACCAAAGTCTTGCAGCTGGGACAGTAAATCTGCTCTCTTTCGGCCTGCTTCCCCGACGTAAAGTGGAGTTGATGACCGCAAGGACAGTTCAACCGATTTAACATAGTGAACGTGACATCGTTATTTCGGTCGGACTCATCGGAAGATCATCAACAGGGTTTGCACTCCGGCGATGACGAGTAGCGCGATGGTCAGCAAATATAGGACTCGCGTAAGTCGGATGACTTTCCACTGCATCTCAAGATTCCTCTCGCTAGTTTCTGCCGCTTCCCTCGCCAATTCGGCAAGAAATGCTGCGAAAGCGGACGTGGTATCCGCCTCGCCCTTCCATTTGGGATTTTGCCGGCCGGGAGCTTTGATGGCGTCCAAATGTCTTTCAAGCTCGGGTTGGTCCATGACGATTTAGAGGTCTAACGAGGTTATCTAGAATTTTTGCGTAAGAGAAGGCGCAATAATTGCGCATAATCCGCTTGCTTCGGGGGCTGCCGCCCCTGATACGATGGCGCATGCTTCCGAGGATGATCACTCCTCAACCCAAGGCAAGCCGAAAAACTCCTCGAAGAAGTGCGCGATCTCATGCGCCTGCGCCATGACAGCATCCGGACCGAACACTGCTACTGCGACTGGATCACGCGCTTCATCCGCTACCACGGAAAGCAGTGAATCCAACGCCCTTCGTCAGACGTATTTTTCGGTATGAAATCGAAGCTTCTGCTGGTCGGCGCCGGCCCGTGCGCGGCGATCGCTTATGCGTTCTACAAAACTTCGCGCTTCGCCCTGGAACTGGCGCGCCGCCAAGTCCAGCATGGCCGCTTCGAGGTCCGGCGTTATCCCGGAGTCGCTGTTGCCCGCACCGGCCGCGATTTCGCCTTCAGATTAATCCGGCGCTGAAACGGCAACGCAGGTGAGGGGCAGACGACACCGGGCCAGATCAGCGCGCGCCGCGACGCGACGAAAAACGATGCGAACGCCGAGCGTTATTGCGAGCGGCGCCATTGCCGTCGCCGCGGTGGCCGGAATTGCCGGGGAGGCGCGGCTTCATCCTCGGTCGCGAAAACCGGCGTTCTCCCCTCACCTGTTCTTCGCGCGGTACGGGCACCGCGTCGTAATCGAAACCATCCGCTCGTTTCCGTAAGACACCGCGACCAATAAACCGTTCGAGCGAGCGCAACGGCCCCTGATCTTCCGGCGTGATGAAGCTGATCGCGTCGCCAATGGCATGCGCCCGGCCGGTGCGCCCGATGCGATGAACGTAGTCCTCCGAGTGCATCGGGAAGTCGTAGTTCACGACGTGCGAAATCCCATCCACATCGATCCCGCGCGCCGCGATATCGGTCGCCACCAGCACCCGGACCGCGCCTGACTTGAAATCCTTGAGCGCGCGCAGTCGCTGATTTTGCGAACGATTGGAATGGATGGTGCCGGTCTTGATCCCGCTGCTTTCGAGGCGTCGCGTGATGCGATCGGCCCCGTGCTTGGTGCGGGCAAAGACAAGAACGGTATCGAATTGTGGATCGCGCAGAAGATGGAGCAACAAGGCCGGCTTGAGGTGCGAACGTACTTCGTAGGCAAACTGCGTCACTGTCTCGGCGGGATTGGCGCGCCGGCCGATCTCCACGATTTTGGGCGAATGTTGGAACTGGTGGGTCAATTGCTCGATCTCACGCGAGAGGGAGGCCGAAAACATGAGCGTCTGTCGTTTTTGCGGCAACGCCTTCACGATCCGGCGAATCGGCGGAAGAAAGCCCATGTCGAGCCTGTGGTCGGCTTCGTCGAGCACGAGAAACTCGACGTTGGAAAGATGAGCAGCGCCTTGTTCCATCAGATCGATCAAGCGTCCCGGCGTTGCCACAACAAGCTCGACGCCCGAACGCAGGGCCGCGATTTGCGGACGCTCGTTCACTCCGCCGAACACCGTCGCCATACGCAACGGGAGATGTTTGGCATAAGCGCGCACATTCTCCTCGATCTGCACCACGAGTTCGCGGGTCGGCGCCACCACGAGCGCGCGCGGACCGCGCCGTTGTCCGTGCTGGATCGCAGCCGCCAGCTTCATCAGGATCGGCAGGACGAAGGCCGCCGTCTTGCCGGTGCCGGTTTGCGCGATGCCGATAACATCGTGTCCGGCAAGGATGTGGGGAATGGCTGCGACCTGGATCGGAGTCGGCTCCGTGTAACCGGCGTCGCGCACGGCTTGCAGGATTGGGGGCGAAAGATGGAGTTCACGAAAGGGCATGTTGGCCGGGACTATCGTCCATCGCGTTCCGTCCGCATCCTTTCTTCCATCAGATGCGGGGAGAGAATCTTTCCCGGGTGAATGAAGCGGAACAGTTCAATCGTGCATCCCCAGTCGTTCTTCGCCATAGTGGGATCGAATGGCGCCTGAATCTGAGAGCAACCTCCGGCTTGAGATTGGACATGTCCTGTTCATCGATCTGGTGGGTTACTCGAAGCTCTTGATCGAGGAACAGAAGGAGCGCTTGCGCCAACTTACCGAGATTGTGCTGGCGACCGCGCAAGTGGCGAAGTCGACCAACGAACAACTCGTCAGGCTGCCGACAGGCGATGGGATGGCGCTGGTCTTTCGTAACAGTTCGGAGGAACCCGTGCATTGCGCTCTCGAGATTGCCAAAGCGCTTAAGTCGCACCCTGACGTCCTGGTGCGGATGGGAATTCACAGTGGCCCGGTGAGCGAAGTAACGGATGTCAGCGGGCGCACAAATATCGCCGGCGCCGGAATCAATATGGCCCAGCGCGTCATGGATTGCGGCGATGCAGGTCACATCCTGCTTTCGCAACGGGTGGCCGACGATCTCGGGCAATACCGGCAATGGTCGTCCCGTTTGCACCCTCTCGGGGAATGCGAGGTGAAGCATGGAATTCGTCTCCAAGTGGTCAATCTCTATACTGAAGAACTCGGTAATCCGACTATACCGGCAAGATTCAAAAAGACGAAAGATGCAAAAGGGCCGGGCACGAAAGAGTCGAAGAAGACCGACGTGCCCCGTGGCGGAGCGACGCCGCGACCGCAAACCATGCGCTGGGTCGGGATGGTTGCTCTCATTTTGATCCTGACCGGTGTCTCTATCTGGCTCTTTCGCTTCCGACAGTCTGTGACTCCGAGGCGGCAGGAAGCGGTCCCTCCAGGGCCGGCCACGGCGCCGGGAACGAGCGCTCCGGAAAAATCCATTGCGGTCCTGCCCTTCGAGAATCTGAGCAGCGATAAGGAGAACGCCTACTTTGCCGATGGCGTGCAGGACGAAATCCTGACCGACCTGGCGCAGATCGCGGATCTGAAGGTCATCAGTCGCTCAAGCGTGATGCAATATCGGAACGGCGTCGCGCGCAACCTGCGCGATATCGGGAGGCAACTCGGCGTCTCGCATCTGCTTGAAGGAAGTGTGCAGCGCGCGGGAGGCAAAGTGCGGGTCAACGCTCAGCTCATCGATACCCGAACCGATGCGCATCTTTGGGCGCAAACCTATGATCGCAATCTGGCCGATATCTTTACCATCCAAAGTGAGATCGCGCGCTCGATCGCGCAGCAACTGCAGGCGAAGTTAGCCCCGGACGAGAAAACGCGGCTCGCCACCAGGCCGACGGAAAATTCGGAAGCGTATCTTCTTTACCTCCAGGCCAACGAGCTGGTCTATGTCGCCGCCTCGCGCCAGGAAGCAATCGATGCCGACAAGGCTTACGCGCAGGCCATCGCACTCGACCCGGGCTTCGCCCTCGCCCGGGCCCGCGCTTCCATGCTCAATAGCCTGATGTATTCCATCGGACGCCTCCCGGAGCGCAAAACCAGAGCGCGCGCCCTGGCCGACGAAGCCCTGCAACTGGCGCCCAACCTGGGCGAGGCGCACCTCGCTCTTGGTCTTTGCTATTATCGGATCGACGCCGACTACGATCGGGCGCTCAAAGAACTGGCGATCGCGCGCGCGGCTGCGCCTAACGACTCTAAGATTCTCGATTCATCGGGCTACATTTATCGCCGGCAGGGCCGCTGGCGGGAAGCGCTCGCGGCCTTTGCGCAAGCGCGCGAGCTCGATCCGCGGCAGGCCCATTTCGACGGCGCAGCCAGCACGCTCCGGCTCCTGCGCCAGTGGCCCGCCGCGAGCGCGGCTTACAAACATGGCCTGCAACTCGAGCCTCAATTGCTCGATGGGTGGACCGGTCTGGCTTATGTCGAGTTTGCCCAAAGCGGATCGCCCGCCCCGGCCTGCGCTACTTTGGATCGTTTGTCGGATACAATGAAAGGCAAGGGCGCGATCGCGCAGAAGTGGGACTACGCGATGATGGCCCGGGATTTTTCTGCGGCCAAGGCGATGTTGCCGGATATTCCGGTGAACGATTTTCCAGGGATCGATGCGAGGGCTTTCTATGAGGGCTGCGTGGCCTTTGCGCGCCGTGACCTGGCGGGCGCCCGCAACGCCTTCGAGCAGATCAGGCCTGAGTATGAAAGCGCGGCGCGAGATCATCCTGACGACCCGACGTTCCACGCCGCGCTGGGAAAACTCTACGCTTTGCTCGGGCGAAAGGATGACGCGGTCCGCGAGGCACGGCATGCGACGGAGCTTTGCCCGGAGAACAAGGACGCGGTTGACGGGCCGCTCTACGCTGCGAATCTGGCCTTTGTCTATGCCCAGAGTGGAGAAGTTGAGCCGGCCATCACCTTGCTCTCACATTTGCTCACGACCCCGGGAGCGGACCGCATTACTCTCGCTCATTTGCGCCTAAGCTGGGAATGGGATCCACTGCGTCAGGATCCACGTTTCCAAGCCCTGATAAAGGGCTCGGAACTGGAAACGGTTTATAACTAAGAAAGTTCAGCCGACTCTTTGACCAGCTAAACTAACGCCAGGTCTATGGCCATTGAATCCGGAAATAACCTCAGGCTTGAGATCGGGCATGTCCTGTTCATCGATGTGGTCGGTTATTCCAAGCTTCTGATCGACGAACAAAAGGAGCGACTGCGAAAGCTCACGGAGATCGTACTGGCTACGTCGCAAGTCGAAAAATCGATCGGCGAGCACCTCGTTAGGCTACCAACCGGCGACGGCATGGCGCTGGTATTCCGACACAGTTCCGAGGAACCGGCACGTTGCGCACTCGAAATCGCGCATGTCCTAAAAGCACATCCCGAACTGCCAGTGCGAATGGGCATTCACAGCGGACCAGTCAGCGAGGTCACAGATGTCAACGATCGCACAAATCTCGCGGGGCCGGGCCTCAACATGGCGCAGCGCGTGATGGATTGCGGCGACGCTGGGCACATCTTCGTCTCGCAACGCGTAGCCGAGGATCTCGCGGCCTATCGGCACTGGTCCGACCAGCTCCACTCGATTGGCACATTCGAGGTCAAGCACGGCGTTTCGCTCCATATTTTTAATCTCTACGACGATAAAGCCGGTAATCCCGCTTTGCCCTCGAAACTGAAGACAACGCCGGCACGTAAGAGCAAGAGCCGGCGTTACGGAATCGCTCTTGCAGGCACGCTCGCCGCCGCGCTTCTTCTTGGCGTCGTCCTTTACTCGTTAGTTCGCCAACCGAACGCCCTTCCGCCGGCCGATGTTGGACCGCATGTCATTCGCTCTCTCGCAGTCCTTCCGCTTGACAACTACTCGGGCGACAAGAACCAGGATTACTTCGCCGAAGGCATGACTGATGAACTGACGACCGACCTCGCAACGATCAGCCAGTTGCGCGTCATCTCGCGCAGCTCGACCACACAGTTTGCCGGATCACAACGACCGCCCACCCCCGAGATCGCCAAAATGCTCAACGTCGATGCAGTCGTCGAAGGTTCGGTCAGGCGTTCGGGAGACAGAGTCAAAATCACCGCGCAACTGATCGATGCCCGCGCTGACCGGCACCTCTGGGCGAAAACCTTCGAAGGTGACTCGCGTGATGTCCTTTCCTTGCAGGATCAACTGGCTTCAGCCATCGCCCATGAGATTAATGTGCAGCTGACTCCGAGGGAGAAATCTCGCCTAACGATTGCCCGGGTGGTAAATCCAGAAGCTCACGACGCTTACCTGAAAGGTCGTTATTTTTTCAACCGGCCGAGCGACGAGAATCTGAACAAAGCGATAACCCTGTTCGAGCAGGCGATTTCGCTCGATCCTGACTTTGCCCCGGCGTATTCGGGACTTTCCGACGCCTATCTCTGGGCGGCTTTTAACGAAGGGATCGTCATCGCCGCCAAAGTAAAGGAAAAGACAAAGGCGGCGGCGGAGAAAGCCCTCTCGCTCGACCCGGCTTCCGCCGAAGCATACACCTCGCTGGCCAATTACAAAAGTTGGTATGAACATGACTGGGCCGGTGCGGATAAGGATTTTCGTCAGGCCATCTCTCTTAATCCCAACTATGCCTTCGCCCATGATCAGTGGGCTCTGAGCCTCGGGTGCGAAGGCCGATACGATGAAGCAATCGCCGAAGGCAGGCGGGCGGTCGAGCTGGATCCGCTCGATCCCGCCATTGCTGTGGATAACACACTGGCTCTTGCCGGGAAGGGCGACTTCCAAGCGGCAATGGCGGAAGCAAGAAGAGGCGCAGAGTTAGACGCGACATTCTTTTTTCCGCAAATGCAATTCGGCTGGATTGATCTGCAACAGGGTAATGTTCGCGCGGCTATCCCGGAACTGGAGAAAGCCGCTTCGATGGAAGCACCGCCCTTTGCCACCGCCTTCCTCGGCTATGCCTACGGTCTCGCGGGCGATCGCAACCGCGCGCTGGCTACCATTGAAGAGCTGAAAAAGAGGGCCGTGAACGGTTACGTGCCACCCTTCAATCTCGCCATCGTGTATCTCGGCCTCGGCGATCACGATCGGGCCATGGATTTGCTCGAACAAGCCAGCGCCGATGACTCGCAATGGATCATGTATCTCAAGGTGGATCACATTTTCGATCCGCTCCGCGCGAATCCGCGCTTCATTGCGCTGATGAAGAAAGAGAACTTCGAATTATGAGCGCGGATGCTGACCGGAAGTGCACGCCTGAATTTGAAGACAATCTGAGGCTCGAGAGCCTGCATTTGCTCTTCATCGATGCCAAAACGGGCATCAGCGGTTCAGAGCACATCGGTTCGAGTCACCCCGGAGCAGCGAGGGCAGGTCATGAGGAACCAGGCAAGTTGACAGAAAACCATTTTTCTGGGAATCTGGGTTTATGAAAACCACGCTCGATTTGCCGGACGATCTCATGCGCGAGGTCAAGATTCGCGCCGTGCACGACCAGAAAAAGCTGAAGGACGCAATCGCGGAGTTTCTTCGCAAAGGATTGGCCGCCGCGAGCCAGCGCCCCGGCACGGCGCCAAAACCAGTGCGGCTGCGGGGCGGCCCCTTGACGACGCGGGAGATTGAGACGGCGATCGCCTGGGGTCGCGAGTAGGAGATGCTTCTCGTCGATACCAACGTCGTTGCTTATCTTTTGATCCAAGGCGATCACACTGCCGGGGCGCAGCAACTGCGCGCCCGTGATCCGGATTGGCGGAGCGAGTCTTTCCTCTTAGTTGAATTTACAAACATCCTCGCTTCCTCCATTGCAATGAAGAGGATGACGCTTCCTTTGGCGCGAGATTTACTCCAGAAAGCCAGCGAGCTTTTGGATGGGAAACTGGGACGCACTCCCCATGATGCGGTGCTGACCATGGCCGCACGCCATCGAGTCAGTGCCTATGATGCGCGGTTTCTCGCTCTGGCCGATCAGCTGGGCCGGCGCCTCATCACGGAGGACGCGAGGCTGCGCGCCGCCGCCCCGGGTCTGACTCAATCGGTGGCCGAAGCGCTCTCAACGCATTCGGTCTCTCGCGCCCGTAAACGTAAAGGATGAGCCCGCACAACTTCTCCGGCGAGGTCAAGCGGAGAACCTTGACCAGATCGGTGACCCAGTCGCGCCGGAAGATGAATGAACCCTGAATCCGAGAATAACCTCAGGCTCGAGATCGGGCACATCCTGTTCATCGACATCGTTGGCTATTCAAAGCTCTTGATCGACGAGCAGAAAGAGCGGCTGCACCAGCTCACTGAGATCGTGCTGGCTACTTCCCAAGTAGCGAAGTCAACCAATGAGCAACTGGTAAGACTTCCAACCGGCGATGGAATGGCGCTCGTCTTCCGCCACAGTTCGGAGGAACCGGCGCGTTGTGCGCTTGAGATTACCGAAGCACTTAAGGCCCATCCGGAGATCTGGGTGCGAATGGGCATCCACAGCGGACCCGTGAGCGAGGTAACCGATGTGAGCGGGCGAACGAATATTGCCGGGCCGGGCATCAACATGGCACAGCGGGTCATGGATTGCGGCGACGCCGGGCATATACTCGTCTCGCAACGCGTGGCGGAAGATCTTTCTGCCTATCGGCACTGGTCGCAACAGCTTCACTCTCTCGGCGAATGCGAGGTGAAACACGGCATCCGTGTCGGCATTTTCAATCTATGCGATAAGGAACTTGGCAATCCTGAGGTGCCCGAGAAACTGCGCCCGCCAAAGTCTGAATTGAATGCAGGGGCGGCTCGAGTCCAAGAGGGATTCTGGGTGGCGGTGCTGCCTTTCGGATATCGCGGCAATAACTCCGATCTCACTGACTTAACCGAAGGACTGACCGATGAGATTGTCACCGGCCTGTCGCGTTTTTCTTATCTCAAGGTGATCGCGCGCAGTTCGACGGCGCGTTACGCGAATCAGGCGATCGATGTCCGCTCGGCCGGCAAAGAGCTGGGCGCACGCTATGTGATGGAAGGAACCCTTCGCCAGGCAGGAACCAGGTTGCGCTTCGCGGTGCAACTCGTCGATGCCGTTTCAGGTGCCCATCTCTGGGCTGAGAACTACGAGCGCGCCTTTAGTTCTGAGGCGGTGTTCGAACTACAAGACGACCTCGTCCCGCGAATTGTCTCAACCGTTGCTGATATGAACGGCGTCTTGCCTCGGAGCATGAGCGAGGGCTTGCGGAATCGTCCTCCGGAACAACTGAGTCCCTACGAAGCTGTCTTGCGCAGCTTCGCCTATTGCGAACGGGGCACTCCGGAAGAGCTTTCCGCCGCGCGATCCGCCTTGGAAGCCGCTGTGCGCAAGGCTCCGGGGTACGCCGACGCGTGGGCCATGCTGTCGTTTTTGTGCGGCCAGGACTACATACATGGTTTCAATCTTCAGGCGAACGCTCTGGACCTTGCCACCTCCGCCGCACGCCGGGCCGTCGAATTCGGCCCTTCGAATCACCTGGGCTATTTCAGTCTGGCCCAGGCGCTCTGGTCCCAAAAAGACTTCGATTCCTTCCGGGATGCTGCAGAGCGCGCGGTCGCGCTCAACCCGATGGACGGCAACTCGGTTGCCTTTCTCGGTGAATTGCTGACCTATACTGGCAGTGAGGAGCGCGGGATGTTGCTGGCGGAGCGGGCGAAGCAACTCAATCCCAATCATCCCGGCTGGTACTGGTACGCGGACTTCTACTATGCCTACTCTCGAGGCGACTACCGGAGCGCACTCAGTTTCGCGCTCAAAGTCAGGTTGGGGCGCAATCCGCTCGCGCCCATGTTCATCGCTGCGGCGTGCGGTCAGCTGGGTGATGCCGAGGGCTCGGCGAAAGCAGTTGCTGAGTTGCTGAAATTCCGCCCTGAACTTCCTGCGATGATGCGCACGCAAGTTGAAAAAGTCTGGAACCCCGAGTACGGGGAACGGTTTCTCGATGGCTTGCGAAAGGCGGGGCTGGAGATTCCTCCGGGTAATGAAGCGGCCACCCCGGTGCTCGACACTTCGCGTTCACCCGCGAAAGCCAACTCCGGCACCGTCCGCGCTGACGAAGGATTTTGGGTCGCGATATTGCCGTTTAAGTATGTCGGCGCAAATGCCGATCTCAGTGCGTTGGCCGAGAGTTTGTCCGAAGACATCGTCACCGGCCTTTCCCGCTTCTCTTATCTAAGAGTCATTGCGCGCAGCTCGACGTTGCGTTTGGCCAAAGACTCGAGCGACGTGCGCGCCGTTGGCAAAGAACTGGGCGCGCGCTACGTGATGGAAGGCAGCTTACGCCAGGTTGGAGCGAAATTGCGTCTCGCGGTCCAACTCGTCGATGCCAAGACCGGTGCTCATCTCTGGGCTGAGAATTACGAACGCGCTTTTAGTCCAGAAACAATCTTAGAGTTACAGGACGAGTTAGTTCCCCGGATTGTCTCGACGGTTGCGGATGAGTACGGCGCGCTCGTGCATAGCATGAGCGAGTCGCTGCGCGGCCGAAGCCCTGGCGAATACACCGCGCACGAGGCTGTGCTGCGCGCCTTCGGTTACCAGGAGCGCTTCACCCTGGAGGAACACGCGGAAGTCCGTGAGATTCTCGAAGCGGCGGTTGCTCGCGCCCCCAGCCATAGTGATTGCCTTGCCGAACTGTCGTTCGTTTACTGGCACGAGTACGTGTTCGGTTATAATCCCAGACCCGATCCCCTAGGTCGCGCCCATGCGGCTGCGCAACGAGCGGTCGAATCGGCGCCGACCAGCCACTTCGCCCACTCCGCATTGGCCAGCGTCTTGTTCTTCCAGAAAAATTTCCCGGCTTTCCGCCCCGCCGCGGAACGCGCCCTCGCCCTGAATCGAATGGATTCCTCCACCGCAGCAATACTTGGAACAATGATCGCTTATGCCGGTGACTGGGAATACGGCGTAGGCGTAGTAGAACGAGCGAAGCAGCTTAACCCACATCATCCGGGGTGGTATCATTATCTCGCCGTTTACGATGCTTACCGCAGGCGTGACTATCGCGGCGCGTTGGCCAGCGCCCTGAAGGTCAACATGCCCGGTTACTATTGGCCGCACGCGACGCTGGCCTCTATCTATGGACAGCTCGGCGAAGAGCAGCGCGCGCGGGCCTCGTTGCGGGAACTGCTCACGCTGCTGCCGAACTTCGGCGCGATGGCGCGAGAGCTTTACGGCAAGTGGAATGCCCCCGAATTCATTGAGCATCTGCTTGACGGCTTGCGCAAGGCTGGACTCGCCGTGGACTAGAAAAACATGACGTTTGAACCGGAAGACAACCTTCGGCTTGAGATCGGGCATGTGCTGTTCGTCGATCTGGTGGGTTATTCCAAACTCTTGATCGAGGAGCAGAAAGAGCGATTGCGTCAGCTCACCGAGATGGTGCTGGCAACTTCGCAGGTCGCCAAGTCAACTGACGAGCAACTGGTGCGACTGCCAACCGGCGATGGGATGGCGCTGGTCTTTCGCAACAGTTCGGAGGAGCCGGCGCATTGTGCGCTCGAGATTGCGCAGGCGCTCAAGGCGCATCCCGAGATTGGAGTCCGAATGGGTGTGCACAGCGGCCCGGTAAGCGAAGTAACCGATGTGAGCGGGCGCACTAACATCGCCGGCGCTGGCATTAACATGGCGCAACGGGTGATGGATTGCGGCGATGCCGGGCACATCCTGCTTTCGCAACACGTCGCGGACGATCTTGCGCAATATCGGCAATGGGCGCCGCGGCTACATGACTTGGGTGAATGCGAGGTAAAGCACGGTCTTCGGCTCCATCTGGTTAATCTCTACGCCGAGGAACTCGGCAATTCCGCGTTGCCGGAAAAGTTTCGGCAGATTGAAAAGAAACCGATAGCCGCGGCCGCGCCTTCGCCGGCCCGACGCAAGTTGCTGCGCTTCGCGCCGGCTACTCCTATCCTCCTGCTGATCGGGCTGGCAATGATCGCCATTCTATTTGCGCCCGCGGCCATCAAGGTTTGGTCTCATCAGCGCGCGCCGGCTCCCGTCATCTCCGCGTCGCCCCTCGCCCCAGCCATTCCTGAGAAATCAATCGCCGTATTGCCCTTCGAGAACCTCAGCTCCGACAAAGAAAACGTCTATTTTGCCGAGGGCATCCAGGATGAGATTCTGACCAAGCTGGCCAGCATTGCCGATCTCAAAGTCATCTCCCGCACTTCGACCGTAAAATACCAGAGCAAACCGGAAAACTTGAGGACAGTCTCGCAACAACTTGGAGTCGCGAACGTCCTGGAAGGCACCGTGCAAAGAGCGGCCGACAAAGTGCGCGTCAATGTCCAGCTGATCGACGCGCGGACCGATTCGCACCGCTGGGCTGAGTCTTATGACCGCGACATCAAAGATGTGTTTGCCGTCGAGAGTGAAGTCTCACAAAAAATCGCGGATGCGTTGCAGGCCAAACTCTCGCCCGCCGAAGCCAGCACCCTGGCTGCCGCGCCGACGAATAAACCGGAAGCCTACGACTTGTTCTTGAAAGCCGAATACGAGGCACGCGAGGCCATGAGGACGCGAAGGCCGGAATCATTCGATCAGGCCACCGCCTTCTATCAACAGGCGATCGCACATGATCCGGGCTTCGCTCTGGCCAGGGCCCGGCTGGTCGAGAATCAAATGCTGCGTCATTGGTTCATCACGCGGCTCGGCGAAGCGGACCTGGACGAAATAATGCGGACCGCGGAGCGGGCCGTGGCGCTGACGCCGAATCTGCCAGCCGCGCATATTGCGCTGGGTGTTTGCTACTACTATGGCCGTCGGCAGTACGATCAGGCGCTCGGAGAATTCCGGCGTGCCATCGAACTGCAACCAAACGACGTCCGGGCCTTGGAATATTGCGGTTTTGTCCAGCTTCGTCAGGGGCGATTTCAAGAAGGCCTGTCCGAACTGGAAAAATCCGAGCAACTGGACCCACGGGATGATTCGTTATTGGCCAACATCGGCGCGGCTTCTCTCGGTTTACGGATGTGGAAGGGAGCAAGTCAGGCGGGTTTACGCGCGCTGGCGCTGAATCCGAACAACGTGTTCGCCATGCATGCCGTGCTCTTCAGTGCCCTTAATGGAACGGGCGATATCGAGGAGGCGACGCGCATTCTGGGAACATTTCCTTCTGACTCTGTTCTCAATACCAACGGGTATGAGCTCGAAAGCATCGTCGGCGCCCGGGCTTATCTGGACGTGATTAAGCGCGACTTCGGGGCGGCTCTGCGCGTGTGGGACAAAGCGGCGAACGACCCGACCGCAACCCGGCAGCGGCTCTCCGCCCGGGCGGCGATTTATGTCCTCGCGGGCGACGCGGCTGGCACCCAAAACGAAATTGAAAGCGCGAGCACTCTGGTCGAGGCCCGATTACGGGAGAAGCCAGACGATCAGAATGCATTAATACAGCTGGCCTGGATTGATTTGGCGCTAAAACGCGACAGCGACGCTCTCGGTCTCGCGCGAAAGTCGGCCGACTTATTACCACCGGAGAAAGATGCGGTGGGGGGCCCGTCCGCTCTCACGGGGCTTGCGCAAGTTGAAGCGCACGCCGGCGAAACGGCTGAAGCGATGAAAAATCTGGCAAAATTGCTGTCGCTTCCGGCCGGCTATTCTGTTTCTATCGCGCGACTAAAGATCGATCCCGTCTGGGACCCGATCCGGAACGATCCCGGCTTTCAGCAACTGCTCGCCGGCAAAGAGTTGATCGGCCCGCCAAGGTAGAAATCCTACGCCGCCATGCCCTCTGCCTCTTCCACCGACACGAAGTTCGAAATCGGGCATGTCCTCTTCATTGACATTGTCGGTTACTCGAAGCTCCTGCTCGACGAACAGAAAGAACGGCTACGCCGGCTGACCGAGATCGTGCTGGCAACTTCCCAAGTAGCGAAGTCGACCAACGAGCAACTCGTGAGGCTGCCGACGGGCGATGGGATGGCGCTGGTCTTTCGCAACAGTTCGGAGGAGCCGGTGCAATGTGCGCTCGAGATTGCCGAAGCGCTTAAAAAGCATCCGGAGGTCCTGGTGCGGATGGGTGTGCACAGCGGCCCGGTGAGCGAAGTAACCGATGTGAGCGGGCGCACTAACATTGCCGGCGCTGGCATTAACATGGCGCAGCGGGTGATGGATTGCGGCGATGCCGCGCACATCCTTCTTTCCAGGCGCGTGGCGGACGACCTCGCGCAATATCGCCAGTGGCAACCGGATCTGCACGATCTCGGCGAATGCGAAGTGAAGCACGGCGTGCGTCTTCACCTCTTTAATCTTTATACGGACAAGTTAGGCAATGCTCAGACCCCAAAAAAATTCCAACAGGCAAAAACCGTTCGGGGACGGAAGCTCGGGAAAATCGCGGTTCTCGCTCTGCTCGTCATCTTACTGGTGTTGGGCGGACTTTACTACCGCTCGTCTCAAGGCAAGCCGCTGACTGACAAGGACACGATTGTTCTGGCCGATTTTGCCAACACTACCGGTGATCCCGTGTTTGATGGAACACTGCGGCAGGGGCTGGCGTCGCAACTGGGGCAGTCTCCTTTTTTAACTCTGATCTCCGACTCGATCATCGCCCACACCCTTACCTTGATGTCACAGCAAAGAAATGCGCGGCTCACCCCGGAACTGGCGCGGGAAGTTGGTCAACGTCTAGGCAGTGCCGCCACCATCGAAGGTTCCATTTCCGCGTTGGGAACGGAGTATGTCGTTTCATTAAAAGCCGTGAACTGCCAAAGTGGAAATCTGCTGGCGCAAGAACAAGAGACAGCAACTGGAAAGGAGCAGGTCCTCAAGGCTCTCGGTGAGGCCGCCACAAAGTTACGCAGAAAATTGGGCGAGTCGCTGGCGTCGGTGCAAAAGTACGACGCGTTACCGGAAGACACGACCACCTCGTCGCTGGAGGCGCTGCAGGCGTACGCCCTGGGCAACAAAGCCACCGATGTCCAAAACGACTATCTCGCGGCCATTCCATTTTTTCAACACGCGGTCAGCCTCGATCCAAACTTCGCCATGGCCTATCTCTCGTTAGGACTCTGCTATCAGCCCCAAGGCGAACTTGCCCTCGCCGCGGAATATACGCGCAAAGCCTACGAGTTGCGTGAACGAACCAGCGACCATGAAAAACTCAGCATCTCCGCGTTTTACGAAATCGTCGTTACTGGAAACCTGGAGGCTGCCGGCCGGCTCTACGAATTAATCGCGCAAACTTACCCGCGTGATGAAAACGCACAGGTCTACCTTTGGTTTGTGCATCTCACACTTGGGGATTACGCGAAAGCGGACGCAGCGGCGCAACGAGGCTTTCAAATCAATCCCGCCAGTTCAAACAATTACGTTAGTTTGATCTATTGCGACCAGTGGCTGAACCGGCTGGACCAGGCCAAGGCAACCGCAGAGGACGCTCGACGGAAAAAGCTCTATTCCCCCTGGTTTCCGATCATCCTCTACGTCGTCGATTTTCTTAAGAACGACCCTGCCGGGATGGAACAACAAGCAGCCGCGACCATCGGGATACCCGGAGTCGAGGATCAAATGTTTTTTCTTCAATCAGACACCGCGGCTTATGACGGCCAGTTCGCCAAAGCCCGTGATCTCACTCGCCGCGCGGCTGATTCTGCACGGCGTGCGCAGGAAAGGGAAACCGCGGCCGAATATCAGGAGCACAATGCGCTGCGCGAAGCTTTGGTCGGACAGGCCAGCTTGGCCAAGGAAGACGCGCAGTCTGCTCTGGCGGAGATTAGAGGCAAGCATGGTGAAGGATTTGCTGCTATCGCCCTCGCGCTCGCCGGCGACGTCGCAGACGCCAATCTCGCAATCGATGACCTGACAAAGCGTTTTCCGCAGGGCACTGTGGTTCAATCGCAATATCTGCCGATGGCCCGCGCTGCACTCGCGCTTAACCGCGGAGATGGTCCAGCCGCAATCGAAGCTCTTTCTGCGGCCTCGGCTTATGAACTGGGACACACCAATGATGACTTCACCTTTGCGCTCTATCCGGTGTATCTTCGGGGCCAAGCATACCTTGCGGCGAAGAATGCGGCGGCCGCCGCCGGCGAGTTTCAGAAAATACTCGACCACTCGGGCATTGTTGGAAATGAACCGATCGGTGCGCTGGCCCACTTAGGTCTCGGGCGCGCCTACGCCTTGTCCGGGAATACCGCCAAAGCTAAAACTGCTTATCAGGATTTACTTGCTCTATGGAAAAATGCTGACGCCAATCTTCTTCTCTTCAATCAAGCCAAGGCGGAGTACGCAAAGCTGCAGTGAGCGTTTAAACAGTTCATGAACCCGCACGATTTCTTGGCCGAACTGAAGCGGCGCAACGTTTACAAGGTGGCGGTCGCTTATGCCGTAGTGAGCTGGCTGCTGGTTCAGGCGGCGTCGATTCTCTTCCCGACCTTTGACGCTCCTTCCTGGGCGATGAAGCTTCTGGTGGCCGCGATCGCAGTTGGTTTTCCGGTCGCGCTCGTTTTGTCCTGGGCCTTCGAGATCACGCCGGAAGGAATCAAGCGCGAGGAAGACGTCCAGCCTAACGAGTCTATCACTCGGCGGACAGGCCGAAGGATCATTGGCCTGACGGTCGTTCTCGCGATCGTCGCGGCCGGGCTCTTTGTTTACCAGCGTTTTGGTTTGCGCCTAACGAAGACAAGTGTGCCGGAAGCCGCCAAGAGTGAGATTCCCGAAAAATCGATCGCTGTCCTGCCTTTCGATAACCTGAGTCGCGATCCGGACAACGCCTACTTTAGCGAAGGCATTCAGGATGAAATCCTGACCCGCCTGGCCAAGATCGCCGACTTGAAAGTGATCTCGCGCACTTCCACGGAGCGATTCAAGAGTTCGCCCGGCGATCTGCGCGAGATCGCGCAACAGCTCGGCGTCGCCAATATCCTCGAGGGCAGCGTGCAAAAGGAAGCGGGCCAGGTGCGGGTGAACGTGCAGTTAATCAAGGCGGAGAGCGACGTCCATTTGTGGGCTGATACCTACGACCGGAAACTGACCGACATCTTCGCGGTCGAGAGCGAGATTGCCAAAACCGTCGCGGAAACGTTGCAGGCAAAACTGACCGGTTCGGCCGAACACGAGCTGGCTTCCCGGCCGACCGATAATACGGACGCGCATGAGCTTTACTTAAAGGGCCGTTACTTCTGGAACAAGCGGACGGCCCAAAACCTGAGGAAATCGCTCGATTATTTCCAGCAGGCGATCGATCTCGATCCTCACTACGCGCTGGCTTACAGCGGACTCGCCGACGCGCACGCCATCCTGCCGATCTACGACGCAACGCCGCCTTCGAGCGACATTCCCGAAGCGCTCGCCGCCGCGCGCAAAGCGGTCGAGCTCGATGAAAGCCTGGCCGAAGCACACACTTCGCTGGCCAACGCGCTCGTCATGAACGTCCAGCTCCCCCAATCGGAGCCGGAGTTTCGCCGCGCGATCGAATTGAATCCCAACTACGCCACCGCGCACCAATGGTTCGGCGAATGTCTTTTTGGCGAAGGCCGCTTTCCCGAAGCCCTCGCCGAGTTGGAGCACGCCCATGAGCTTGATCCGCTCTCACTCATCATCAATGCCTCTTACGGGCTGGCCCTGGCCGGAGTCGGGCGGACCGACGACGCGATCAGCCAATTGCGCAAGACGCTCGAGCTGGAGCCTAACCTGCAACCGGCGCACTCCATGCTGGGCCAGATTTTCGAAAGGCAGGGCAGGCTGAGCGAAGCGATCGCCGAATACCGCACGGTCGAAAAACTGAGTCCCACCCCGTCAAGTTCCGCCATGCTCGCCCACGCCTTGGCGAAGGCCGGGCAAACGGCGGAAGCGCGCAAAATTCTGGCTGACCTGACGGATCTTTCCCATCGGCGCTACGTCGGGCCCTATGAGCTGGCCGTCGTGCATCTCGCTCTGGGTGACAAAGAGGAAGGGTTGCGCCTGATCGAGAAGAGCTTCGACGAGCGCGATATTTTGCTTCAGGGCATGTATGGCGGCATCAAGACCGACAAACGCCTCGACCCGTTGCGGGGCGATCCGCGCTTCCAAAAGCTGGAGGAACGTTTCATGAAAGGCGATGCGCAATGAACTCGCGCAATTTCTTCGCCGAGCTGAAGCGGCGTAACGTTTACAAGGTCGCCGTCGCGCGCGCGGTCGCCGGCGGGAGAAAACACGGCGCCAGAATCTGAAAACAATCGCCGATTCGAGATTCAGCATGTCTTGTTCGTCGATATCGTCCGTTAGTCGAAGCTCCTGAACAAAGAACAGAACGGCGGCTGCGTCAGCTGACCGGGATCGTGCTCCCGACTTCGCAGGTGGCAAATCGGCGAACGAGCAATTCGCGAAGCCGCCGACCGGCGACGGAGAACCGGCACATTGTGCGCTCGAGATCGCAGCGGCCCTCGAGGCGCACCCGGAGATTCAGGTCCGTGTGGGAATTCACAGCAGTTTTTCGCGACTGGGCGAGATTGATATTGCGCTTGATCTGCTTGAGCGTTGTCTTCCAAATCTTGGCCATGAAAAAGTAAATTGGTCGAAGTATGATTCGGAGTTGGAGGCAGCGCGGCAACACCCGCGCTATGTGAACTGATCGGACGACTAGGCCAAAGCTGAGTTAACCTCGACGACGTGATTGTTGGAGGCAACGATACGGCGACGGTCTTAATGTTGCCGTGCATTGGGAAAGCATTCCAGAGCCGAGCCGGATCACAATGTCGCCACAAACTAAGTGCACACGGACGACGTGTGGAGGGAAAGGAAAAAGAAGGCACCGAATGCTCGCGGCTCCGATGTCTGGTTTATGATAGCTACAACCTTTTACTTGCAGCCACTTGCGTTCTCGCCATCGGTCGCTGATCTTATTTCTCGTTATGCCTGAGCTCCGTTACCATCACCTCGGTATTCCCACGGACAAACCGCTGCCGGCGGAGGACTACAGTCATAAGCACAAGCTCTATGCCTCAGGGTATTTGCGAAGCCCTTACGGTGTGGAGTGGATGAAGTTCGACCCCGACTGCACTCTGCCGGAGTTGGTCAAGACCGTCCCGCACGTTGCCTTTGTCGTTGATGACATCGAAACGGCTATCGCGGGTAAGGAGGTATTGATCAAACCGAACAGTCCGGCGGAGGGTGTCACGGTTGCATTCATCGTACACAACGGAGCCCCCATAGAGTTTCTTCAGTTTGACCGACCTGAATCGGAAATTTGGCCGCATGCGTCAGAGTTTCACGCCACATAACTACGCCACGGAAAGGCATGACAAACCGGGGCAGCGAACCCCACGCTTGGGTCTCGGTTGCATGCCGGGCGTCGGGCAGCACGGGGTCGCTGCTCCGGAAGGTTCGACGTCGTTCGCGTCATCTTCTAATCCAGACTCAAATCACCAAACATCACCATGAACCAAGGAATCAAGACAGTTATCTACCCCGCCAAAGACATTGCCCGCGCGAAGGCACTGTTCAGCCGTTTCCTTGGCGTTGAGCCATACGTTGACAGCCCGTATTATGTCGGCTTCAAGGTCGGCGACCAGGACATCGGGTTGGACCCGAACGGCCACAGATCGGGACCTGTTGGCTACTATCACGTCAGCAGCATTGAAGAAAGTTTGCAGTCTCTTCTCGATGCTGGTGCCCAGACCGAACAGAAAGTCAGAAACGTAGGTGGCGGCAAACTGATTGCGACTGTAAGAGACGCAGAGGGCAACCTCATCGGTCTTGTTCAGTCTCCCTGATTCATGCTGTCGCACTCCTTCTCACCTCGACCGGACCATCTAACCAGATATCCGAGGTAGCAGCTGCAAAGCAACGGCCGCGCCTTCAAAGCTGACCGACTGACAACTGAGTATCATTCACAGCATGATTATTTACCGCGTTGAGATAACCATTGATGCCGGCATCGAGCCGGAGTGGCTCGATTGGATGAAACGGGTCCATGTCGTGGATGTGGTCCGCACTGGCTGCTTCACCGAGTGTCGCATTTACAAAGTGATCGAGTCGGATAAGGCGGAGCCTATCTACGTGATGCAGTATCAGTGCCGGTCGCTCGAGGAGTATAATCGCTACCGGGACAATTTTGCGCCGGCCCTGCAGAAGGAGCACTCCGACAGGTTTGCCGGGCGCTTTCGCGGTGCCCGCCAACTGCTGGAAGAGGTTTCGCCCAGGGTTGACGTCCAAGTTACCGAGGAGGCGAAAGGTTAGTCGAGCGCCTGGCAGGTTGCGTATCTAGCGGTAGGCGGCTGCCTGCTCGGGTTTCTCCCAGCGTTCATACAAGTCGGAGAGACGCTGGCGAGTTTCCAGCAGATGCGGATCGCTCGCCGGCAAGGTGGATTTCTGGATGGCATAGCTGTGAAGTAAGAGACTTTCGGCTTCGGAGTAGCGTTGCTGTGCAGTGAGGCATTCGCCCAGGGCGCTTTCAGCGGAGGCGATGAGCGGATCTCCCGGCGGCCGGGTCTTTCTGCGAATGGCAAGGGCCTTGCGCAGATATGGCTCGCCTTCGGCGGCTTTGTCGAGCCGGGTCAGGGTAAGTCCAAAATTGGTTTCGGTAGCGAGTACGCTGGAGTGTTCGGGCCGGAAGAATTTCGGCAATAGCTCGAGCGCTTTGCGATATTCCGTTTCCGCACGGGGATAATCGCCCTCCAGGAAATAGAGCCACGCGAGATCGGCCTCGACCGAGGGGACGCTCGAATTGGAATCGCCCAGGACTTCGCGATAAATGCTTTCGCTTTCTTTCAGGACGCTTTCGGCCTCATCGTATTTTTGTTGCCGAGTGAGGAGCAAACCGAAATAGCTGGTGGCCTGCGCGAGGAAGATTCGGTAACGCGGTTCAACCGTCCGGCCGATATCGATGGCGTGCCGGTAGAGACGCTCCGCCTCGTCGGGATCGCCCAGCGCTTCGTGCGCCCCGGCGAGCGAGGTGAGGGCGGCAACATAATAGCCATGCTTCTGGCCAAGAAATCTCCCAACCAATTCGGCTGCCTCCTGCAAGTGCGGCTCGGCTGATTTGGCGTCGCCTTTGGCAAGCAAACTCAGCCCGAGGCCATAGGAGGCGATACCAAGCTCGGCGCTGCCTTCCGGGTGGAGACGGCGCTGCAGTTGCACGGCTTTCGCAGAAATCGCTTCGCCTTCGCCGGCTTTGTCCTGGAAGACGAGGGCCAAGCCGAGCCAGCCCATGGTTGTCGCGGTGGTCGCATTCAATTCGCCGTTCGCTTTCAAGCTGGCGTCGAGCGCGCTGCGCAAATCGGCCACCGCCGGGCCATACTGGCCGAGACTGATATAGGTGTGGCCAAGTGTCATGAGGACGCTGGCCATGACGTCGGGTTGCTTCGCCAATTCGCTCCGCGCGCGACGGGACGCTTCCGCCAGCACGTCGACCACTTTGACGTCGATTCCTTTTGCCTCGGGCGCGGCCGCTCCCAGCATGTCCTGGAGGAAGGCATTGACCCGCTCGGCTTTCAGCTTCTCGCGCTCGGCGACCGTGCGCTGCTGGCGCGCGTTGTTTGCTTCCCACAGGGCGGTGATCGATCCGCCGATGATGGCGAGAAGAATCAAGACGGTGGCGGCAACTGCAATCTTGTTGCGCCTGACGAATTTCGACGCGCGATAGCCGACGGTGTCCTTGCGAGCGAGGACAGGCCTGCCCTCCAGGTGGCGCTGGATATCGTCGGAAAACTGCTCGACCGAGGCGTAGCGACGCTCCGGTTCCTTGCGCAACGCTTTGAGCACGATGTTATCGAGATCGCCCCGGAGAACACGAGGGTTTGAGCCTGTGAATCGAGAATCGTGAATCGTGAACGGTGGATCAGGATTCGTGGATTGTGGATCGGCCGAATTTCGATTCTTAGACTTAGAATCTCGCGCCACCGCGCTGCTCGGCTTTTCCGGCTCCTGCTCGGCGATGGCGCGAGCGAGAGCGCCGGGCGCGCGCTTGTCGACCTGGTACGGCTTCCGTCCGGTGAGCAATTCGTAAAGGACAACGCCGAGGCTGTAAACGTCGCTCGCGGTCGTGATGTTTTCGCCGCGCACCTGTTCGGGACTGGCGTATTGAGGCGTCATAACCGCGGCGAAGGTCATGGTTGGCTCCGGCTCCGTCGTGGTCGCAGGATCGAGGAGCTTGGCGATCCCGAAGTCGAGCAGCTTGGGTTCGCCCTGCGCATTGACCCGAATGTTGGCCGCTTTGATATCGCGATGAATCACAAGCCGCTGATGAGCATAGGAAACGGCGGAACAGATTTTTTGAAACAACGCCAGTCGCCGCGGGATCGAAAGATCATTCCTGCGGCAGTAATCATCCAGCCGCGTCCCGTCGACGTATTCCATCACGAAATAGGGCAGGCCGCTGGCCGTGACTCCGCCGCCGTAAAGTTGCGCGATGTTTGGATGCGTGAGCCCGGCGAGGATCCGCTCCTCCTGATGAAAGCGCCGCACGAAGTTCGTCGCACCGAGGCCGAACTTGAGCACCTTGATCGCAACGCTCCGGCCTAACGACTTGTCTTCCGCCAGATAAACCTCACCCATCCCGCCTTCGCCAATGAGCGAAAGGATTTGGTAATCGCCGAGCACTTCTCCGCTTTTCAATGCGCGATCGCGCTCCATGATCATTGCCGCCGCTATTTCGTAGGCCGGTTTTTCGATGAAATCGGTCGCCTTCCCTTGAAAGGCTCCTTGGCAAAATTTTCCAGCGCGTCGTTCAATTCGACGAGATCGACCGCGGTCTGGGTCGGCAGCTCGCGCGCCTCGTCAAGGGTCAATTTTTCTGCCAGACCTCCGCGTTTTGCGGCGTTATGCGCCCGGGCGTGGTCGACCAGGATGCGGCGCATGACGCGCGCGGCGATGCCATAGAAGTGGGCACGATCTTTCCACTTGAGCCTGGTTTGATCAGCCAGCCGCAGATACGCTTCATGCACGAGCGCGGTCGCCTGCAAGGTATGATCGGCCCGTTCGCGCGCCAGGTAACTCCGCGCCAGCCGCCGCAGTTCTTCGTAGACGAGCGGCATCAGCTTCTCCTGTGCGTTCGAATCGCCCTCGCTCCAGTCTTTCAGGATTTGCGTGACATCTTGAGCAGCGGCCATGTGAGAACCCGTGGTGAACTCTCGATCCTAACAAACTCTCCGCCATGACGGTGAAATTATTTTTGGGGGCGGATGTCCGTTCTCCCTCCGCGTTTTTCGCATTGACCCACGCGTCAAAAGTGAAGTCTTGTAGTTGCAGGTTGCTGGGGTTGCCGACGTCGCAAACTGGACGACGCCAACCTGGCACAGTCCTATGCGGTCCTCTCCTACGCCACCGGTGGTTACGGGTTCGGCGTCGCCGGCCCTGACCAGCCACCCAGAACCACGGGAGAGTTATTTCTAACCAAGGTCAGATCAAGCAATGTTGATTCGACGCCGCTCAAAATCACCGATACCAACTGGCATCATATTGCCGTGACCAAGGATGGCAGCACGGTCACCTTTTATATCGACGGCGTGGCAAGCCCAACAGTGAGCTATGATCCCGGCTTTAACCGGGTCCGCTGGCTGATCCCACCCTGGAGCTGGACTCCGGCAGTACGGTTGTCGCCAGCAACGATAACTGGAAGGACACACAGGAGGCCGAAATCCAGGCCACGGGCATCCCGCCGGATAACGACCTCGAGTCCGCCATGGTCGTTACTCTCAATCCCGGCCCCTACACCGCAATCCTCGCAGGCAAGGACGGCGGCACCGGCGTCGGCTTGGTGGAAATCTACGACCTCGACCAGGCCGCGGATTTCACAACCGGCCAATATCAGCACACGCGGATTCGTCCAAACCGGTGACAATGTCATGATCGGTGGGTTCATCCTCGGCGGGAACACCAACGACACGAGCGTGCTCGTGCGTGCCCTGGGTCCATCGCTGGCCGGCCTGGGAGTCAGCAACCCGCTGGCCGATCCAGTCCTCGAGCTTCATTCCGAAGACGGCACCCTCATCGCCTCCGATGACGACTGGAAAGACACCCAGCAGGTTGAGATCGAAGCCACTGGCATCCCACCGACCAATGATAAAGAGTCCGCCATTGTGCAAACCCTGCCACCCGGCAATTACACCGCCATCGTTCGCGGCGTGACTGATGCAACCGGCGTAGCCTTGGTTGAGGTTTATAACCTGCAATAGCTCTGAGAATTTGGGGCTGGGCAGCACCAGCGCGGCCGCCGCCTTCCAATCGAAGAGTGTCTTATCCAAAGTGAAGCGGCTGCCGGAGGCGCATTTCGCTTGACAGCGCGAGCCGGCGTTCGCCACAATCGACTGTCCTCGGAGGCAACGCCACCTCGCCTATGAAAACACTTCGCTTCTTTCTATCCCTCATTCCAATCTTTCTCGGATTGAGCACCGCTCAACTCTGCCAAGGTGAAATCATTCTTAATACCCTGCGCACGAACCACACGGCGACAACCCTGAAATCTGGACAAATCCTGGTCACTGGTGGCTTGAATGAGGACGGCACACTCCAATCATCGCTCCTCTACAATCCGCGACGCGGAGATTTCACAGCAGCGGGCAACCTCGCGCAAGCGCGAGCCAATCACACCGCGACGCTCCTGGGCAATGGCCTGGTCTTGATCGCGGGAGGCGACCAGGGCAAAGCGCCGCTTCAAACGGCGGAGCTTTTTAACCCGAAAACCAGGAGTTTCGCTCTCTTGCCCAACAATATGACGGTCGCTCGCAGTCAGCATACGGCCACTCTGCTCCGGGATGGCCGCGTCTTACTCGTCGGCGGAGCGCGGGCCGATCTCTATGACACGGCTACCCAAACTTTCACCGCCACGGCTGGAACCCCGCCAATCAACCGTAAGAGTCACGCCGCCCAGTTGTTGGCTGACGGCACAGTTCTTATCACCGGTGGATATGTTAATAGCATCGCTACCCGGTCGGCGGAGTTATTCGACCCGGTCACGCAGAATTTTACCGTGCTATCCGCGAGCATGATGACGGCGCGGGCCAATCACGCCATGACGCCTCTGCCCGATGGGACGATCCTGATCACGGGCGGCTTCTCCGGCACGAGCCCGCATGATGAGACCGAGATCTACGACCCGGTCCAGAAGACTTTTACCGCCAGCCCCAGCATGCTCTATCACCGGGCCAGCCACCGGGCTATTGCCCTGGCCGACGGACGTGTCCTGGTGATCGGCGGGACAACCCTCGAGAGCGGTTTCCTTGATATCGATGAAATCTATGACCCGGCGCTCAGGCAGTGGTCGATCGATGGCCAGATGGCTGAGAATCGGACCTTTCATACCGCAAACCTCCTGAGCGATGGGACCGTCCTGGTCGTGGGCGGTGTGACGGGCAACCGGACGCTCCTGACCGCGGAAATGATCGATCCGGTAACTCATAACTTTACCTCGTTAGGTAACATGCAAACCGGCCGCAACCAACATACCGATACTCTTTTGCCCGACGGCAAGGTACTGCTCGCGGCCGGCAGCCTTGATACGGTGACTTTGCGGTCAGCCGAACTTTTCGATCCGGCGAACAATTCCTTCACGTTGACACCAGGCATGCTCTCTACCCCGCGCAAGAGTCATACCGCCACACTTCTGCCGGATGGGCGTGTCCTGATCACCGGCGGCAAAAGTGCCACGGGCGATCTGGTCAGCGCCGAAGTTTATAACCCTGCGACCGGTCTCTTCAGTAATACCGGTTCGATGAACACGGGCCGGGCCCTGCACACCGCCACCGTGCTGCCGAGCGGCAAGGTGGTCATCATTGGCGGTGTCATCACCGGCGGCAATGAAACGCCTACGGCCGAACTCTATGACTCAATGACCGGGCTCTTCACTTATACCGGATCGCTAAATCTGAAAAGAAAGCGCCATACCGCTACCTTGTTGCCCGACGGCACCGTCCTCGCCGCGGGCGGCGCCGTTCTCGCCAATAGCGACGGCGGTGGCGAGCGGGGAACGAAAACCGCGGAAATCTATGATCCGGCCAGTGGCACCTTTTCGAGCGCGCAAGACATGAATGTCTCGCGCCAGGAACAGCAGGCGACGCTGCTGAATGACGGCACAGTCCTTGTCACGGGGGGCACGCCGGCGCAAGGCGTAACCGACCTCTATCACCCCACTACCCGCGCTTTCTCGAGCGTCGGCGAGCTGGCCCAGCCGCGGGAGCGACATGTTGCGCTCTTGTTGACTAACCCGGCCTGGGGATCGCTGGTCGGCCAAGTCTTGGCGATTGGCGGAGACGTGACCGGCGGCCCCATCTTCGGCGGAGCCCAGCAGGCCCTCGATTCGGTCGAGATCTATGACCCGACGACGCAGCAATTCACTTTCTTCGGCACCATGACCGTGGCGCGGCAAAATCATACCGCCACGGAGCTGCCGGACGGACGTATCCTGATCGCGGGCGGCGTCGGGCGACCCTTCGTCAGCGGCACCGCCGAGATTGTAACTCCCTAACAAACAGTCCCTCACGGTCCAGGAATCGATCATCACGAGAGGATGCCCTGCGGTCTACACATCACGGCCTCTCCAACTC
>JBOHXL010000033.1:0-10909 GCA_050736975.1 Chthoniobacterales bacterium | reverse complement strand
CCCTGACGCACATCTTTCCGCGCCCCGGCCCTTTAAGCGTTACTCGTTAGCCGTAAACGCTCTGTTCCGAACATAGACGCTTTTTCGCGCCACCTTTACCTCCCTTCACCAGACGCGCACGTTCGGTCTGCCGTCGCGCACGCGCTAGCTTCAAGCTAACAACACTTGGGTCGAGAAGAGGGTGAAAGCTGGGGAGCTTTCACCAAGCGGGCAGGGTGCCCGCGCTCCCCCCGGGGAGGCTAGGGCAGTCCTGTGCCCGATTCTGATTTTACGAGCGAGATATCGCTGCTGTTGATGTTGCCGTCGACCGTCACGTCTTCGCGGAAGTTGGAACCGGTCACGGCATTGCCCGACTGGGATTTGGTCTGGCCAATGTCCCCTGCGTTCACCGCCCCATCCGCCGTCGTGTCGCCAACAAGCACGCTCATTGAAATCGTCACCGGGTTTGTCACGAAGCCGTTGGTCACCCCATTAAGCGCAACCGTGATTGTTTGCACATCGGCAATGTTGGTTAACGGAACCACAACCGTGCTTCCATCAACAGCGACAACCCCGCCATTACTGGTGCCATGAGATCCGATATCGCCGGTGCCGGAAATTACTTCCGCTTGCGGCTGACCTGTCACAGCGATCGCGGTTGGGAACGTAATGACGATTTGGTAATCCTGTGTGCCGCCGCCGCTGCGGCATTCGATCCCGGGCTTGCCGGCAAGCGGAAGATCGACATCGAAATCGCCTGCCTCGGCGTGCGTTTTGCGTGACACGGCACTCTGCGCAGCAATGCCGGGCGCGCCGATGAAATTCACGTCCGCCAAATCGCCGGTAAGATTGTCGATTCCCGCCTGATCCGGCGCGAAGCTTAGTCCATCTTTTGAGGGTGTGATGGTGTACGGGCCACCGGCGGACACGTTCGCGAACGAATATTCGCCGGTGGAATCTGTCGTGGTTGTCGATCCGGTGGGGCTCAGAGTGATGGTGACATCCTGAACAGGATTGCCATCCTCGTCTGTCACTCTGCCGCTCATCGTGAAATTCCCAGCCGCGCCGGTAAAGACGACGGTCTGTCCACCACTTGGATTGATGAAAGGCTGGTTCTGCGGCGTGAACGCGAACCCGCCCAGATTCGGCTCGACGAGATAGCCGCCATCCGCGCTGAGATTGACAAAATGGAAGATGCCGTTGCTGTCGGTTTCGGCGAAGCGTTCCTCCGAGCCAGTCAGGTGGACGCTGACACCGGCGATAGGATTGCCATCTGTATCGATCGCAAAGCCGGTGATCGACGGCATGTCAGGATCGACAAGCTCGGCCAGGGCGAACGCGCTCAGCGTGTTCACCGTCGCGCAAATCTGGCGCGTCGCGAAATCCCGGCTCGTGGTGTGATCGACTAGCACGCCGTCTTCGTTGTCGAGAAGCGAAAGCGCGTTGAACGCGTCCTCAGTCGGCGCCTCTGTGTCCGGCACCGTGAAACAAACCATGACTGGTCCCGTGTACTCAGCGTCAGTGACAACATCAAAGCCTGAGCCGCCGATAACGAATCCTTGTGGTGGCGTCCCCACGGAATTCGGCGGGACGGGTATCACTGTCGTGTCGCCGTCTTGCGTCACATCAGTGAAAGTAATGGCGGTCGCGCCTAACTGAACGGTAACGTCGGAGCCGGTTGCATGTTTGTTCTTCGCCCGCGCAGATCCGCCAGTGAATGCTGTCGGGTTAATGCTCCATGTCGCCGTCGGATTGAGGAGGTTGCTTGCCATAGTCACCGCGTCTGCGCCATCGGAGACTCTCGCACTCACCAGGTCGGAGTGATTGGTTGAACTATATGCAATGGAGTAGAGGAAGCGGGTATTGTCTGGCGAAAACGCCAACGGTCTGAATAGCTGGCCACTTGGCGCAGAAAGGAGAAGCGCTTGACTGGTGCCATTCGGATTCATTTTGAAGATGTTACTCCCGCGCCGGAAAAGGATGATTGAACCATCGCGAGCATAGACCGGAGAGTCGCTTCCTCCATCGGTCGTGAGTTGCGCCAAACTGGTTCCATCGGCATTCACCGCAAAAATATTCAAGGTCGTGCCATTGGGCCGAGCAAACGCGATCCGGTTATCGAATTGGGTCGGGCTCTGCGCTGCCCCGCTGATCACACGTTGCTGTGCTGATCCGTCAAGATTCATCTTGTATAACTCATCCGTTGTCCCACTGGAGATCGCTCGCACAAACGCGATCTTGTTCAAGAATGGCAGCCAGATGGGTGCATCGCTCGCGAGGCTGCTGCTCGTAAGCTGCACTGAGTGGCTCAAATCGAAATCAGCAGTGAAAACCTGGGATACGGCGTTGGAGAAGCCTACAGGCTGACTGAAAACAAGCCCTTGCCCAAAGGGATCGAGGTTCGGACGCAAGCCGGAGCCCAAGGAAACGATGCTACTTCCGTCGGCGTTCATCGCGCGGAGGTCAAAAATGTTTGTCGTATCAGTAAAGACAACACGACCGCTAATCGGGCTTTCCCCAGTAAAAAATACAAAGTTAACATCGCCTTGGATGACGGTGACAGTCAGAAAGGTGGGGCTAAAGTTAAAGTGGTCCCTGGATGGTGTGACAGTATATGTGCCAGGGGCGAGGCCATTAAATGCGTACGCCCCATTCGCATCCGTAGTGGTGGAAGCGTTTGCAGGTCCGCTAAGGGTAACCGCGACCCCCGAAAGCCCGCCAGTGCAAGTCGTGCTGCCGCCACCTGGGAAAATATCTGTTAAACAACTGGCAATCTGCCCACTGATAGTATGACCAGTCTTTGTGCCAGTGAAGCTTTGATTTGTTTGATCGGTCGTCAGGTTTGCATAGGTGCGGTTGGGAGGGCTAAAGGTATAATTGGTCAGGGCTGGCGTGACTGTGTAATTCCCACCTGATGGCAGATTGGTAAGACTGTAATTTCCGGAGCTATCGGTAAGGACGGAACCCGTTGTCGATCCTGAGAGGTTCAGCGTCACGTTCGCCAGTGGGAGATTGTTATTGTCTCTGATAGTCCCTGAGACGGAGACAATGCCAGGGACCGCGGAGATGCATTGAGAGAATTCGGATGTGCCGGTTCCGTTGAAGCTTCCAAGAAGTGTGGCCGTGGCGGAGACACGTTCACCGGGCTGAACGCTGGAGGAGATGTTCGCACTGAAATTCGCATTGCCATTGGGACTGCTCACCGTCGTCGAGCCAAGGTATCTTCGCGCGTCCTGGCAGTTTGCGCTTGCGTAAAAATCGACGGTGTAGGTGGCATTACTCGTGAATCGATCATTGGCTATGCTGCCTTGCATTGTGACCGTACTTCCATTCGTCGTTGCCGAGCTGAGAGCAACGAATGCTCGCAGGTAATTACTGAAGCTTGCCGAGGCGTCGATGCGGATCGCTGCGCCCGCATTAGAGAAGATCGAGTTCCCTCGGATTGAATCTTCGAACGCATTCGTTCCAGAAACAAAAACAGCATCGCTGCTGGAACCCAGAAGATTGTTGGACGCGATCACGTTACCGGCGCCCGGAGTCACGTCTCCAATCGTATTGAACGGACCAGTCACAATGATGCCGCGACCGTTCGGAGCAGCCGCCAGATTCGGCATCGTCCCGATGAAATTCCCCAGCACCGAATTGCTGCTAGCCGACGGACCGCTGAGATTTAAACCTGAGCCGGTGTTTCCACCGAGTACGTTGGCCTGTCCGGCTGCCGTCCCGCCGATCAGATTCTGCGCGCACGTGACGAATATCCCGTTCACGTTGCCTCGCACCGTCCCATCTGGGCTAACACCGATGTAGCAGCCTTGGATGGTGTGACCCTTTACGAACTGACCGCTTGGCCCTGAAAGAATGTCAATGGCGTTGGCACAGCTGGTGATCGACAGGCTTCTAATCGTTGAGCCGCTGTTTGCGTTCAAGGGCGCCCCAACTACAAGCCCATCAAAATTTGATCGGCCGGCGCCTCGGATTTCGATCAATGGCGTGCCGGTGAATCCCGGTTGAGTAGAGCCATCGACCACGACGGAGTTTGCCGCGCTCATAAAACTTGCCAGTTGGATTACGAAGGGTGGCGAACCGGGGATGTTAAAGTTGACTTGGCGACCCGGCGACCCAGAGGCAGCGTCAGCAAGCGCCTGCCGGAGCGAGCCTGGACCGCTGTCGTTCGTATTGATCACAACAATCGGCGTGGGCGTTGGTGTAGGAGTTGGCGTTGGCGTGGGTGTTGGTGTCGGCGTGGGTGTTGGTGTCGGCGTGGGTGTTGGAGTCGGTGTGGGTGTAGGTGTCGGCGTAGGTGTTGGTGTCGGCGTGGGAGTTGGAGTCGGCGTGGGAGTTGGAGTCGGTGTAGGTGTTGGCGCCGGTTTACATTTGCCCGAGCTGCCGGCGTTGAATATTGCCTGGATCTCTGATTGGGACAGCGCGCGGCGGAAAACCTCTACTTCGTCAATTTGTCCCTGCCAGAAATATCTATCGGTCGGGCACGCGACTGCGATTGATCCGATTCTGTTCTGACCATCTGCGCGTGTGAATGTGCCGGTGGTGGTGTCGGCCACACTGGCTACCATCGTTCCGTCAAGGTAGAGTTCGAGTGTATGAGCCGTGGCATCACGGACGCCCGCGAGGTGATGCCAGTTGCCGTCCAGAATGGAAGATGGCGATACGGTTGCGGGATTGATGCCGTTGCTGTCCCCAATGTCGAAATCAATGCGGCCATCATTCAGCAGGAGCAATTCAATCACTTCAGGGCTGCAAACATACGTCAGGACCACTGCCGCTCTTTGCGTGCCTAACACCGAAGGATCAGGTTTTAGCCACGCGTCGACCGTGAAACTGTCGGTCGGCCCAAAGTCGAGCAGCGGATCAGAGGAAGAGCTCGGCAGAATCACTTCGCCACTTACGCCGTCAAAGGTGAACGCTTGATCGACCTCGCCGGCCGCGAAGGTCACACCGCCCGACAATGTGCCGTTCATGGCGCGGAGGATGTCGTCGGCGTTGCCATCGCCCGGATACCAGGCCACCATCCCTTGAGGCGGAGGTACGCACGCCGGCGGCGCACCATCGATCTGTGCGCATTGCGAGAACTCGGAAGTTTCAATCGAATTGCCGGCACCGTCCAGCCTGGTCGCCGTCGCAGTGACAACCGTACGTCCAGCAGGCAACGGAAAGGTCAATGAGCCGAAACTCGCGCTGCAATTGCTGTCGGTGGTTACATTCGTGGAACCGAGAAAGGTTTCGCCTTCGCCAAAATCGAGCGGAGGCGCCGCGTTGCACTGGGGACTGGAGAAGAACTCGACCCGAAAGGTGGTATTCGCGTTGCTGTCCAGTGTTCCAGAAAGCACGACGTTGCCGTTCGAAAACGACGCCGAGGTGATTACCGGATAATTTTGCAGATGATTCGCGCCATCGTCCGTGTCGCAGTGATCATTGGGCGTTGGCATGTTAATTCCGCAGTTAACCAGTGTAATCCCCAGGAGGGCATTATCGTGAATGGAGTTGCCAAGAATGGCCCAGGCGGTGTTGTCGCCAGCAAATCCAGAGATGCTGACGCCGTTGAGGGCATTGAACGCGATGATGTTGCCTTCCCCTGCGTTTACGCCGCCGATGGTCCCGGTGGTGGTATCGGCGGCGAGGATCCCGCAATTGCCATTGCCCAGCGGCATCGTTCCGGTGATATCGGTACCGATCTTGTTGCCTTGGATGACGGCGCCGGTCTGATTCCCGCCAATCAGGATGCCGTCGGCGCGAGCAGTTATTACATTGGCTGCACCTGGCGTACTGCCACCGATGGTGGTGTTGAGTGATTGGCCCATTACGATGCCGATATTAAGCGCGTAGAAAGCGACCGTACCCGTGGCATCAGTGCCGATCAGATTCCCCTGGACCGTGGTGTTAACCTCGGCGTTGAATTGTACACCCCCGATCGAGATGCCGTTACCTGTCGCGTTGATGACGTTGCCGGCGCCCGATGCGCTGCCACCAATTGTAAGTCCGGTCCCTATCTCGGCATCGATTCCAGTAGGCAACGAGCCGATCGCTGCCGTCCCAGCGGCATTCGTGCCGATATAATTGCCTTGCACCACCGTGTTGTTGCCGTCGTTCAAGAGCAATGCGAATCCACCGTTGGACGCGATCACATTGCGAGAGCTCGGCGATGTGCCGCCGATCGTCGTGCCGGTCGCGAGGAGGACATTGCCGTTCACAAAAACGGGGGTGCCGTCACTAACCACGGTTGTGCCATCGGTATCCACGCCGACAAAATTTCCGGTCACAAGATCATTGTTGCTGGTCACAGAGATCAGTGTCTGGTGTGTATTAATGATGCCTGCAAGGCAGAGTCCCTTGATCGTGGAACCATCGCTTGAGTGCCCGGATCCGCACCCATTCGTATCACAAAGGTAGATCACCGGATTGCCGCCGGGGTCACCGATGATCTTGACGCGGATGTTGGCGTTATCGCCGATCGCGAGCGTGTTCGCACTTGCGCCCGGCTGGGTGTAGCCATCGACGATCACCGGCTGGTTGATGCCGTTACAGAAGTTACCCGATCTGCTAAGGCAATCCGTGAGCGCGATGGTGCAAATGTGCGTCGTCGGGTCGCAGCCCGGATCGCTCGACGGGATATTGAACGCGATCAGGTTCGCCGTGCCCATTGGGGGCGGATTCGCGTTGGATGCATTAACGGCCTGCCGCAACGTGCAGGTGGCGCCGCAGGTCGAGCCGCCCGTGTCGGCAGTGGAGGTGACAGTGAAGGTCATCGCTGATGGCGCCGCCGGCGTTGCTAACGGCACCTCGCCCGAATCCAACGTTCCGCCGGTCGCTGTAACCCGCATCGGACCTGCCGCGGGCGATCGGAGGGTGAAACTCGACGCCAATAAGATCGCCGACGTGGATATCAGCGCAACAGCCAGCACGATTTGGAGCACCGAAGCGCGCGCACTGTCATGAGTCTTTTTTTTCATTTTTTTGCTTTTGTTTTTATAGCGTAGAAGAGTTCGCCAACTGGTGAGCGAGGTTGAATCCGGGATGCGAAAAGCTTTGTCACTCACCATCCTATTCCCGGAAATTCGGGGCGAAGTTCCGGAAAATTTTCTTTGCCTGCGGATTGGCAGCCGCGCCCGCTCGCCAACGATTGTCGGTCTTTGACGGAAAAAGCTTGCCAATCGAGTTCAGGAGATAAGAGGATGAAGGGCGGTGACCACCAAAACGGCAGAAACGGTCCATCATAGCGCGGGGCGGTTCCGCACGACGCGCTGGAGCGTGGTGCTCTCCTGCGCTGGTTCGGGAATAGAAAGCGCCGGGGCACGGGATGCTCTGGGCGAGCTATGCAAGACTTACTGGCGCCCAATCTTCGCCTATATTTGCCGTCGCGGTTACTCGACGGAGGACGCGGAGGATCTAACCCAGGACTTTTTCACCAGCTTGCTCCAGGGACCTCTCTTTCAGCGCGCCGATCCCGAGCGCGGCCGGTTTCGTTCGTTGCTGCTAAAGGCGCTGCAAGATTTCCTGGGGCACGCCAACGAGAAATTGGCAGCACAGAAACGTGGCGGCGGGGTGAGATTTGTTTCCTGGGATGATTGGATGGCGGAAGCGCCCTCGCAATTGTCGATCTCGGCTCAAGCGCTCGATTCGTGGTCGCCGGAGCAACTGTTCGATCTGCGCTGGGCTGCGACAATCGTCGAACAAGCGCTCAGGCGGCTGCGCCAGGAATGTGAAAACAAAAGGCGGCTGCGATTGTTTGAGACCTTGAACCTTTATCTTACGACGGAGCGGGCAGAGGTTTCCTATCAGAGCCTGGCTACGACCCTCGGGATAGCCGAGTCGGCGGTTAAGAAGCAACTTCACAATTTGCGCCGTCGTTATCGCTGGCTCATCTGCGAGGAAGTGGCGCAGACCGTCGAAGATCCGAGCGATATCGAAGCCGAAATTCGGCATCTCTGCGCGATGTTGGCGGCTGGGGCTGACGCGGTCTAAGCGTTGAAGGGTTGAAGGGTTGAAGCGCCAAATTTGGAGTTTCGTGTTTGGACGTCCTTTGGAGCCTCGATGTTGGGGTTTGGAGCTTGCCTGACTCCGCTTTTTCGCCATGAACGTGCCCGGCATGTCCGATTCGGTGGGTGGTGTGACCGAAACCGCGGCTAAGTGTCACGAGTGTGGCGCGACGACTCGGTTGGGCAATGGCCTTTGCCTGAGCTGCACGTTGCGGGAAGGACTCGAAGCCGATCGCGAGGCATCGCGCGAATCCTTCGAAGCCGGCCTGGCTGAAGATGAAGTGCCCGACACGCACTGGCGGGTTGGCAATTACGAAATCATGGAAGAAATCGGCCGCGGCGGAATGGGTGTGATTTACCGGGCGCGTCAGCGGCATTCGCGGCGGATCGTCGCGCTGAAGCGGATGGTGTCGTATCACGCCGATTCACACGAGACGCGGGAACGTTTCCGCCGCGAAGCGGAAGCGGCCTCCAGTCTCGATCACCCGAATATTCTTCCCATCCATGAAGTCGGCCAGGGCGAAGACGGTCTGCCCTTCTTCAGCATGAAATACGCGGCCGGAGGCAGTCTGCAAAACGCCGGGCCCGCTCTGCGCAGTAACCCCCGCGAATGCATCCGGCTTATGGCTAAAGTGGCGCGCGCTGTCCAATATGCGCATGAGCACGGGATTTTGCATCGCGATCTCAAGCCGGGCAACATCCTGCTCGACGGCCGCGGCGAACCATTCGTGACCGATTTCGGGCTGGCAAAGTGGCTCGACACCACGACCGATCTCACGCGCACATTTACCATCTTCGGCACGCCTGGTTACATTGCCCCTGAGCAGGCAAAAGGATCGGCAGCGCAGCTGAGTCCCGCCGCGGACGTTTACAGTCTGGGAGCCATCTTGTTCGATCTGCTCACCGGGCGCCCGCCGTTTCTGGGGGAACACGCGCTGGCGGTGATTCAACAGGCCAGCGAAAAAGAGGCGCCGAAACTGCGCTCCGTTTCCGGCAGTGGCGGGATCGATCGCGACCTGGAGACGATCTGCGCGCGTTGCCTCGAACGCGAGCCGCCGGCGCGCTATCGCTCGGCAGGCGATTTGGCTCTCGATCTGGAACGCTGGCTGGAAGGGCGCCCGATCATTGCGCGTCGCGTTTCGCCACCGGCGCGCGCCTGGTGGTGGTCAAAGCGCAACCCCACACTGGCCGGCGCGATCGCCATCGCGGTCTCCTCAGCCATGGCCGCCACGTTCCTCTTCTTTTCTCAAAAGCCGACTTCAATGCCCACGGCGAGCCCGCAAGTGAAGACGATCGCAGTGCTTCCCTTCAAAATGCCGGCTGCACCGGCGGGAGACGAATACCTCGGCACCGGATTGGCCGACACCTTGACCACCCGAATCGGCAGAGTTTCGCAGATTCTCGTCAGGCCCGCAGGGGCAGTGCAGAAGTATGCCGAAACAGCCGTACAGGACCCGGTGGCCACAGGACGAGAACTGCGCGTTGAAACTGTCCTCGACGGCACCGTGCAGCGCGATGCAGATACGCTTCGGGTGAGTGCGCGTCTCTTGCGGGTCGCAGACGGCGCCCTTCTCTGGTCAGCCAAATACGATGAGAAATTTACCAACATCTTCACGATCGAAGATACGATCTCGCAAGAGGTCGCGAAAACGTTAGTCCCGAATCTCAGCGGCCAAGATCAGAAACTCCTGGCCGAGCGCCACACGGACAACCTTGAGGCGCACCGCGCTTACTTAAAAGGGCGTTACTTCTGGAACAAGCGAACCCCGGCGGAATTGCAGCACAGTCTTACCTGTTTCCGACAGGCCATCGATCTCGATCCGACCTATTCCTCCGCCTATGCCGGCATGGCTGACGCATACGCGCTGCTCGTCTGGCAGGAGCAGTTTCCCCAGCGCGAGTTCATCGCAAGAGCAAAAGCTGCTGCCAGCAAAGCGCTCGAAATTGATGACACGATCGCGGAGCCGCACGCCACTCTCGGTTTTCTGAAATTCTGGTATGACTGGGATTTCGCCGGTGCCGAGTCGGAGTTCCGGCGCGCCATTGAATTAAATCCCAAGTACGCGACTGCCCACCATTGGTATGGCGAATCGCTCGGCCTCATGGGTCGGTTCGATGACGGTCTTAAGGAACTAAGACTTGCGCAAGAGATCGATCCGCTCTCGCCCGTCATCAAGACGGACCTGGGCAAGTTGCACATCTTTGCCCGGCAGCCAGATCAGGCCATCGAGCAATTGCGCGGTCTGCTCGAAACGGATCCCGATTTTCCGCTGGCCCACTTGTTTCTGGCGATCGCCTACAACCAAAAAGGGCTGCGTGATCAGGCAATCTCCGAATTGCAAAAACAGGCCAACAACCCGGGAAGCCGGACGATCTTCAAAGCCGTGCTCGGATTCGTTTACGGGCAAGCTGGCCGCCGAGCCGAGGCGACTGGCATTCTCGACCAGTTGAAGGAACGAACATCATCCAACCAAACTGTTTCACCCTTTGAAATCGCGCTGATTTACACCGGGCTGGGCGACAACGACCAGGCATTCGCATGGCTTGAGAAAGCGAAAACGGAGCGCGATCCATTCCTAATCTATCTACAAACGGACCCCAACTTTGACAATCTGCGCGGGGATCCACGATTTCAGGCGTTCCTGCAAGCGGGGAATTTTGGGGTCAGAGCTTCCTATTGACACTGGCGGAATGATTGGCAGGATGAGCGGAGATGGCTCGGCCGCTGCGAATCGAGTACGAAGGAGCGCTTTATCACGTCCTGAATAGGGGTGACCGGCGGGAAGCGATCTTCCTGGGTGATCAGGATCGCATGGCCTTCTTGAGTTGTCTGTGGGGGAATTTGGGGTCAGAGCTTCCTATTGACACTGACGGAATGATTGGCAGGATGAGCGGAGATGGCTCGGCCGCTGCGAATCGAGTACGAAGGAGCGCTTTAT
>JBOHXL010000032.1:0-6743 GCA_050736975.1 Chthoniobacterales bacterium | reverse complement strand
GCTCGCAGTCGCGACGCTGATATTGGGCCTCGGTACGCTCGGCGTGGGCAGCTGGATCGCGTATGCCGGCGGGAAGGTGCGACATCCGGAATTTCGCAGCAAGGATGAACCGGCCCCGGAAAGCGCGGCAAGAGAAACGGACATGGACTGATGCGCTTCGACTTGCAGTCGTCCCGAAATACAACTTTGAAGGAGCGCGCTCGCCACGGCTCGCGCTTTAGACCGAGGGCCAACCACGGATTCAGTGTACTCTCGAATCTCGGTCACGGCCGAGAAGCTCGAAAGCGCGAGGGATTACGCGAGCCATACCGCCAAGAGCCGATCGGGTAGCGCCGAGAAATTCGATTCTCTCCGCTTCGCGCCTTCAACGTTCTTCGTTGTCAACGCGACGTTAAAGGCCGCTTTGCCCTGCGGTTTTCGCCCCGCGACCGCCCGTTTCCCGCCCCTTTAGGGTCGGTTCCGCTGAGAGGCTACCCGGCTCATCTCACTCAACTGGCGGGCGGATGGTGTAACCCACATAGCGCAAGGTATGGATCAACGGAACGTTGAAGCCCGAATCCACCTTTTTGCGCAGGCGGGTGATAAAGATTTCCACGGTCCGCGTGTCGTATTCATGCTGACGATGCCAGATCCGTTCGCAAAGTTCTGTTCGAGAGAATACCCGCCCGGGCTCCTGCATCAGGACTTGCAGCACGTCAAATTCGCGGGGCGAGAAAGCAATCGTTTTGCCCGCCCGGCTTACCCGCCGATGCTGGACGTCCATTTGTAAGTCTCCCACCTGAAGCAAGTCCGTCGCCGTAGGTGCCGCTGCGCGACGACCGAGAGCCTCAATCCGCGCCATCAGTTCGTTCATGGAAAAGGGCTTCGGCAGGTAATCATCCGCGCCTGCTTTTAGGCCCTTGACGCGATCGTTCACTTCGGCGCGCGCCGTCAGGATGAGAATTCGCGCGGTTGAATGATCCGAGCGTAACCGTGCCAGGACTGAGAATCCGTCGAGGCTGGGCAGATTAATATCCAGGATGATGAGATCAGGCGGAGTTTCCAAAGCCGCTTTTAAGCCTTCAGCGCCGTCGTTGCGCGCGGTCGCTTCGTGGTTCGCCCGTCGCAACTCACGCGTCACCTGCCGGGCGAGCCTCTCATCATCCTCGATTACGAGCACACGCATGTCGTCCTTAATCGCAGAAATATGTATCCAACGCAATTTCCAAAGAGTTACGACGTTCACTCACGGATCCGGGATAAAGATACCGAGGGATGGCAGCGACAGACAGCCCAAGTTCGCGCTTAAAGTACCGTGCTGCTCCGCGATGAGCGCGGAGCAGCTATTACTTTTCATGGCCTGTCACAATGGTAGGGGATGAACCGGCAAGGCTCGGGCATGATCAAGTCCTTCTCACGCAGCGGATCGCCTTCAAATACGGTCTCGATGTCTGGAAAGACAAGGCCTGGAACTCTAACCGCGGGGACATTTCCGGCGCCATCGCTCCAGATCGCAAAATGGAAGACCTCCACACCTCCGATACTGCTCACAATCCTAAGGACCGTGAGATCAGAGACGTTCATCGCGAGCGAAGCGTAAAGACTCGAGCCGCCTTGTTCGATGGTTCCGAAATGAAAGGCGGCGGTATTGGCGATCGCCTGGATTTGCTTCGAGCCAGCCGGCAGATCGTGCGGTGGAATGGAAGGCCGATTCGCGATGTTGAGGAGCTGCGGAAAGCTGGCGCCAAAGTCCGCATTCTGATTGCTCCGGTAACGAATCCACCAGCTCGTATCTACCGTGAGATTCATCAGGTTGGTCAGCCGGCCAATTTGCTGGGCGCCGGTCGCGCGGCTGCTCGGCAGAGTGCGAAAGGCATCCAGGTTAACCGGCTGAGCGCCGGCCGAAGTGAGATAGGCGTTAAGGAAGGCGGCATGACTCATCTCATCGTCCGTGTTGTCGGCGATATATTGCGGGAAATCGTCGTCGATCGCTTCAATGGCTGCGTTAAAAGCGTCGTTGCCGCTCACCAGTTCGGTGTATTGCTGCCAGAGGTCCGCCTCGAGCAGTTCCGCGGCGGCGAGAAAAGTGGTGTCAAAAGTGCGGCCCGGTCCCGAAAGAAACGGCGCAAGCTGACCAAATCACACCGCGGGTTGCCTTCGTAGGGCGTGGCTGCCGCCGCCGGTAAGAAATCTGGAGAGCTCGGTTTCCGTCGCAGGCCAATTCTGCTAAGATAGACATCCGATGAAAGGCACGTTCGCCTCGTCCGTCGTTGCTGCGCTGGCCGTCGGGCCGGCGGCCCTCCTCGCGCAAACGGCCGTCGAAGGAAAAGTCGAGCTGCCAAAATCACATATCGCGCCGGTGGTGACGGAGCATTATGAGATCGTCAACCGGGGCGGCGTGCTCACGGCCGATCCTCCGCGCGCGGTGGTCTGGCTGGAAGGCAACTTCGCGAAGCCGACGAACCTGCCGACCAAACAGGTGGCGCAAAAAGACCTGGCTTTCGTCCCTCCCCTGCTTGCGATCGAGGTCGGGACAAAAGTGGAATTCCCAAACCTGGACAAGACCTATCACAACATCTTTTCCTACTCCCCGACGAAGCGCTTTGACCTTGGGCGCTATCCGCCGGGAGAGAAACCGCCCCCATCCGTCATCTTTGATAAGACCGGCCTGGTCACGTTGCGCTGTGACATTCACGAGCACATGCGAGGCCTTATTCTCGTGCTCGATACCCCTTATTACACGATCACGGACGGGGCGGGAAACTTTCATCTGAGAAATCTGCCGGCGGGCCACTTTGTTTTGAAGGCCTGGGTGAGCAGCAAAGACACGTGGGAGCGCCCGGTCGATCTGAAACCTGGCTCGAGCCTGCGGCTTAATCTCCCGTGAGAACGGCGGCCGAGCTTCGTCCCGCCGGGGTAGGTCGTTTTCGCACCAAGCTGCTCCTGGCCATGATGCTGGTGATTTCGGCACTGACCTCGTTAGGTATCTTCGTTGCACAACGGCGCGCCGCGGGAGAAGCACAAACCGGGTTGCAGCATGACTTCCAGTTGGAAATCGCGGCCCTTCATCGCCTCCAGGACTTGCGCAACGCCGCAGTCGCGGATCGCTCGCGCACGCTCGCACAAAACGCGCGGATTCATGCCGCGCTCGAAGATAACGCGCTTGATCTCCTCTACCCCAGCGCCCAGGAGGAGCTGCGCGATCTGATGCAACAACGCCCCGGAGCCTCCGAAGTCTTACAGGCGCAGTTTTACCGCTTTCTCGACAGCCATGGGGCCGTGCTGGTCCCGCCTAACGATCTCGGCGCCGGGAAGCTTCGGCCTGAGGAGGAGGCGCGGCTGGCCCAGAAAGGTCTGTCCCAGGCGATGCAGACCGGCTATCTGGTCCGGCGCGATCCGGCGAGCGATCCGACGGTGGACGAAATGATCGCGCTTCCCATCCGCTCGACGGAAACGAACGAGGTGATCGCGGCCCTCGTCCTTGGGTTTAAGCCGGTCGAATCGACGGGGCACAATTCCGCGACCGGGATGAAGAGCGGGATTTTGGTGACCGGAAAATTGCAGCTCTCGGGATTTGATTCCACGACTGAAACACAAGTCTCACGCGAAGTGGAACGGGACCTCGCACGAGGTAACGGTGAGGACCACAGCCTACCGGCACAAGTTAACGGTTCGCCCAGTCTTCTCTTTTTTAAGCGGCTCAATCCGAACTCCAATTATCCACCCGCCTATGAAGTATGTGTTTATCCGCTGCAACAGTTACTCGCCCGCCAGCATCAGTTGCGTTCGCAGATTCTCGGCGCCGGCGGCCTTCTTCTTCTCGGTGGCTTTGTTGTGAGTGGGCTTTTCTCCCGGCGTTTGTCGCAGCCGGTGGAAGAGCTGGCCGTGGTTTCCGAAGAGAACCTCGCACAGCGGCAACGCGCCGAGGCGGAGCTGCAAACCACCGCCGAGGAGCTGCAACGCTCAGCGCGTTTTTCGGCCGATGCCTCGCATCAACTGAAAAGTCCGATCACCGTCCTGCGCGCAGGGCTCGATTCGCTCCTCGCGCGGGAGGGTTTTCCTCCCGAGGTTTATGAAGAAATCTCGTCGCTCGTTCACCAGACCTATCGGCTCACAGGTGTGGTGGAGGATCTGCTGCTCCTCTCGCGCATGGACGCGGGGAAGTTGCAACTTAATCTTCATACCGTCGACCTGACGCGTCTTATCGAGGAATGGGTGGATGACCTAAGGGCTTTGCCGGAGACTGAGGACCTTCAGATCGAAAGTGAGATTCCAACCGGGTTGCGGATTGCCGGCGAGACGCATTACACTGCGCTGATCGTGCAGAACTTGCTCGATAACGCCCGCAAATATAACCGAGCCGGCGGAGTTATTCGCATTTCGGCTCGCCAGAAGAGCGATCGAGTCGAGCTGCACGTGGCCAATACTGGGCACGGCATTCCGATCCAGGCTCAGCCCTATATCTTTGAGCGGTTTCATCGCGCGGGCGCAGCGGAAGATGTTCCGGGGCACGGTCTCGGCTTGAATCTCGCGCGGGAGCTGGTGCGGCTGCACGGGGGCACACTTCGACTCGAACGCTCCAATGCCGAATGGACAGAATTTGTTTCCGTCTTTTGCGCAGCTGCCCCTGACCCCGATACGGTGGGATGAAACGGGCCGCTTTTTGCGCCGCACTGTGCCTCGCGCTTCTGAGAGTCGCGATTGCACAGGATCTTTTCGATCGTCTCGATCAAACCCTGACGATTGGCCTCTTGAACGATCAATTCCGCGCCCGCTTGAGTGGCTTATGGGATCTTGAGTATTACCATTTCCCGCAACCACCTCCGGGTCTGATTCGCGCAGATGGCCACGATCTTATCGTGCCGCGGCTGACCGTCTTTCTCGATGCCGAGCTAGGGTCTCACATTTATTTCTTCGCCCAGTCGCGACTCGATACCGGCTTTGATCCCGCCAACCAGGGGCCGGAGTTGCGCCTCGTGGAATACGCGCTGCGGCTGAAACCCTGGAACGATGGCCGCTTTACCCTACAGATAGGCAAATTCGCGACCATTGTCGGCGACTGGGTCGAAAGGCATCACTCCTGGGAGAACCCGTTTGTGACCGCGCCCCTGCCCTACGAAACGGTCACCAGGGTTTCCGATTCCTACGTCCCTCTCACGGGAGAAACCTTTCGCTACGTCCGGGGTTCCGATAAGTATGAATTTCTTCCCATCATCTGGGGTCCGGTCTACGCGACTGGCGTCGCGGTTGCCGGGCGGATCGGGATTTTCGAATACGCCGCCGAGCTTAAGAACGTGCCGGTCGCGTCGCGCCCGGAGTACTGGTCTGAATATGATTTCAACCGTCCGGCGGTGGATCTGCGAGTCGGGCTTCAGCCTAACGAGGCCTGGCGCTTTGGCTTTTCGGCCGCGGAAGGCACTTACCTCCGTGCCGACGCACAGCCGGAAGTGCCGGCGAACAAACTGGATGATTACCGCGAGATTTTGCTCGGGCAGGATGTGAGTTACGCGCGCGGGCATCTTCAAATCTGGGCGGAAATCTTTGAAGCACGCTTCGAAGACCCTCGCCTGGGTAATTCGGACGTTCTGGCTTACTACCTCTCGGCCAAATATAAGATTACGCCTCAGCTCTTTGCCGCGCTGCGCTGGAGTCAGGAGTTATTCGACAGCGGCCGCGATGCGGCCGGCCGAGTCGTGGCCCGGCCGCCGGACGTCGCCCGGGTTGACCTAGCGTTCGGCTACCGGTTCACCGCCCACACGCAGCTGAAGCTGCAATACAGCCTCGCCCACGGCGACTTTATCTCATCGCGTCTCGGGAGCACGATCGCCACGCAATTCACGATTCGCTTTTGAAGCGGTTGTTTACCGTCGGGTCCTACCCTTTATTCGTTAGGAGACATCGTCTCCAGATCGTGCTCGAGAAGGCTGCTCAGTTGCCGAGGTAACGGGCCAAAGCAACATCTACGCCCCTTCTCGTTGGAGTCGCGTTGAATCCCGCAGCTACGATCTTGCCATCCGGTTGCAGGACGGCGGCGTTGGCTCCGCCGTTGAGGTTCCCAAAGGAGGTGCGTACTTCCCCGGTTGTCCCGAAGGCCGAATCGAGGGTGCCATTTGCGTTGAGCCGCGCGATCAGAAAGTCGGAGTCGGATGATTCCGTGTCGGGAAAACCAACGACAATCAGTTTGCCATCTGGCTGCAGAAGAATGCTGCGGGCGCTCTGGAGAAAGCTTCCGAAATCAACCGTCGCCAGACCTTTCTTGCCAAAGGCAAGGTCACGCGTCCCATCTGGGTTATAGCGCGCGACGGCAAAGGGCTGATCGAGACCGCCCTGAGTTACGGTCGTTCCGGCCGCGACAATTTTGCCGTCCGATTGGAGAACGGCGGAGCGCGCCTGGTCGAGATTGGCCGCGCCGAAGTCGGTCTCGACTTTTCCCTGATTGCCAAAGGCCAGATCAATCGTGCCATCAGGCAGGTAGCGCACAACAGCGAAATCAAGGACGGTCGGGAGGCTGGTTGCGTCGCCGGTCGCGACAATCTTTCCATCAGGCTGAAGAAGAACCGAGAGCGCGTCGTCGTTGCCCTGATGAAAATCGGTCGCGACTTCGCCCCCAACTCCAAAGGTAGAGTCAAGAGATCCATCGGAGTTATACCGGGCGAGCGCGAAGTCAGTATCGGAAGATTGATCGCTAGAGAACCTGACATACTTGGTACCGGCCGCGATGATCTTGCCATCGGCTTGAAGTACGAGGGCGGAAGCGAAGCAGC
>JBOHXL010000031.1:0-9378 GCA_050736975.1 Chthoniobacterales bacterium | reverse complement strand
CGGCATCATTTGCGATGCCGAACTTTTCGACCTGGTAGCGCAAGCTTCCAGCTTGCAGCCCGGCGATTACGCAAGCTGGAAACCTGCGTTAAGCTCATTGGTCGAACGCAACATTGCGATCAAGGCGGCGATCGTCGCGGCCGACGAGCGCGAGCGCGCTAACACGCGTTCGCTCCTGAATTTTGGCCACACCATCGGGCACGCGATCGAATATGCCGCCGGTTACGGTAACATTCTGCACGGCGAAGCGATCAGCCTGGGCATGGTGGCGGCGGCTCACGTGTCCGCGAGGCGGGTCGGATTGTCGTTAGGCGAAGTTAAAAGAATCAACGCAGCCTTGGAAGCGCATCATCTCCCGATTGCCTTGCCGGCCGATTTCCCACGCGCCAGAATTTTCGAAGCGCTCCCGCGCGACAAAAAGTTCGAAAACGGCCGGATCCGCTTTGTTGTCGCGCACGAGATCGGTCGCGCCAGCATCTCGAGCGAAGTGACGATGGACGATCTGCGCGCCGCGGTGGAGGCGCTTTAGCCGCTGCGCTGCGCGAAGCGGAGGAGTGGCATTTTGCGGATCGCGCCGCACGCTACCGCGCCTTCCGCAGGGAGGCGGCTACAGGGCGGGCCGCACCTTCTTGAAATAGACGAGCAAGCCGTCCACCACGCTGTCGACATACTCGCGATAAATGCTCGGTCGCAGTTTCCCCGCGACCTGGCGCTCTCCTTCGTAATTTCCGGCTGTGACCCGCGCGAAAACCTCCCGGCTGTTCATGACGTAGGGCTCGAGGTAAACCGTCGGGCAACGATAGAGGCGGGTCGCCATCAGGTTGCGCGCGTAGACGTAGCCGCTGGCGCCGACCGGCGTCACGTTCCCGGTCTTGTAATGGTAGGGCGGCAGGCCGGTCTCCTTCGCCATCGCGCCGGCGATCGTCTCCGCCAGCGCCAGCTCTTCGGGAAAAGCGCGGCTCAGGAGTTTTTGCAACATCTCAAAGCGCTCATCATCCAGCTCCAGTTCGTTAGGCAAGTAGGCCCCGTTGACGAGCGAATGGAGATGATTGTCATCCACCAGGGTGGGCTGATTCGGATCGCCCCATGGCTCGGCGTTGAAATGCAAACAGAGTACCAGGTCGGGTTGCAGCCGGTAATTCACCAGGTCGGCGCGCCGGCGGATTTCGCTGTTGCGGTAGAAGAGCAACTCCCGCTGCCACGCGACGGTTTGTTCTTTCTCCGGGTCGGCCGGTCCGTCGAAATTCTCCCGCGGATCGCTGATCCCGGCCCGCTTGAGAAAGGTGCGGGCGGTTTCTTCAAAGTCCGAGGGGCGATAGGGCGTGATCGGTTCCGCTTTCTCGCGCAGGAGAGTAACTTTCGCGCCTAACGACTCGAGACGCGGCTTAAGGAGTTGGGCCACGCGCAAAGTCATGTCGCCCTCCTGCACCGGCGCGGCATCGCCGATCTTGAACCGGCGCTCCTCCATTTTCGCCCATTTTCCGCCGAGGTGGCCGGGATCGAGCGCGATGTAGGCTCCGGCCAGCGGTTTCCCTTCGGTCGCCGGCTTCAGGGAGTCCGGACGCTTCCACCAGTGCATCAGGGGAAGCCGGTCGGACGCACTTTTCGCGAAGTGCAGGACGAAGTAATTCTGCGTGCCGGTCCTGGTCAGAATGCGCGCCACTCCGGGCTCGATTTTGATTAACTCCGGGTTGTAACCAGACGCGCAATAAACCTTTTCAAGCAGATCGACGAACTCGTCATGCGTGATCGTGCCCTGGTATTTCTCCAACTCGCTCCAGTCCGGCGCGCGTCCGAGCGTGCTCAGATTCGAGGCCGGCTCGTTCGGCATTTCTTCGTCGACCGCGCGGGCGACGGGCGCGCCGGCGAAGAGGGGGAGAATGAGCGCAAGCCCGCGCATGACGAAAGAGCGAAACATCAATTTGGGATTTTTGAGTTTAATACTACGATGATCGGCCCATGCTCACGCTACTTTTCCTCGGCGACATCGTCGGCGAGCCGGGCCGCAGTGCGGTGATCGCGCGGCTTCCGGAACTGAAGCGCGAGTGGGGGCTCGATTTTGTGGTCGTGAACGGCGAGAACGTGGCCGCTGGGCGCGGTATCACGCCCAGCCTGACGATCGACCTTTTGCGCGCCGGAGTTTCCGTCATCACGACCGGGGACCATATCTGGGACCGGAAGGAGATCGTCCCGTTCCTTGAGACGGAACCGCGTTTGTTGCGTCCGCTGAATTATCCACCCGGCGCCCCCGGCGCGGGCATCATTGTGCTCGAGACGGCGAAGGGAAAAGTGGGCGTCATCAACGTGCAGGCACGCACTTTCATGCAACCGATTTTGGAGAATCCCTTCCTGATGCTTGATGCCGTGGTCGCCGAAATGCGCGCCGAGACGCCGGTCATCGTGGTGGATGCGCACGGGGAAACGACGAGCGAAAAAATCGCGCTCGGGCGTTATCTCGATGGGCGCGTCTCAGCCGTGCTCGGGACGCACACGCACGTGCAAACCGCCGATGAGCAGATTTTCGAGCACGGCACGGCCTTCATCTGCGATGCCGGGATGTGTGGTCCGATCCATTCCATTCTGGGCCGCGCGATCGAGCCGGTGGTCGGGCGTTTCGTTTCCAATCTGCCCGCCGCCTTTCCGATCGCGGAGGGCGAAACACGGCTGCGCGGCGTGCTGCTCGAGATCGACGAGACGACGGGGCGCGCCCTCCGCATCAGACGCGTCGACGAACCGGGCGGGCCGGCCGCGCGGACGCCTCCGGGTTAATTTTGCCATGGCCCGCAGGTTCCACTTGCGGGAGGAAATTCTTGCGACCAAAGTGCCGGCTCGCACGTATTACTGAAGTACCTACTCGATATGAAAAATCTGCATCGCCGCGCGGCGATTACCGCCTTGTTCCTGCTGGTCCTCTCTCTGCCCGCCACGTCGCGGGCCGACGACAAAGCAGATGCCTACAAATACGGCAAGCAAGGTATCGAAGCCGCCAAAAAAGAGGAATGGGACAAGGCAATCGATCTTTTCCAGAAGGCGCTGAAGGCCGACCCGAAAGAGGCGAACAATTACAATAATCTCGGCCTCGCCTACAGAAACGCGGGTAAGCTTGATGAGGCAATCAAGGCCTTTACCGACGGGATCGCAGCGGAGCCCAACGATCCCGCTGGCTATATGAATCGGGGCGTCGTTTACACTGCGCAGAAGAAATATGATATGGCGATCGATGATCTCGACCGGGCGCTCAAGGAGAACCCGAGCAGTATCGCGGCGCATCGCTTCCGCGCTTTTGCCTACCTCCAGACTCAGGACTACGCGAAGGCGATCGAGGATTACAACATCGTTATCAAGGCGAAGGAGAACGATGATCCGATCCTCGATCGGCGCGCCTTCGCCTATTGGAACTTGAAGGAATACGACAAGGCGATTGCCGACTTCAGCCAAATCATCAAAGACAAGCCAAATGACAAGGAAGCCTACCTTGATCGGAGCTACGTCTATGAGCTAAATAAGGACTATGCCAAGGGAATCGCGGATTGCGACAAGGTATTGAGCTTCGATCCGAATAACGAGGACGCGAAGAACCGCAAAGCCCGGCTCGAATATCAGGAGAAGCAGGCCAACACGACCCCAACGCCCACGCCGACTGCCCGGCCCCGCCGGACGCTGCCGCCGGACGAGACTCCAGCACCGCGACCGAAGAAACCTTAAGGCCGCCGTTGGTCAGGCCGCTCGTTTATCACCGGGCGTTTCGAACCGCGCCGGGAGGACGAGTTTAGACCGGGTTTATCGCCCTAACGATGGGAGTGGCGCAGGGCCGTTTCCACGTCCGTCGGGTCATCCAGCATGATCCACTCCAGAACCGAGACCGGCAGGCTGCCGTGGCTGATCAGATCGTCGTGAAATTCGCCGAGCCGGAAATTCGGGCCCAGCTTATCGCGGTAGCGGCCTAACAGCTGCATGATCTGCCATTTCCCAATGATGTAGCTGATCTTCTGCGTCGGATTCGAGGCCGCGCCGGCCGCTTCGCCCTCCGCCGCCTCGCGATCGAGTCCACCAGCTTCCATGAAATACTTTACCGCCTGCTCGAAGGTCCATTTGCCGGTGTGCAGATTCACATCCACGCCGATCCGGGCGGAGCGATAGCGCGCCAGCCGCAGGACCTGACCCTGCGACGCCGAGTCGGGCGGGTAGAGGCCCTCACGCATCAGCATTTCCTCACCGTAAAGCGCCCAGCCTTCGACAAAGACATTGTCCTGATGCTGGCGGCGAATCTCGTCCGAGAGGTGCTTCGCAATCGAGAGTTGGAGAAAATGTCCAGGAATTCCTTCGTGCCCGAGTATCGGCCGCGGATCTTCGATCGCCGCCCGGATGTAAAAGTTCTTCGAGTCGGGGTTGTAAGTCGGAATGAAATAGAAGCCGGTCGGGTCCTTGTCGTAGAGGCCGGGCGGATTCATAAAGCCGCCCGGACTGGTCGGCTTAAACGCCTCGGGGAGCTGCCGGATCTCAAACTTCCCTAGGTAATCCGGCAGCGTCACGAGTCGATGATCTTTCAGGAACTGAATCATCTCCGCCTCGCGACTCTGGTATGCTTTCAGGAAGGACGCCTGGTCCGGCGGAATATTCTTGCTCCGTTTCGGATCGGGATCGGCCAGTGACGGATCCGGCAGCCACGCTTCGTAGGCCCGATACTGCGCCAGTTCCACTCGCCCGATCATTTCCACCTCCGCTGCGTCGAGCGGCAGCAGCAGGATGCGGTGGAGATAATCGTTGTAATTTTTCTCGCCCATCGGCGCGAAGGCCATCATCTCGGGCAGGCGCTTTTCGAGGCGGTCGGCGAAATCATGGATCGCGGACAGGGCGGTATCGCGCGCTCTCGTCAGGTCGATGCGTTCGTTGGGCGAGAGGTCCTTCGCCAGCGTCATGAGAGTGTCGTTAAAGAGCGGATCGATCGCGCGCGCCGAGGCGATCGCGAGCTGCGCGAAAAGCTTGACTGGCTTTTGCAGATTCTTCTCTCCCTGCGCGAGCATGGCCGGCATGGCGCGCAAGCGAGCGGTCGCGGCCCGAGCTCGATCCTGCGGCGTATCGTAATCCTTTTTCAGAATGGAAAAGATCGCGTTGCTGCATTCGCCCACGTAGGTCTGCGGGTCGCGGCTGGTGGAATGCCAGACCCGATCATCGAAAGCAAAACTTTCGAGCTGCGAGCGGAAGAGGATCCAATCGATCTTCTCGTCCTTGGACCAGGTCGCAGTTTGCATCGCGTTCACCCTGGCGAGCAGCGCGCGAACGTGCTCCGCGCGCGCGGCGATTCTGGCCGGCGCATAGTCCGTCAGGCGATCATCCCAGGTGTGGAGCCCGGCGTCGCTGCTCCCCACAGGAAACTCTTCGTTGCGCCAATCGTAGAACTCGTTCGCCAGCTTGTGCAGCGCCGCGGCCCCGGCCGACTTCGCCGCGGTCAGATTCGGCGGCGCAGTTGTGATCAACGCCTTGTTGGAAATATCCGGCCTGGGTTGCGGAGTAACTTGTGCGATCGCCGAATGTGCGCCAGCGGCCAGCAGAGCGAAAGCTACAAAAAGATTCGTTTTCTTCACGGCGCGATCGTACGCGCCGTTCCCGCCTTCGGAAAGGAGAAAGGACAGCGAGCGGCCGAGATGCGTAAGTCAGCTATCACCCGGGGATTGCCTCATCGGTTTGTTCCCTCTGCCAACATCCTTTCCCTCTCCGGGCAAGTAACTCTTTGTTCCCCTCGCGGACAGTCGACAAGTCTCGACAACCCTGCGAGCGCGTGCCGGCGCGTGACATAGAATATCAGTTCGTGATCGACATGGCGTCGTGGCCATAGCTAGCCATATTGTGTCATTCGGACCAGCGGGGTGGACTCGACCAAAATGAATTGGGACGCGATTAATGCGATTTCGCAATTTGTCAGTTCGATTGCCGTCGTGCTGTCGGTGCTTTATCTCGCCAAAGAAGTGCACCGCAGCACCCGCGTCGCAAAGGTGGCCGCCCAGGACACCGCCGCCTCGGCGGTCCGGGACGTGACCAACACCTTCATGGAAAGCGCGGATATGTCGCGCATTTGGGGGACAGGTCTTGAGGACATCAAAGCGTTGTCACGAGAGGATCAGGCCCGTTTCTTTCACGCCACTCATCAATTCCTCAAGGCGCTCGAGACGATTCACTTTCACCATGTTAACGGTTTGATGGACGAACAGCTCTGGCGCGGCTGGCAGGAGTTGCTTCGGCATTACATCTCCGCGCCGGGCATCGCTCGGTATTGGGAGATCCGGAGCGAGCTTTTCTCGGCGCGTTTCTGCGAGTTCGTCAGACAGCTCGAACCCGTCCGCAAGCGCCGAACCGTCGGCAGGTTGCTGGAAGACGAGGAAGCTCTGGAGTAGCGAGACTCCTTCCCGCCCGGCGAGAAGATTGCCTGCCGGCGGGCGCTCCGTCTGCCTCCTGGAAGAACGTGCGCCGTCAGGTCCGCGTTTTAACTCTAACCAATTGACTCCAGAACCCAGAAAGCCAGGAAAGCCTTCACCAAGGCAAAAAACAACAGCAACACGACCCACTCCAGTATTTTAACGTTCTCCTACTCGGCCTGATTCTTGCCGGAGCCATAAATCCCGCCGACGATTGCCCCGGTCACGATCATCTCGATTAAGCCGCCCACGCTCCATAGGACGATCAGTTTCGCGGTGAAGGGTTGCACCGCGTAAATCATCATCCGTGCGCCGATCGCAAGTAATTCGAGCATGATCCCAAGTCGGATGCCAGCCCCGATTCCGCCGCCGGCAAACCCGCTGGCATAGATAAGCACGAAGGCCAGGGCAATGATCGCCTGGCCAATCACGATCCAGTAAAAGAGACCCATCGTTTCCTCGCGCGGACGGAAGAGATTCATCACCTCGCCATGAGCGTTGGCCACCAGCACCCCGTTATAAAGCCAGCCCCAGCAGAAGATGAAAATGAACGCAGCCACGAAAGCCAGGAAGAAGCGCCTCGTATTCATGCGCTCGCTTTAGCGAGTTTGTCCCGCCATGTCGATGCAAAAGCGCTCCTCCCGGAAAATGCGCTTCGGGTCAGGGATTCTCGCGCACCAACTGCTCGGCGGTGGTGAACTTCGGCTCGATGTCGACCGGCAAGCCACCCATCCTGTCGAGCGCTCGCTCCATTTCCGGCTTGATCGACCCGGGATGGGGCAGAAGGTCTTTGGCCTTCTCGTAATTGCCTTCCGCCTGCAGGGTCATGATCTCGTGCGTGAGTCCTTCCACGCCGGCTTTGATCTTGTCCATGTTGACGGCAAAGGTGCCGTCCGGGTTCGCGATGAAGGCGCCGTGATCGAGCAGATAGTTGAGCTGCACCACCATGCCGCGCCCGTGCGCTTCGCTCCCCCCGAAACGAATGGTGCGGAAGCTGGAAGCGAGATAGGTCGTGTAGAGCGGGCGCTCAAGGGACTTCGGCAGCACGCCTTTGTCGATCATGTATTGAATGGCGAAGAGCGACGAGATATCCGCCTTCGCTTCCTCGAGCGCGCTGTAGGTATCTTTTAACTCTTGGCGCACGGTCGACTTGCGGCCGTTGATGATCACGTCATGCGGACCAAGGCCGTGCATCAGCTCGTGCACCACGATGTGGGTAAAGAAGGCGTCGAAGGAGACATCCTTTTGGTCGTTAGGGGAAAGAACGATCTTCGAGATCGGCAGAAGCGTCTTGGCGAACTTCGCTTCCTGCACATTTTTGAGCATCACCCGTTTCGAGCCTTTCTCGCGCGTAACCCTTTCGTCGTTAGGCAGATTGAAAGCGGCGGTCTGGACGCCGTGATTGCCGTCGCCCGCGCAGAAGATTTCGTTCGCCACCACCATCGGGGAAAGCGCGCCGAGCTTCGGGTTGCGGTATTTCGGGTCGATCGGGAGATGATTTTCGATGTCCTGGAGCTGGCCGGAGAATTTCTCCAGCTTCGCGCTCTCCGCCTCGTCCTGCACGGTAATGAAGGACTCGAAAGCCGCCTTGTAATTGAACCATCCGTCTTCGTAGACCTCGTACGGCCCGATGGTTGGCTCGATCGCACCCTTCAGTTCCATCCAGGCGACATCAGTCTGGTAGTAGTCATTCGACATGAACGCTTCGGCTCGGGTGGTGAGAAAACGCTGGAGAGTCGTCTCGCTCGCGAGCCTGGCCGCTTCCCGCAGGAGCGCGCCGGCCCGGGTCAACTCGCCTTCGTATTCGATGTTGTAAGGGACCAGGGTGAGCTGCTTGTCGGCTTTGCGACGGACTACAGTGAAGAAACCTTTGGCCCGTTCTTGTTCGGCAGCGGGCAGAGATTTGATCCACGATTCGATTTCGGCCTTGGTCGAGTTGAGCGGGTAAAAGCCCGCGCCTTCCGGCTTCAGCGGCGCACCGAGGACGAAGGGCGCGTTGCGGTCGAGGCTCGACCACGGGCCTTTGTTGAGGATGAAATAATGGAGCAGGGCTCGGCCCTCGGGGCTCTGGTCGCCCGCGAGATTGAGGAGCATCGCTGGATTGCCCGCCCAGGACTGGCGCAGGAAGATGCCGTCGATGATCTGCGAAGCCTCGATCAGCTTTGCCAGCACCTTGCGATCGTTAGGCGAAAGTTTGGCGACGTCGGCCGTGATCTCGGTCAGGGCGAAGCGGGCGGTCATTCGTTCGAGCTTTGCCTGGTCGGGTTGGCCGGTGTTCTGCGCTGGAGCCATGGCGGTGGTCGCCGCGAAGAGGACGATGGTGAATGGAAGTATCTTCATTGGTGTGGCGATTTCTATCAGCCCTGCAGGACGCACGCGAGAGAAAATCCGACGCGCGAAATTCCTCTGAGGGCGCACGCGGTCCCCGTGCAGGCAATAGCGACCTCGGCATCGCGAACTTTTTCGTTTCTTCGTGGTCTCAGGCGGAAGCCCGTTTCGGCGACTCGCCGCCGCAACGCAGCGCGAGAGCGTGAGGCCGGGCTTTCCCAACCAGCACGCCGGGTGCGCATCCCCCAGCGTGAGTTGCGGCTCGTCAGATCACGCCGGAGGAACTTTTCGAGTGCAACATTTGGGCAGTGATTAGCAAGATGCGGTTACGATTCCGGTGTCATACAGTTCCGCGCTCGTTAGAGCGGCGGTCCCATGCTTAGGCGGTGCCTGGCGTTGCCCTTGTTTTTGTTGTTTGCGGCGCTGCTGGCGCAGCCCTGTGCCGCTACTCCCTTTCAATGGGACTATACCGGCAGCCTCAATGATGCTCGCAAACAGTATGCCGCGACGTTACTGCCCGATGGCAGGGTGCTCGTCGCAGGTGGCTACAACGACAACAACGGCATTCTTGCGAGCGCGGAACTCTACGATCCAGTCACGGGAACGTGGACCTATACCGGCAGCCTCAGTACAGGCC
>JBOHXL010000030.1:0-30009 GCA_050736975.1 Chthoniobacterales bacterium | reverse complement strand
TGCTTCCAGTGCCACCTGGAGGTGCGCGCACAATTCGAACTCCCTCATCACCACCCAGTCCTCGAAGGCAGGGTCAGTTGCGCCGACTGCCACAATCCGCATAAGGGAAATGCGATCAAGGGAGGTGGGACGGCTGGCGCCCAGTCCCTGGTGGGTGGCGGGATCGGGTTTCTGGGCCAGAACGATACCTGTTTCCAATGCCACTCGGCCCAACGCGGGCCGTTCGTCTTCGAACATGAAGCGCTGCGCGAGGGATGTGTGACCTGTCATTCGCCTCATGGCTCGGTCAATCAGCGCATGCTTAATCAACGCAATCAAACGCTTTGCTTGAAATGCCACTTCCAGCAGCAAAGCGCCAGCGGAAAAATCATAATCGCGGATGTTGATCACTCGAGCTTCCTGCAACAAGGGACATGCTGGTCAGCCGGTTGCCACGAGGCAATCCACGGTTCGCAGGTGACCCCGGTGCTGAGGTACTAGCATGGCCACCATTTTTCTTCCTACTTGTTCGCGTTCGCTGGCGCGCGCGATTCTATTCCTCTTTTGCGCGATCTCTTTTGCCATCGTCCCTGTTCGCGCGGATGACGGAACCGATCAGCAATCCTCAACCGATGCGAAGAAGGTTGCAGGCGAGACGGCGGCCGAAGAGCCGCAGTATAACAACTGGATCGAGCTTGGAATCGGCGGAAATATCATCCATGGCGACGCCGCACAGTTTAAGCAGGAGCACCGCTTGTCGGGCGACGTCTTTGGCGGAATTCAGGATCTGCACTACGAGCAAACCATCGGCAAGGACGTCCAGTTCTCGCTCGATGGTCACGCCATCTTTGATAACCAGGACTATGGCTTGACCTTGAGTTTGACCAAGCCAGGTCTGGGTTACATCCGCGGCGGCTTCAGCGAGTTCCGCACCTGGTACGATGGCAACGGCGGATATTTCCCGGTCAACGGGCAATTTTTTCCCCCACCCATCCCCGAAATGCATATCGACCGGGGTGAAGCGTGGATCGAATTGGGTCTGCGGATTCCCAATTGGCCGGAAATCACGCTCCGTTACTCACATGAGTTTCGCGACGGCGAGAAAGACTCGACCAGCTGGGGCGACACCACCCTGACCGGCCTGACGACCGGGCAAACCGCACGCAAAATCGCTCCGGCCTACCGTGACATTGATGAAACACGCGACATTGTCGCACTCGACATCCTCAAGACCTTTGGCAACACCGACATCGGGCTGGGAATGCGCTACGAACACGATGATAACAACGATAGCCTCCAGCTCGAACGTGGCGCCGGGCAACTTCCGCCCGTCGTGCCACCGCCGGGCAGCCAGCGCTTTATCACCCAACAGGAGACGGACAAGCTCGATCTCTTCAGCGGACATGCCACGACCGAGACACGCTTCAGCGATTCGTTTTGGCTGACGACCGGCTATTCTTATACGACGCTGGGAAGTGACCTCACTGGCACGCGTATCTATGGAACCACCTATAACTCCGCCTACAGCGACCCGATCAGCACCCTGAGCAGTCGCGACGTCGGCTTCCTCAATCTTGCCGGAACAGCCCAGGTCAACGAATGGGTGATTGATCTCAATACGATGTGGCTGCCGGTGAAGGACGTGACTCTCCTCACCTCGTTCCGTTATACTACGGAGAATAAGGAAAGCGATGCAGTTTACGTCAGCACCACTCTCCGCACGATTCCCCCCACGCCGACCGCAGTCAGCAGTTTCGAAAACTTCAACACCGCCGCCGAGACAATGGAAATGCGCTATGACGGCATCAACAATTGGCTCATCTACGCCGGAGGCGATTGGCAGGAGCAGTGGGGAAATATCCACGAGAGCGACCTGGCGACCGGCAGCCCCGCACTCTCGGGGATCAAGAACCTTGATTTGCTTTGGCAGAAATACAAGGTTGGCTTCAATTGGTACCCCCTGGACCGACTTAACTTCTCCGGGGAGTACTATCACAAAATTTTGCGCTACGATAACCAGTCCACCGCCGATGGCCAGCAACTGGAGTATCAGGAATGGAATACGGATGACGTGAACATTCGCATGACCTGGCGGCCTCGCATTCCACCAAGTCTGGGGACGGTCGCCCTGGTCAGTCGCTACGATTTTACAACTTCCTCCGTCGTGGGCCAGTGGGGAATTGACGAGACGCCTTTCCTTCCCGAGCACACCGCTTTGATTACGAATCATATGATAACTGAGACCGTGACCTGGAACCCGCTCGCCCGGCTCTATATCCAGGGAGACCTCTCCTATGTTCTGAACCAGACCAAGACCCCGGCAAATAACATTGTCCTCGTCCCTGGTGCGGGACCCTCAGTCTTGAATTTCAAGAACGACTATTGGACGGTGGACGCCTCGGCCGGTTTTGTGCTGAACGATAAGACCGACCTCCGAGTGGACTATACCTTTTATCGGGCTGACGACTACGTCAACAATGCCCTCGCCAGTCTGCCCTATGGCGCGGGAACGACGGAGCATACGGTCTCGGCCACGGCCACGCGGCAAATTGCCAGGAACGTTCGCCTATTCTTGAAATACAGTTACTTTACTTACAACGACCAACTTTCGGGCGGCCATAACAACTACGAGGCGCACTCGCTTTATTCTGGTCTGCAAATCCGGTTCTAAATCGGCGGATTTTCGTGCCTTGGGCAAGTGACATGCGAAGTCGACTGGTTCGCGTTCTCGAGACGTTTCTGATTTGCCTGCCCGGGATTCCCTTCCCAATCGAGAAGGGATTGAATGGCTTTCCATATGGACATGGAACTGCGGCTCGTGAGGCGGACCTTTCCAACGTTTGCTCAGTCGGTCGATCTTGACAACATGTTGCGAGAGTTTTCCGGCATTCTTACCTCGCTCAAGCTGACGATCACCTGTCTGGTCACAGCCATGGTTCTGATCTTTGCCGGGACCATCGCCCAGGTACATTTCGGGATTCACGAGGTCCAGCAGCGCTATTTTCAAAGCTGGTTTGTTTGGTGGCCAACTGACAGCCAGGGCTTCAGAATTCCGGTCTTCCCCGGCGGGCACTTGATTGGTGCCGTCTTGTTGGTCAACCTCATCGCCGCGCACTGGAAACGCTTTTGTTGGGCCTGGAGCAAGCTGGGTATTCACCTGACTCATGCCGGCTTGATTATCATGCTCGCCGGCGGCCTCTTTACCGATCTCTTCGCGGTCGACAGTCATATGCAGCTCACTCAGGGCGAGACGAAGAATTATTCCGAGGATCCGCGCCTCGTGGAACTCGCGGTCATCGACACAACCAATCCGGAATACGATCAGGTGACCGCTGTTCCAGAAGCGTTCTTAGGACGCAAACAGACAATCCGGCATGATAACTGGCCATTCCAAATTGTGGTGAGGAATTTTTTTCAGAATTCGCGCCTGCATATGCTGAGCGAATCGAACGCCGGTCTGCCGATTGCGAACCAGGGAGTGGGAGCGCAGGTCGCGGTGGAGACGCTTCCGCGCGCCACCGGGGTGGATCAGCGCGATGTTGCCTCAGCCGCGATCGAAATTGTGCCGATCGACCGGGCAACCGGCGCTACCGGACCATCGCTCGGTACCTGGTTGGTCTCGGATGCACTTGGCGCGAAACAAACATTCTCCTGCGCCGGTCGCGCCTGGCAACTGGTCATGCGACCGGCGCGCTATTACCAGCCGTTTAGCATCAGGTTGCAAAAATTCACCCATGAGCGTTATCCCGGCACCGAGATCCCAAAGAACTTTTCCAGCCGCGTCACTTTGTTGGATCCGGAGCACGCCCTAAGCCGTACTGTCTTGATCTACATGAATCATCCGTTGCGCTATCGGGGCGAGACGTTTTATCAGGCTGGGTTTCAGAAGGGCGACCAGGCTTCGATCCTGGAGGTCGTTCACAATCCGAGTTTCCTCGCTCCCTATGTGGCCTGTGTCATTGTCGGCCTTGGATTGCTCGTTCAGTTCGGCTATCATCTGGTTGGATTTTCGCGGCGGAGGAGAGCCGCCCTCGCATGAAGCGTTTTCTGCCTGCGCTGATTTTCATCTTCGCATTTCTCTGGGCGGCCTCGAGCTGGCGAACGCCAAGAGCTGCGCCCGGGGATTTCGATCTGGCGAAGTTCGGCAAAATTCCCGTGCTCGTGGGAGGGCGGGTCAAACCGCTCGATACCGTGGCGCGCAATTCCCTGCTCATTATTCACGGCCAACAAACGATCCGCCTCACCGACGGGAAAGAACTCTCCGCGATCCGCTGGCTGACTGATACGCTCTTTAACGCGCCGGCCGCCGATCAGTATCCAGCCTTTGTCATTGAGAACGCCGATGTGCTCGGCCTCTTCGGCTGGGAACAGAAGGACCGGAGATATTTCCGTTATGCCGAGCTAAAGCCTTTCCTGCGTCAAATCGAGGAACAAGGCGCGCTCTCCGAGAAGCTGCAATCTGTCGAGCGCTCCGCTTATCAAAACGCGATCCTCAATCTTCGCAATGCGCTCGTCCTTTACCAGCGCTTGAAAAGCAGTCTGCAGCCGGAAGGCGCAAAGGACTGGACGCGCGAGCTGCTGGCTTTCGAGAATGGTCTGCCGGCGGCAGGAAAAGCCGCGCGCCAGCGGGAGACGGGAAAGAGCTTCGACCAGGCCCAACTGGACGCGACCGCGCGAGAGATCCAGCGCGATCAGCGACTGGCCGAGGCGGCCTACATCCTTGCGGTGCCGCCCGGCCCGAGCCAGCCTAAGGAATGGCGCTCCGTCGGCGACACCATTCTACACTCGATCGGGCTCGCACAGCTTCCTCCCCTCGTAAGACGATATGCGCAAATCGGAGACGCCTATCGCGCCGGCGACCCCACCGCCTTTAATCAACAAGTCAACCTTCTCTCCGACCGGATCGCCCGGGAACAACCCACTGCAACCGAACGCAGCTCTTTCGAGTTTCTCTTCAACCAGGTCGATCCGTTCACCCATAGCATGGTCCTATATGTGCTGGCCTTTCTTCTCGCCTGCGGTTCGTGGCTGGGTTGGAGTCGCACCCTTAATCGCTCCGCCTTCTATCTCCTCCTCCTGGCGCTCGCGATTCACACCTTTGGCCTCGTTTCGCGGATGTATCTCCAGGAACGGCCACCTGTCACCAACCTTTATTCGTCAGCCATCTTCATCGGCTGGGGCGCAGTCATCGTCGCGCTCATCCTGGAACGCATCTTTCGCGACGGCATCGGCGCGGCCTGCGCCGGGGCGATTGGCTTCATCACCTTGATCATCGCGCATCATCTTGCCGGAAGCGGCGACACGCTCGAGATGTTGCAAGCGGTCCTCGACACCAACATCTGGCTCGCCACTCATGTCGTCGCCATTACGACCGGTTACTCGGCGATGTTCCTGGCCGGCATGCTTGCCATCATTTACGTCATCCGTGGTGTCTTTACCCGTTCGCTGAACAAAAGAACCGCCGATTCACTCGCGCGCATGACCTATGGGGTCGTCTGTTTCGCTACCGTTTTCAGCTTTGTCGGCACCGTCCTCGGCGGCATCTGGGCCGACCAGTCGTGGGGCCGGTTTTGGGGCTGGGACCCGAAAGAAAACGGCGCCGTCCTGATTGTCCTGTGGTGCGCTGTGATTCTGCACGCGCGCTGGGGCGGCTTTATTCGCCAACGCGGCCTCATGATCATGGCCATCTTTGGTAATGTCATCACCAGCTTCTCCTGGTTCGGGGTCAACATGCTCGGCGTCGGTCTGCATTCCTACGGATTCATGGAGAAAGCATTCCCCTGGCTCGTCGGATTCATTGTCAGCCAGCTCGCCTTGATGGCGGCAGCCGCCATTCCGCTCGAACGCTGGCGAAGTTTTCGAACCTCCGCCCTGGCCCCGAGCCAGAAAAACGCGCCGGATAACTTGATCTTTGTCCCGCCAGAACTAGCTGTAGAAACAACGTCAGATTAGATTACCAAACCACCGAGAGAAGGAATACCGTCATGAAAACAATCGTTATTATCGTCGCTGCCAGTTTATTCGCCGGCTCCGCAATTTCTGCGCGGGCGGCCGATGCCAAAGAAAACTGGACAAAACATTGTGCGCAATGTCACGGACCGGACGGACAGGCGAACACGAAGATGGGCATGAAGCTTCAAGCCAAGGATCTGACCAGTCCCAAGGTGCAGGCCTCCTTCACCGACGCCCAGGCGGCGACCGCGATCAAAGACGGGATCAAAGAAAACGGCAAAGCCAAGATGATTGCCTTCGGGAGCAAGCTCAGTGATGACGAAATCAAGGCGCTCGTTGCCTACGTGCGCACCTTGAAGAAATAAGGCGGAAGCGCTCCGACAGCTTCCTGGTTCGCGGGCCGGCATCACCCGTCGACGCGCCCCATTTTTTGCCCTAACGACGAGTCAAATGGGTTGCAAACTCGGTCGGACCTTCGCGCGGCGCTCTGTGGGCGTCGACCGCCTTTTCTATAATCCACGCGTCATGCGACGGTCATAGATGGCCGCTACCGCGCTTCTCGCTCGACCCCCCGCGAGGAATGCAATCACCAGCGAAATCCGCAGGTCAAAGAACCCGTTGCGATGGACAGCGACCAATAAAATTTTTCTGGCGCAGCGGCCACGGAATTGGTAACAAAAGGGATCACATGAAAAACAAAACAAAAACAGCGTTATTGATCGCACCCATCGTCCTCTGCGCGGGCGGCGCTTTCGCCGCGGATGCCGCTGCAAACTGGACCCAACGTTGCGCCGCGTGCCACGGAAAAGACGGCAGCGGCAGTACCATGATGGGGAAAAAGCTGAGCGTAAAAGACTACCGGGACGCCAAGGTCCAGGCAGAGTTTACCGACGCTCAGGCTGCGCAAGTGATCAAGGACGGCAAGGACAAGATGAAGGGTTTCAAAGGCAAACTCTCCGACGATGAAATCAAGGCGCTCGTCGCCTACGTCAGGACACTCAAGAAATAACGGACCGGCGGCGCAGGCAAAGGCGGGCCTGCCGCGGGCGAGATATGCTCGCGAACACCGCGCTCTCACCCGGGTCGTAGCTCAACAGTACAGGCGATTAACTGATGGATGATAATCCGGAGGGGTCACATTTGTTTAGGCGGCACTTTCGTAACTGGCTTAGCTGGGCCGGGATGGTCGTGGCGACCGCGGCCCTCTTCGCCTTTCTTTTCCTTCTCGCGATCGACTTCCTGGCTGGCCACCGCAATGCCTACGTCGGCATTCTGGCCTACGTCATCGCGCCCGGTTTCTTCCTGCTTGGCCTCATTCTTATCGCCGTCGGTTTTTGGCTCCACGTGCGCGCGGAGCGCAGGGCGACGCGCAGAGACGCTCCCCTCGTTCTCAGGATCGACCTTTCCCGCCCGCACGACCGTAAGGTCCTGGCTATTTTTGCCAGCGGCAGTGTCGCCCTTCTCTTTCTCACTGCGCTGGGTAGTTACCAGACCTATCAGTACACCGAGTCAGTCCAGTTCTGTGGCCAGACCTGTCACTTACCAATGGGGCCGGAGTTTGCCACCTCCCAACATACGGCACACGCCGAAGTAGAGTGTGTCGCCTGCCATGTCGGGCCCGGTGCCACCGCCTATTTCAAGACCAAGCTGAACGGCGTCAAACAGCTCTATCACACGGTGGCCAACGATTTTGGGCGGCCGATCTACGTCACCGCGGCCAACCCGCGCCCGCCGCAGGCGATTTGCGAGCAGTGCCATTGGCCAAAGAAATATGCCGGGAACGTCGAGCGCACTTACCGCCATTTCCTTTCCGACGAGAAGAATACCCCTTTCACAGTTCGTCTCTTGCTCTGGGTCGGCGGCGGCGACCCTTCCAATGGCCCCGAGGGCGGCATTCATTTTCACATGAATATCGCGAACAAAATCGAATACATCGCGACCGACGACCGGCTTCTCAACATTCCATGGGTCAGGATAACCAACCCAAGAGGTGTGACGACCGAGTACCGGACCCCGGACTTCAAGGGCGATCCCAAAAATTTTCGCATCCGCCGGATGGACTGCATGGATTGCCACAGCCGGCCGGCGCACAAGGTCCATACGCCGAACGACGCGGTCGATCTCGCGCTTCTCACCGGCCGGCTCGATTCCAGCATCCCCTGGGTGAAATCGAAAGTCGTGACGGCGCTGGTCCAGCCCTATCAGACCAAGGCGGAGGGTTTGCGGAAGATCGCGCTCTCTTTACAGCAGGCTTATCCCAACCCCGCCCAGGCTGGCCCGATTATCAGTGAGGCGCAGGCCATCTATCGCGCCAACTTTTTCCCGGAACAGGGACTCGACTGGCGCACCCACCCTGATTTTATCGGGCACAAAAACTGGGATGGTTGCTTCCGCTGCCATGACGGCAAGCACAACACCGCCGACGGTAAAATGTCGATCAAGGCCAGCGACTGCAAGTCGTGCCATCTCATCCTCGCGCAGGGCAACGGACAACAGCTCCAGCAGGTGAACGCGAAAGGTTTCGATTTCATCCATATCGATGCGCCGTATTCTGATTTTACCTGTACCGAGTGCCACACCGGTGGGTTGCAGAAATAACGGAAGCGGAACGTTTCCGAAAAAATGCGCAGTTTTTTTCCTCACCAACCCGGCTCCTGATGGTGTGGTGTCGGAGATGATTTCTCACCCGAGAAATAATCTGCCAACGCGATGAGAATTTTTTCCGGCCAATGACCGTTCGGCGTCAAACGACCTGAAATGGAGGAACAAGCTCACACCGCTTCACCTTCGAAAACGTCGCGCCGCGATTTTCTCGATCTTCTCTTGGGCGCAAGCATCCTCGGGTGGCTGGCCAGCATCGCCTACCCGGTGATTCGCTATCTCAGGCCCCTGCCACAAAATGGACCCACGGGACCCACGCATTTGACCCGCGAAGAGACAGCCAAACTGGAGCAAAACAAGTTCGTCATCGTCCCGGTGAGTGGGCAGCGGGTGATTGTTTTGCTGTCTCCCGATCAAAAGCTTTTGGCCTTCAGCTCCAAGTGCACACACGAAGGTTGCACGGTTAGCTATCTGCCGGCGCAATCCGTCATCTGGTGCCCTTGTCATGATGGTCGCTACGATCTTAACGGTCGTGTTTTGTCCGGGCCGCCGCCTCAGCCGCTGCCCGAATACACAGTCCGGCGGCAGCCGGATGGAGGGATTGTCGTTTCTGAAGAACGAGCCTGATAAGAACGGGGCCGAACCGGCTGGAGGGCTGCTCGGCTGGGTGGATCGGCGTTATCAAGTATCGCCCTTGCTCGAGTTCATGCGCCACAAGCAGGTCCCCCTCGGGTCGCATTGGATGGGCTGGTATTACCTCGGCGGGATCACGATGTTTTTCTTCATCGTCCAGGTCGTGACCGGCGTGCTCTTGCTCATGTATTTCCAACCGGGTGAAGCGACTGCCTATGAGAGTATTCATTTTCTCACGACCAAGGTTCCCTTCGGATGGCTCATCCGTTCCGTGCACAGTTGGAGCGCGCACCTCATGATCATTTCGCTCACGCTCCACATGTTTAGCACGATGATGCTCAAGGCTTATCGGTCACCGCGCGAGCTCACCTGGGTATCCGGTTATCTTCTGTTTCTCATAACTCTCGGGTTCGGCTTCTCCGGCTACCTCCTGCCCTGGAATAAACTGGCTTACTTCGCCACCACCGTTGGCACCAACATCGTGCGTTCGGTGCCTTTTCTGGGCGACTGGCTTTTGCTCGTCCTGCGCGGCGGGCAGGATGTCACGATCAACACGCTCTACCGGTTCTTCGCCGCCCACGTCGTGATCCTGCCCCTGGCCTTCGTCGGTATCATCAGTCTGCATCTGCTCTTCATTCAACGGCAAGGCATGGCGCCGCCCATCACCACCAAGGCCGCGCCGCGCGGCATGAAGTTCTTTCCCAGCTTCGCCCTGCGCGATGTCTTGCTCTGGCTGGCCGCGTTGATGCTATTGGTCACCCTCGCCGTCTTCCTTCCTTATGGACCGGGCATTCCGGGAATGGATTGGGAACTCGGCTCCAAGGCGGACCCGCTGGCACCGGCCTATCCCGGGATCAAACCGGAATGGTATTTCCTCTGGGAATACCAGTTACTGAAGGAATTTCCGCCCCACCTCTTTGGTTTGGAAGGACCGCAAGTCTGCCTCTTCCTGATCGCGATCCTGTTAGGTACCTGGGCGATCATCCCATGGCTCGACCGGCGCGCTGCCCGGAACAAGCCATCACCGGCTTTCAGCGATTTCGGCTGGGCCGCGATCCTCTTCCTAGTCTATCTCACCCTGATGGGCTGGGACATCGGCGCAACCGGTGCCGGCAGCGACCTGGCCCTGGCCCACAGGTCGGCCCGCATTTGCGCGTGGTGGACTTTGATCGCCGGGGCGGTCACCATTGCTTTCCGATATTTACGGTTTGAACATCGCTGGTTTGTCCTGACCGGTGCGGCCCTCCTGCAGGCGACGTTGCACGGGTTATTCGGTGTTTCCTATCTCCTCGCCGGGGTGATCTCGGCCGGGCTGGCGATCATTATTATCGCGGGCTCCTATCTCCGGAGACCGCGGCTAAATGCGCGAGACTCCACTTGAGAACGATCCTGTTCATCCTTGTTATCGCTTTGATTCCCTCCGCATTGCCTGCCGCGGAGCCAAAGCCCGCTCCCAGCCCTCCCACGCTGGCCGCTCTCCTCGCCGCGAAAGACAAGAGCGGCCAACCGATTATCGCCAAGGAAGAGCGGGCCTATTACGACGGCCTCAATGATAACCTGAAAGAACTCCTCAACCAGGCCGTACAAAAGCAGTTCATCACTTCGCCGACGCATTTGGAAACGCTCCTCTCGCTTCAGTTACGTCCGCAAAAGATGGAGTTACTCCTGCAAAACAATTGCGTCCTCTGCCATAGCGATCCCGAAGTCCAAACGCCGGAAGACCTTTTCTCGGTCGCGCCCGCTGCCCACGACTCGCCCGCGCACATGAATCTGAAAGAGATGGTGGAGGACGTTCACTTCCGCAGTGGTCTCTCCTGTGCGGGATGCCATGGCGGCGATCCTACGGCCGAGTTAGGCCACGATTTCGTCAAGGAATGGCCGGGGAAAAATCGGGACAAGAATCACGCCTGGATCGTCCAGTTTTGCGCGCGCTGCCACTCCGATCCCACCTTTATGCATCAGTTCAATCCGTCTTTGCCAACGGATCAACTGGCCAAGTTCAAAGACAGTCCGCACGGGCAATTGCTGCTCGTGAAACATGACGACCGCGCACCTTCATGCGTCAGTTGTCACGGCCTCCATGGCATTCGTCCGGCGAAAGACCCACAGTCAAAAGTGTATGCCCAGCGCGTGCCGGAAACCTGCGGCGCGTGTCACGCCAATCCCACCACGATGGCAGGTTTCACTCTGCCGGATGGCTCGCCCCTTCCGACCAATCAACTGGCAGAATACAAGAAAAGCGTGCACGGCCGCGCCTTGCTCGAGCGCGGTGACCTGGGCGCGCCCGCCTGCAACGATTGCCACGGAAACCACGCCGCCACTCCGCCCGGGGTCGCGAGCGTGAGTCGCAGTTGCAGTCTTTGCCACTCGGCCAATGCGAGTCTCTTCGACGGGAGCAAACACAAGCAGGCTTTCGACCAACATAACTGGCCCGAATGCAGTCAGTGCCATGGCCAGCACGACATCGCCAAGACTCATGACTCCATGCTCGCGACCGGGCCGGGCGCTTTGTGCGGTGATTGCCATCGCCAATTCGCCAAGGACGATCCCAAGTGCATCCCCACCGCCAATTATTTTCACAACACAATCGCCCAGCTGAACGACGCCCAAAGTAGGTTCACTACTATCTCTGAAAAACTCGCAGCCAAAGGCTTGGACGTGGAACCGATCAACAACCAGTTGAGCGATCTCACCGACGCTCTGAAGAAATCGCGAACCTACATCCATTCCTTTAGCCGGGACACCTTCCAGCAGGTAGCCGCGCCCGGAGAAGAAGCGGTTAAGCAAACCGACGCCCTCGTCGACAAGGCGCGGAAAGAATACAAATTCCGCCAGGCCGGTCTGGCGGCCAGTATCGCCTGGATCGGACTCCTGATGCTGGCGATCTATTTGAAACTCCGCCAGCTCGAGAAATCCGAAGACTAACGGCAGCGCTAACCCTCTCGTGAGCGACCGGGCTTTGAAAGCCCAGCCGTTGCTTCGCATCCGTTACGGCCAAACCTGGCCATTAGTGCGCAGCCGCTACGGCAGTTGCCAATTTTCCTTCCAAAGAAATCGCTCGCTGCGGGCCGTTCGCAGGGCTTATCCTGCGTCGATGGACGAAGCTTCCTACAACCGGGCAAAAGCGCGGGTAGAAGCGAAGCTTGGATTTTACCGTCACGTCATCATCTACGTGTTGGTCAACCTGCTTCTGCTCGTCCTAAACCTGATGGAGTCGCCGGATTACCTGTGGGTCAAATGGCCCGTATTCGGCTGGGGCATCGGCGTGGTCGCGCACGGATTGAGCGTCTTCTCGCCGAGATGGGTCGGCCAACAAAAGGAGAGAATGATCCAGCGCGAGATGGAACGAGAAAAGAAGGACACCAGCGCCTGAACAACCCAGAGCGTGGCACCGTCCGCCCGCCGTTCTCCATCCGCGACCTTCGGCCTGTAATTTGAAAGCCCGGCCGTTGCTGCGCAGCCGTTAGGGCCTTCATCATCTTTTTCTTCGACGCTACCCCATCACGTCACTTCAAGAGCTAGCCCTTACAAGGAATGTTCGTATCCTGCGCCGCTACGATCTGCCATTTCCCGGCACGTTTGAGCCACGTGTCCGTCCAGATCAGGCAATGCTTTGCCTCCTTGCCATCTTTAGCCTTGGAGACCGCGCTTTCCGCTCCGTACGCCAGCGCGATCGAGTCGCCGAAGAACTTCACCTTGACCTCGCCCAGTTGGCAGTCGCGCTCGAGCGCCCCGGTATCGGTGGCGATCGCTTCCTTCTTGCCGTAACGCCGCCCGCTTGGCGATGTCCCCTGGAAGTCGTCCGCAATCACATCCTTGAGATCCGGTTGCGGGCTACAGGCCGAGTTGGCCCACTTCGCCTCCGCCGCAATGATGAACTTCACCGTCTCCTCCCCCGGGGATCCCCAGCGAGATTCCTGCGCCACGCCGGATGAGGCAAACCCACCGAGAAACAACACAAGAGATGCTGAGATGATTGAGGCGAATTTCATGGCTTCAGGTCGCTTCCCGTTTGTATTTCATCGGCATCGCGGGGCAAGCCTTTCTTGGTCCAAGCGGAGACGCGAGAACATGACGCCGATCCGGTGGATCCCTTTCAGATTCAAGAGCTGACCTCGACTCTTGTCGCTTCGGCCTTAGACTCGGACCTGCAATTCGTCCCGCTCGAAGAACGTTCCGCATTCACCGACGCGCGATCCACAACGGATTTTGCCTTTTGTCGGGCCGCGGCTACGATTGTGAACCGATGAGCAAAATCGAGCAGATGGAAACCGAGCTACGCAAACTGTCGCAGCCTGAGCTTCGGCAGATTCGGGCCTGGCTGGATGACATCATCGAGGACAATCTGGAGTTCACTCCTGAGTTTGAGCGAGCCATTCAGGAATCAGAGCGAGACATGGCGGAAGGAGGGAGCGCGCGGGTGCGCGAGCCGGAGGGATAGTGAGCGCGGCCACCCAGATCTATTACGCCAACTTCGACGCCGTCTTTCATAAACTAACCCCGGCCCTTCGTGCTCGCGTTGAAGCGGAGATAGACCGCATCGGCCTGCGACTGACGGACCACCCACATCACCGGTTACAAGGCTCTAGCCGCTTTCGTGCTCGCGTCGGAGACTATCGGATCATCTACACGTTCGATCTTGCGCAAAACATCGTCCACCTGCTGGCAATCGGTCACCGGCGGGAAATCTACCGGGCGCTTTAGGCCTCTCGCCCTTGCCTTCAGCCTTCAGCGGGCCTTGCCGACTTCCAGGAAGGGGCAAGGCGCCTGGCGCAAGAGAATCGGCAATGTCCGCATTCAGATCCTGGTGAGCGAAAAAGTGCGAAAACTGATCGAGAAGCGGGAAAGACGAGAAGGCAAAACGCTCTCAGCCGTGATCGAAGAACAGTTTGTTCGCTGACTTGTTGTTCCGCCCCGCCTAGCCGCCTTCTTCCTTCTGCATTCTTCCTTCATCCTTCATCCTTCTCCTTCCAGTCCCAACGCCCAGCCAGCCAGCTCGCGAAGAATTTCGGCGTTGCTTCGCATTTGCCGTAGCGCATCGACAGAGCGAACGGGCTTTGGAGGCCCGGCCGTTTGCTTTCGCAAGCGTTTGATTCCCTCGCATCCCGCTCGGTCACCGCTACCTCGCGGCTCCCCGTCCATGTCGCTCGTCCCACTCGCTCCATTCGGCAGCGTTCAGAAGTCGCGTGAGACCCCGTCTTTTACGCGATCCGCTTTCAGCTTCTCCGCGTTGAAAGCCCGGCCGTTTGCTTTCGCAATCCGTTACGGCAGCTTTTCTTCCTGGCATGAGTATCCACCTCTTCGATCACGTTGACCTTCGGGTGTCCGACTTTGCGGAAGCCCGGAAATTTTACGATGTCTTTCTCCCCGCGCTCGGTTTTCCGAAGATCCGCGTCGCGAAAACGGAGATCAGCTATTACGCCGAGGGTGAGCGCAAGACGACGCCTTTTATCGGTCTGAACGAAGAACCGGGTCACCGCGGCAACGCCAATCGCTTCGCCTTTTGGGCGGACACGGAAGAAGAAGTCAACCGCCTTGGCGCGATCATCCGCGAGGCCGGCGCGCAGAACGTCGAAGGCCCGGAGTATTGCCGCGATTACACGCCGGGCTACTACGCCGTCTTCTTCGAAGATGCCGACGGCAATAAGTGGGAAATCTGCTGTCGCAACACCCGCGTCCGCTGAAACGGCGAAGCCCGCCCGCTTCGTTTCAGCTTTCGGAGTTTCAGCCTTTCAGTTTTCAACGATTGGCACCCATCGCGACTTCGACCGCCGCTTTCCCGCGAGCCGCTAACGGGTCGGCCACAATCGAATCCAGAAATGCAAGAAAAAAGGACCGACCCTCAGGACCGACCCCTTTGAGACCTTTCACCGAAGGTGTTCGCTGATACGCAACGGAAAAAGGATTGAGCGACGAGGCCGCGGTTAAACAAGGCCTCGAAGAGAAAGCTGCGGCGTTCACCGAGAAGGGCAGCGAGCTCTACGCGAAAGCGTGATTTCAGGCGTTTTGCCCACGGCAAGAAATAAATTCAAAATAGCAGTTGACAATTCTGTACCAAGAGTGCATATACACACCATGTCGAAAGAGCTGAATATGTCGGCGGCGGAAAACTGCGTGTGCTTCAACTTGCGTTGGGTGACACGTGCGGTGACACAGTTTTATGATGCGGAAATGCGGCGGCATGGAATCCGTCCCACACAGGGAACGATTTTGACGTCACTGAACGCCAGGGAAAGTTGGAACATGGCCGAATTGAGTGATTGGCTGGGAATGGAGCGCACGACGCTCGTTCGAAATCTCCGGCCATTGCAGCGAGATGGTTTGGTGCAGATCAACGGCGGCGGGCGTGGCAATCGTGTGGAACTGGCCATCACATCCAAAGGCCGAAAACAAATTGAAAAACTCACGCCAGCCTGGAAGTCCGCCCAAAGTGCCGCGGTCAAAACTCTTGGTGAAAAACGTTGGTCCGCCGTCCTCTCTGATCTCGAAACCGCCGCGTTGGCGCTGAACAAATAAACCAAAACCTAAACGCCCTCGAAGGCGCTAAATTAAAAACCAAGCTGTGTATATGCACACTTCATCAAAAACAACCACGTTAGTCACTGGAGTTTCCTCCGGAATCGGTCGGAAAATCGCACAGTTACTCGCAGACCGAGGAGCGCGGGTGTTCGGCACGGTCCGTAACACGCAGTCCGCCAGCCCGATTCCCGGCGTTGAAATCGTCCGGATGGAGGTGACGGCCGACGCCAGCGTGAAGGAGGCGGTTCAGAGCATTGTGCGGAAGGCCGGACCGATTCAATACCTGGTCAACAGCGCCGGTTATTCATTCATGGGTGCGCTTGAAGAAACCAGTGTTGAGGAAGCACGGCAGCAGTTTGAAACCAATCTTTTCGGCGTCATGCGTGTGACGAATGCCATCCTGCCGGGAATGAGGCAACAGGGCGAGGGGCGGATCGTCAACATCAGTTCGGTGGTCGGTTTTCTCCCCGCGCCCTATATGGGAATCTATGCTGCAAGCAAACACGCCTTGGAGGCTTACACCGAGACGTTGGACCACGAAATCAGGAAATTCGGCGTGCGCGCGCTGTTGGTCGAACCGGCTTATACGAAGACCAAAATCAGAGGGAACTCCAAATTCCCGAGGGTCGCTCTCGAGGCTTACGCGAATGAACGAAAACGTGTAACCGACGCGGTTCAGCAAAACATCGAACACGGAGACGATCCTAGGGTGGTGGCGGAAGCGGTTTGGAACGCATTGACTGCGAAGTCGCCACGACTGCGTTATCCGGTCGGGAAAGGGATCACCCTGAGCCGACTGCGCCGCTTCGTTCCCGCCGCCATGTTCGACAAGAGTCTGCGCAAGCAGTTTCAACTGGACTGACTTATGAACACACCAGTCACGGAGCATCCAACGGTCAAAGCGCATCAGCAATCGCCGGCGCCACAAAAAACATCCGAACCTCCAGACGCAACGGTCACGAAGGAAATCAGATTTGTGAAAGCTTATCGTCGGCCGCTGATGGTCATTGGCTTGCTTGCAGGAGGGCTGACGGTGGCCTTGATGGCGGGTCGGTTTTCCAAGTCTGCCGTGAAAGATCCCCGCCTAGAGCCTCCGAGGGTGGAGGTTTTCAAGGCGCAAGCGGCTGGCTCGAATAGCAGAACCTTCACCGGGATCGTGGAAGCTCGCGTGCAAAGCGACCTGGGCTTCCGAGTTGGAGGAAAAATCCTGGAGCGATCCGTCAATGTGGGGCAGCGGGTCCAGAAAGGTCAGATCCTCATGCGGCTTGATCCCGTGGATTTCAGACTTTCAGCCGCCGCCCACCAGGCAAGCGTCGAAGCGGCTCGGGCAAAGTACACACAAGCTAGCGCAGATGAAGCACGGTCAGCCGTGCTGCTCAAATCCGGTGTGATATCGCATCGGGAATATGATCAAGATCGAGCGGCGCGGGACAGCGCTAAAGCACAGTTGGAAGCGGCGGAGGCCCAGGCAAGAGTCAGTAATAACTCCAGCGAGTATGCCGTCCTATTAGCTGATGCAGATGGAGTGATTGTTCGGACGTTGAGCGAACCAGGTCAGGTCGTGGCAGCCGGGCAAACCGTGATCCAGTTGGCGCATGATGGCCCCCGAGAAGCCGTGATCAATCTGCCCGAGGGCGTGCGGCCTGATTTGGGAACGACCGCCTCGGCCCGACTTTATGGGCAGGATCAAATGTATCAGGCCAGGCTGCGCCAGCTCTCCGACGCGGCGGACCCGGCGAGCCGGACTTTTGAAGCGCGCTATGTGCTCGAAGGTGAAGCCGCTTCGGCGCCGCTCGGCTCGACCGTCACGATCACATTGGTCACCAAACAAACATCCGGTAACCAGTCCGTCATCGTGCCGGTCGGGGCTGTCTATGATGGCGGTAGCGGACCGGGCGTCTGGGTCGTGGATGACAAGTCGGAAGTAAAATTCCGCGCCGTCAAAATTGCCTCAATCGGTCAGGAGGAAGCCGTCGTGTCCCACGGAGTCCAGGCCGGTGAAAAGGTGGTGGCGCTCGGAGCGCATCTCCTGCACGAGGGAGAAGTCGTTAACCTGGCAAACGAGGAGAAGACGTCCTATGCGAGGTTTTAATCTCTCCGCTCTGGCGGTCCGGGAACGCGCCATCACACTGTTCTTCATCTTTGCTTCGGCATGTGCGGGCATCTATGCCTATTTTCATCTGGGACGAGCGGAAGATCCCTCCTTCACGATCAAAGTGCTCACGGTGACCGCGGCCTGGCCCGGAGCAACCGCCCAGGAAATGCAGGATCTCGTGGCCGAGCCGCTGGAGAAGAGACTGCAGGAGCTACGCTGGTATGATCGGGTGGAAACCATCACGCGACCCGGGCTGGCGTTGATGACGCTGCGCCTCCTCGACAAAACCCCGCCCAAAGAAGTTCCCGAGCAGTTTTATCAGGCGCGAAAGAAACTAGGGGATGAGACGCCCAAATTGCCGAAAGGCGTGATCGGGCCTTTCGTCAACGACGAGTATTCGGATGTCTCCTTCGCACTCTACTCGGTGGAGGCTCCCGGTTTGCCGCTCCGCAAACTAACCCGCGTTGCCGAAAAACTTCGGCAGCGATTTCTCCACGTGCCGGGAGTCAAGAAAGTAGATATCGTGGGGGAACGGCAGGAGAGGATATTTGTCGACTTTTCCTATTCCCGGCTGACGATGCTCGGCATCTCGCCAGCGGACATTTTTTCCGCCCTCGCGCGACAGAATGCGGTGACTCCCGCAGGATCGGTTGATACGGATGGCGCACAGGTTTTTGTCCGGCTCGACGGGGCATATACCGACATTGATAAAATCCGCGATACCCCGATCGTGGTCGCCAAGCAAAGCTTCAAACTCTCCGATATCGCGAACGTCACGAGAGGCTACGAAGATCCGGCAACCTTTCTCGTTCGGCACAACGGAAAGCCCTCCCTGTTACTGAGCATCGTTATGAAAGAGGGCTGGAACGGGCTGGAGCTAGGCGATGCCCTGCGGACGGAAAGCGACAAGATTTCCTCCAGCCTGCCATTGGGAGTCAGCCTGGAAAAAGTCACCGATCAGGCGGTCAATATCAGATCGGCGGTTAACGAATTCATGCTCAAGTTCGCGATGGCGGTCTGCGTAGTAATGCTGGTCAGTCTGCTGAGCCTGGGATGGAGAGTTGGAATCGTCGTGGTGGCGGCGATCCCGCTGACCTTGAGCGCGGTCTTTGTGATCATGATGCTCACGGATCGGGTCTTTGATCGGATCACATTGGGGGCGCTCATCATCTCGCTAGGTCTCCTGGTGGACGATGCCATCATCGCCATCGAGTCCATGGTAGTGAAGATGGAGGAGGGAATAGATCGCATTCAAGCCGCGGCTTATGCCTGGAGCCACACCGCAGCGCCAATGCTTGCCGGGACGCTGGTAACTGTAATCGGGTTTTTGCCGGTGGGCTTTGCCCGTTCGACCGCGGGAGAATATGCCGGAAACATCTTCTGGATTGTCGGATTCTCTTTGATTGCCTCGTGGATCGTGGCGGTGGTTTTCACACCCTATCTTGGGGTAAAACTTCTACCCGAGATCAAAGCCGTAAAAGGAGGCCACGCGGGGATCTATTCCACCCCGCGATACGAGCGGCTTCGCCATTTTGTCACTTGGTGCATAAGGAAAAAATATACAGTAGCCGGCATTGTTGTGGGGGCGTTTCTCATGGCGGGCGGAGGGATGGCTGTCGTGAAGAAACAGTTTTTTCCGAACTCTGACCGGGCTGAATTGCTGGTTGAGCTCCAGCTTCCATTGGGGACCAGCATCGAGACGACCAGCGCAGCGGCAAAAAAAATCGAACACTGGCTGTCGGAACAACCAGAATCGAAAATCGTGACTTCCTATATCGGAGCGGGTGCTCCACGGTTTTTCTTTTCCTACAACCAGGAGCTGCCTGATCCCTCCTTTGCGAAGATCGTGGTTTTGACGCCGAACGCGAAGGCAAGGGATCATCTCAAATTGCGCCTGCGCCAGGCGGCCGCCGATGCCCTGGCACCGGAAGCGAGAATTCGCGCGACGCAGTTGGTGTTTGGTCCCTACTCTCCCTTTCCCGTTGCGTTTCGGGTGATGGGGCCTGATCCGGCAAAACTTCGGGAAATCGCCCACAGCGTCGAAGAAATCATGCGCAACGATCCGAATATGCGCACGGTAAACATGGATTGGGGAGAACGCGTTCCCAAGTTGCACTTCGTTTTGGATCAAGAGCGTTTGCAGCTCATCGGGCTTTCACCCGAAGAGGCAGCGCAGCAGTTGCAGTTTCTTCTGAACGGTCAAACCCTCACCCAGGTTCGTGAGAACATTCGCGCAGTAAATGTTGTCGCAAGAAGTGCAGGTCCGGAGCGATTGGATCCAACCAAGCTGGAAAACTTCACCCTCACGACCCGGGATGGAAAGCCGATCCCTCTGAGCCAGATCGGACGGATCGAAATCCAACCAGAAGATCCGCTCATCAAGCGGCGGGATCGTGTTCCCACTATCACGGTGCAGGGTGACAACATTGAGTCGACTCAACCGCCGGATGTCTCTTCCCGGGTTTGGGCCAAACTTGCGCCGCTTCGAAAGGTGCTGCCGGAAAACTATCGCATCGAGATGGCGGGCTCGATCGAGGAAGCAGGGAAAGCTAACTCGGCACTGGCTCCACTTTTCCCCGTCATGCTCCTGCTCATGCTGGCCGTCATCATCATTCAGGTGCGCTCATTCTCGGCCATGTGGATGGTAATGCTGACTGGCCCGCTCGGACTGCTCGGTGCAGTGCCGGCGCTGCTCATTTTTCACCAGCCTTTTGGATTTAATGCCATTCTCGGTCTGATCGGTCTGTCGGGTATCCTGATGCGGAACACACTCATTTTGATCGGTCAGATTCATACCAATCAAGCAGACGGCCTTGATCCATACCATGCGATCATCGAGGCCACCGTCCAGCGGTCGCGACCAGTCATTCTGACCGCACTGGCCGCAGTGCTGGCGTTCATTCCGCTCACGCATTCAGTGTTTTGGGGATCCATGGCTTATGTGCTCATCGGGGGCACGGCCGTTGGCACGGTGTTGACGCTTGCCTTCCTACCAGCGCTTTACGCCCTCTGGTTCCGCGTGAGCCATGTGGATGCCGTTTGCCGTAACCATGGCTACGAGGCTCTGAAGCAAAAGGCAACGAAGTTCACGAAATCCGGCTCCGAAACCTACGTGAATGGGTAGCGCGCCCGTCTCGGGCGCTGGTTTTGGCGTCTCGCCGAAACGAACTTTTTCTTGACCGTGAGTGATGCTACAAATTGGAAGATCGACATGAGCACGATTACCGAAATTCAGGAAGCGATCCAGAGATTGCCGCCGAATGAAAAGTCGGCTCTTGCCGCGTGGCTGCAGTCTCAAGAAGAGCCAATAATGTCCGAAGCGGAAGAGAAGGCTCTGCTTACCTCGCTCAAATAGTGATTGTGTTGACAGATCTCGACGTCAAGGCCTTCAAGATCGCGATTCCCGACACCGAAATCGGAGACCTTAACGACCGCCTCGACCACACCCGCTGGCCGGATACGATCCCGGGCTCGGGCTGGACTTATGGCATTGATCTGGCGTGGACGAAAGAGATGGTCGCTTACTGGCGCGACGGCTTTGACTGGCGAAAGCAGGAGGGGATGCTCACCGCAGTTCACGGCCACAATCGACGGCCAGACGATCCATTTCATCCATGTCCGCTCGCTCGAGCCGACCGCACTGGCGTTGATCCTGACTCACGGTTGGCCGAGCACCTTTGCCGATTTCACTGGAATGATCGGCCCGCTTACCGATCCGCGGCGGCACGGCGGCGATCCGACCGACGCATTCGACGTGGTCGTCCCATCTATCCCGGGCTTCGGGCTTCTCGGGCCCGACGAAGGCGCCGGGTTGGGACAGCGAACGCATCGCCAAGGCATGGAATACGCTGATGCATGGTCTCGGCTACGCCCGCTACGGCGCGCACGGCGGCGACGCGGGCTCGTTCATCACGCGCAGGATGGGAATTGCACAACCTGACGGGCTGGCCGGCATCCACGTCCTCGAAGGACCAAGCAGGGGGTCAGCGCGTGAATCTTGACTGCGCAGGAGCGCTTTGCGCTGAAACACGATGACGCGGCTGGTGTGACCGAAATGGTAACCCTGGCAGAAAGCGGCCGTGATAAGGACGCATGACGGCGCGTGTGCGTCTGGTGCAGAGGAGGCGGAACATCGCGCTGGAACACCTTGTTGAGCCAATTTGCCCCCGATTCACAGACTGATCCCGAGAGTCCCCGCGCCGACGGAGACTTGCAAAAACGCGTGGAACGCGAGAGCTGGCAAGGTCGCATGGTTAGGGCTTTTGGCGGGCACGCAGCGAAGAAATCTCATTCGTTAGTCGAGGTCGGATTTTGCGGGCGATGCGATGGTACAAAACGTGCAGCCCTCAAGGCAATAAATGACTCGCCGAATCAAGATTGCCCTTGCGGTTGGCGGGATTGTCGTCGCGCTGCCGATTGTCGCCCTCGTCGCGCTGTTCCTCAGCACGTCGCAGCTAAACCCGTCGCAAATCGTTCCTCGGGAGATAAGCCTGCCGAATCACGGTAGTTTAATCATCGACGGAAAAGCGCGCAGTCGGAGCGAACACGGTTTTTCCCAGCGTGCCGGATACCGTCTGCCGGGATCGGCTGAGATCGAATGGTTTGGGGAAGTGTCCGACGGAGTTGAGCCGCAGGCTTATCAGGCCGGACCGCTGGTCGTGGTGGTTGATCTTCCGGCGGCCCAACTTTACGTCCGAACCCAGGCGAAGACCTGGAAGAATCTTGCTTTGGTTTTCCCCAATGATCTTGGCCCGTTCCCGATCTCCTTTTATGCCGAAAAGAGCGGTCTGACGGCGGCGGAGGTCGCGCGGATCAATGAGCTGGGTGGCCGGCGCGAACGAAAGTATCCGACAACTTACATCCAAAGCTTCGACCCAGAGACACGCGATTTGAAGTGCTCTTACGATGTCGATAACAAGAGCTCATGGCCATTGTATCTCCGACTGTCGGAAGACGGAACGCGCCTTGTCCTGGTTGCAATCGGCGGAGTATCTCCCTGATGTGTCATCCTCGTGGGGTTCTCTCGGGGTCAGTCTGACCCCGATTCCGACCCGGATTTCCCGATTCCCGATTCCCCGAAACGGCAGGCGAACCCGCCCGCCCTGCAATTCCTTTGGTCCGCTTCGGGTTTGTGATCTGGATGGGAGCAGTGTTATGGTGCAGGAGTTTTCGATCTTATGGCGATGCAACTGACCAGGACCGCTTTTGGAATGTGGAGTGCCGGACGTTTCATGCATTTTGGTGAACCAGTCCCCGATGAACGCTTCCTCGATCTCATCCGTCTCGCTTACGAGAAAGGAATCCGGACCTTTTTTACCGCCGATGTTTACGGGGCGGGCGAGGCCGACACTCTGCTCGGGCGCGCGCTGGAAGGAATCTCGCGCGAGAGCTATTGCCTGGTCGGCGCGGTCGGGCACGACTTTTATCATGGTCAGCGCGATGGCGCGAAGGGTTTCCCCCGTTTCACGAGTCACGCGCTGCGGAAACCGGGCGAGTATGCGAGCTATCTGCGTTCGTCGGCCGAGAAGTCGCTCGCGCGCTGCCGGGCCGATCGGTTCGACCTTCTTCTCCTGCATAATCCCGACGCCACTGGATACACCAGCGATGTGGTTTGGAAGGGAATGGAAAAGCTGAAAGACGCCGGCCTAACGACACTGCTCGGCATTGCGCCCGGCCCGGCCAACGGATTTACCCTCGACCTGATTCTTTGTCTCGAACGTTTCCAGGGCTTGATCGATTGGGCCATGATCATCCTCAATCCGCTGGAGCCGTGGCCGGGCAGTCTTTGCCTTCCGGCGGCGGAAAAGACCGGAACGAAAATCGTGACCCGAGTGGTCGATTACGGCGGCCTTTTCCATGACGACGTGAAACCGGGCCACCAGTTCGCGGCGCGCGATCATCGGACCTTCCGGCCCGCCGGCTGGGTGGAGGCGGGCGCCGAGAAAATCGACCGGATGCGCCCGATCGCGGACGCGCATGGTCTCACCATGTTACAGCTCGCCTGCATCTGGAACCTCCAACATGAAGCGGTGCAAAGCGTGGTTCCGACTTTAATCCAGGAACCGGGCGCGACAGCCAAGCGGATCGAAACCAAGGTTGAGGAACTTGCTTCTCTTCCGGACATGACTCTGACCGCCGATGAATGCGCGCAGATCGCCGAGATCGGCGACAACACCAACTGCATGTCTCTGAAAGGTGGGAGCGCCGAACACACTGGTGATCCCCTGCCCGACCGCTGGGAGTTAAACACCGAACTGGAAGCGGTCGCCGGTCGATGGAAGATCGATCCGGTGCAAGACCTGGCTAACGCCATGCATCCGGCTGGCGCAGCCGGTTAAGAGCGATTTACCCTGCGGCTGGCGGTTAACACCGCGAGTCACTGAATTCTGCTCGGCCATGACTGGCCGCGGCGAGTCCTTCGGAGGGATGAGCTTCCGCTCGTCCAAGGCTCTGGCGCGCAAGAAGTGCACAGCAAAACGCAAGGGCGGCGCATCGTAGTGCGCGTCGCCAGATAAGCTTTTTGCGAATCAAAATTCCTATGCAAACGACTCTTGCTCCACGTCAAACTACGCCGTCCCTTCACGACGAAAACATTCTTTCCTTCGGTCCGCGCCGTGGCGTATTCATCAACGCAGCGGATCGCGTCGCCGAGGAAGGCGAACCGCTCGATGAAGTCGCTCTCGATCATTGCGAAACGTTCGACCTGATCTACCGGACGCTCTGCGCGATCATGTTTAACTACGCGCCGCTTTCTGGTCACCCGGGCGGCTCCATTTCATCCGGCCGCTTCGTCGCGCGGCTCCTCTTTGACGCGATGGATTACGATCTCGCGCAGCCCGGGCGGATGGATGCCGACATCATCTCCTACGCCGCCGGGCACAAGGCGCTCGGTCTTTATGCGATGTGGGCCTTGCGCAACGAGATCGCGCGGATCGCCGCGCCGGATCTCCTGCCTAACGACGAAAAATTCCGGCTCCGGCTGGAAGATTTGCTCGGGTTTCGGCGCAACCCTTCGGCCGCCACGACGCTCTTCAAACAATTTCATGCCAAAGCGCTCGATGGCCATCCCACGCCCGCGACGCCGTTCGTCAGGCTATCGACTGGCGCATCGGGTGTCGGCATTCCGGCGTCGTTCGGTCTGGCCTGGGCCGCGGCCGATCTCTACGGCGAGGACGCACCGCGCGTCCATGTGATCGAAGGGGAAGGCGGAATGACGCCGGGACGCGTGGCCGAGGCGCTGGCTGCGGCCGGGACGGCGTCGCTCGATAACATCGTGCTGCACGTTGACTGGAATCAGGCTTCGATTGATTCCAACCGGGTTTGCCGCGACGGCGAAATGCCGGGCGAATATGTGCAATGGACGCCGGCGGAGCTGGCTTATCTGCACGACTGGAACGTGATCATGGTGCCGGACGGTTTCGACTGGCAACAGATCACGACCGCGCAGCGCCTCGCCCTCGAACTCAGCAACGGTCAACCGACCGCAATTATTTACCGCACGGTAAAAGGCTGGCAGTACGGTATCGAGGGCCGGGCTTCGCACGGAGCCGGACACGGTCTTTGTTCGAGCGGATTTTTTACAGCCCTGGCTCCGCTTCTGCCGAAGAACACGGTGCACGTGCCCTGTTGCGCGCCGGGCGAACAACGGTGCCGTGGCGGCGCGGACACCTCAATCGTAGAAGAGTGTTATTGGAAAACGCTCAGCCTCACCCGCCAGGCCGTGGAAGCGAGACGGCCGATGGTTGAGGCTCTGGCCGCGCAACTGCGTTCCGCACAAACGCGATTGAATCAGCGCAATCGCAAGCGCCAGGAGAACGCGCCGCGCATTGATCTGGCTTACGTCACGGCGGAAGGGGCCGATGGAGCGATTCCCAGTGAGCTCGCTCTCAAGCCTGGAACAAAGGCAACGCTGCGCGAAGAGCTGGGTCGGGTCTTGAACTATTACAACGTCGTGACCGACGGCGGCTTCGTCGTCGCCGCGGCCGATCTGCTGGGCTCGACCAGTATCAGCAAAACGGCCGACAAATTCCCAAGCGGTTTCTACAATCGCCAGACCAATCCCGGCGCGCGCCAGCTCGCTATCGGCGGCATCTGCGAAGACGCCATCATGGCGATGTTGTCGGGCATCGCGGCCTTCGGCGGCCACATCGGCGCAGGTTCGTCCTATGGCGCATTCAGCGCGCCGCTCGGTCATATCGCCGCGCGTCTTCACGCGATTGGCAATCAGGCGCGCGTCGCGCTTGAAGGCGGAAGTTATCGCCCGTTCTTCCTCGTCTGCGCGCATGCCGGATTGAAGACTGGCGAAGACGGCCCCACTCATGCCGACCCGCAAGCACTGCAACTGCTACAGGATAACTTCCCGCTCGGGACGATGATCACACTGACTCCGTGGGATCCGCAGGAGATCTGGTTCCTCGTTTCCGCCGCGCTGGCAAAACGACCAGCGATCATCGCACCGTTCGTCACCCGACCGGCCGAGCTGGTTCTTGATCGCGCCGCGCTTGGGCTTCCGCCCGCCGCCGACGCGGCCAAGGGCGTTTGCCGCCTGCGCGCGGCCCGCGCTGAATCGCACGGCACGCTCGTGCTCCAAGGCACCGGCGTGACGAATGCGTTTCTCACCCAGACGCTCCCGCTGCTGGAGCGCGAGAAACTTGATCTCAATGTTTACGTCGTGACCTCGAGCGAGCTATTCGATTTGCTGCCCCCGGCCGAACGCGAGCAGATTTTCCCCGAGGCGCAGCAACAGGAAGCGATGGGTATTACTGACTTTACCCTGGCTACCATGACACGCTGGGTGCGCTCGGATTATGGGCGCGCCCATTCACTGCATCCGTTTCGGCACCGGCATTTTCTCGGCAGCGGCTCGGGCGCGATGGTCATGTCCGAAGCCGGTCTCGATGGCGCCGGCCAGTTCAAAGCGATTAGCGCCTACGTTCGCGATCGGGCAAAGAGCCATCATGGCTGAGGTTTCGGAAGCGTTGCTTGGTGACGATCCGATCGCGCTCTTCAAGCTCTGGTCTCAGGAAGCGATCGACGCGGGTGTGAAAGAACCGACCGCGATGTCGCTGGCAACACTCGATGACGCCGGACACCCGGACGCGCGCATGGTTCTGCTCAAAGGTGTGGACGGGCGCGGCTTCGTTTTCTACACCAACTTTGGGAGCCCGAAAGCGCGCGCGCTGCTGCATGAGGCACGGGCCGCGCTTTGCTTTTATTGGGACAAAATCGACAAGCAGGTCCGCGTTCGCGGGCAGACGGAGTGCGTCAGCGACGCCGAGGCCGACGCCTATTTCGCTACTCGACCACGATTGAGCCAGATCGGCGCCTGGGCTTCCAAACAATCGCAGCCCATGCGCGGCTATTTTGAACTCGAGTCCGAAGTAGCGAAAGCGATCGTTCGTTTTGGTGTCGGCAAAGTGCCGCGACCGCCCTTCTGGTCCGGCTTTCGCGTCGTGCCGGCGCAGATCGAGTTTTGGAAACAAAAGCCCTTCCGGCGTCACGAACGAATCCTCTACACCCGCACGGCCGATGGTTGGCAGAAGCAATGGCTTTATCCGTAGCCGCGTTCGCCTACGAACGCGGCTTCTGTTTGGAGAGATACTCGTGAATGCCAGCCGCGGCTTTGCGGCTGTCGCGCACCGCGCGCACGACCAGATCGGGGCCGCGCACCAGGTCGCCGCCGGCGAAGATCCCGGGCACGCTCGTCATTTGGTTGGCATCCACGACCACGCCTCCCCATGAGTTGACCTCGATGTTGTCGGAATTGCCGGCGGCGAAAATCGGCACCGGATCGAAGCCGAATGCGACCAGTACGACGTCGACCGGAACGTCGAACTCAGAGCCCGCAACCTCCCGCGGTTTGCGGCGACCTTTCGCGTCCGGCTCGCCTAACTCCATCCGCAGGCAACGCGCGGCGGAGACCTGGCCGCGATCGTTGCCTGACAAAGCCACCGGGTTGGTCAGAAACATGAAGCGCGCGCCTTCTTCGATCGCGTTCAGATATTCGCGCCGGCTGCCGGGCATGTTCTCGAGGTCGCGACGGTAAATGCAGATCGCTTCACGCGCCCCGGACCGAATCGCCGTGCGCAGACAATCCATCGCAGTATCGCCGCCACCAAGGACGGCGACGTGCTTTCCTCTCACATCGATCAACGGCTCCTCGGGCGCTTCAAGATTCTTTTGAATCAGGAAAGGCAAGGCATCGAAGACTCCGCGGAGATCGGCGCCGGGAATTTTAAGTTCCTTTGGCTTCTGTGCGCCGATCGCGAGGTAAACCGCGTCGAACTGCTGGCGCAGGCTCGAGAGAGAAATGTCGCGACCGACTTTGACTCCGCAGCGGAAAGTGACAGCGCGCTTGCGCAAGAGATCGAGCCGCCGTTCCACGATCGACTTCTCGAGCTTGAACGATGGAATGCCATTGACCAAAAGCCCGCCGGGCCGGCTTTGCGCTTCAAAGACAGTGACGGCGTAACCGCGCCGCGCCAGTTCATCCGCACAGGCGATGCCACCGGGACCGCTGCCCACGATCGCAACCTTTAATCCGTTAGGCTCGGCCGGCACGGCATCGACGCCACCATGCGCAAAGGCGTATTCGTTGAGAAACTTTTCCAGCGGACCGATCGCGACCGGTTCCGAGCGGGCGTTCAGGATGCAGGCGCCTTCACACAACCGCTCCTGCGGGCAAACCCGGCCGCAGATCTCCGGCAGGTTGCTGGTGGAGCGCGACACTTCCGCCGCTTCGAGAAAGCGGCCATCCGCAACAAGGGCAAGCCAGACCGGAATGCGGTTGCCGAGCGGACAGGTCTGGGCGCAGGGCGGATCGGGGCAATTGATGCAGCGGCTGGCCTGTTCACGAGCGGTTGCTACATCGAAGAGGTCGTAGATTTCGTCGAAATCGCAGATGCGCTCGGCGACCTCGCGCTTTGCTGGCATTTCTCGCGGGATGTAGCGCCAGTTATGTTTCGCGGGCCACGTTTTTTCCGGTCGCGAAGTCGTGCCGTCGGTTTCGTTCTCGTTTGCCATGGTTTTCAAAAGTTTCCCACGATCCAGCAGGGCGAACTGCGCATGGCTTGGGAATCACTGCGCATTTTTTGATCGCCGATTTAGGCACCTGTCCAGAGGTAAGTCCAATCGGAGGGCTCGGAGATTCCGTGCATCATCGGGCACGCGAAAAACGACCTGCTCTGCTTTCAACCGAAAACCGGCCGGGTCACTGCAACCGCCCGATCTTCAGCGGGACCGCGGATAGCAGAGGCTAGACAGCTCCGTACCCTTAGCTCCAAGACTTAAAGCTTAAAACTCTTTAAGACTTACAATTGGACGCAGACCGCTTTCGTCTCAGTATAAAGCTCCAGTGCTTCAGCGCCCATCTCGCGACCCCAGCCCGATTGCCGATAGCCGCCAAAGGGCAGCGCCGCGTCAAAGATGTTGTAGCAATTCACCCAGACCGTCCCGGCGCGCAGCTCAGAAGCGAGCCGGTGCGCTTTCGACACGTCCCGCGTCCAGATCGCGGAGGCGAGTCCGTAAATGCCGTGGTTGGCCGCCTGCACGACTTCGATCGGATCAGTAAAGGGAATGGCGCAGACGACCGGACCGAAGATTTCTTCCTTCACGACTTTCATGCCGGGCTTTGTGTCCACCAGCACGGTCGGCTGGACGAAATAGCCGCGCTTCCCGGCGCGCCCGCCCCCAACGACAGGCTGGGCGCCTTCGTCCCGCCCGGAATGCAGATAACCCATCACCCGATTGAGCTGCTCCTCGGAAACAAGCGGACCCATTTCGGTGTCGGGCTCGCGACCCGGACCGAGTTTGATTTTCTTCGCGGCCGCGGAAACGCCGCTCACCACTTTGTCGAAATGCTTCTTGTGAACGTAGAGGAGCGAGCCCGCACAGCAGCACTGGCCGTGGTTGAAGAAGATCGCGCTGGCCGCGCCGGGAATCGCCGTCTCCAAATCCGCATCCTCGAAGACGATGTTGGGCGACTTGCCGCCGAGTTCGAGTGAAACTTTTTTCAGATCATGAGCCGCGACCCTAACGATAAGCTTGCCCACTTCGGTTGAACCGGTGAACGCAATCTTGTCGACCCCGGGATGAGCGGCGAGCGCGGCGCCGGCGGTTTCGCCGAGACCGGTCACGACATTCACGACGCCGTCGGGAATACCGGCCTCCTGAATCAACTCACCCAGCCGCAAGGCAGAGAGCGGAGTCTGCTCGGCCGGCTTGAGCACCAC